>NZ_BAFQ01000179.1 GCF_000308375.1 Nocardia aobensis NBRC 100429 | reverse complement strand
ATCGGCGATTCTGGTGCTGGTGTTCGGCGGGGTGGTCGCCGCCGGCCTGCCGCTGCTGGTGGGTGTGCTCGCGGTCGTGGGCTCACTGGGCGCGGTCGGAGTGATCGCGCACGTCACCGAGGTGAGCGTGTTCGCCGTCAACGTGGCCTCGCTGCTGGGGCTCGGCCTGGCCATCGACTACGGGCTGTTCGTCGTGACTCGCTTCCGGGAGGAACTCGCCGCGGGGGCCGCGGTCCCCGAGGCGGTGACCCGCACCCTGGCCACCGCCGGCCGCACCGTCGGATTCTCGGCGCTGCTGCTGGCCTGCGCCTTCGCCGGGACGTTCGTCTTCCCGCAGGCCGTGCTGCGATCACTGGGCTTCGGGGCCATCGCGGCGGTGCTGCTGGCCGCGGGGCTGTCGCTGACCGTTCTGCCGGCCGCGCTCACGCTGCTCGGTCACCGCGTCGGCGCCTGGAGCTGGCGCCGAGACGCCTTCGACCGCGGACAGCGGCGTGCCGAGCGATGGTGGGGCCGGGTGGTCGACGCCGTGGTGCGCCGGCCCGGAGTCGTGGCCGTCACCGTCGGCGGACTGCTGCTCGTACTCGCCACCCCGGTGCTGGGCGTCCGGCTCGGCGATGTCGACCACACGGCCCTGCCTGCGGGCAATGGCGTGCGCGCCGGCGTCGATGAACTCGCCACCCGTTTCCCGGAGGCCGGCAGCGGCGCGACCGTCCTGCTGCGCGGTGACGGCACCCCACCCGACTCCCGGCCCACCGCCGCCGCGATCCGCGCGCTCGGCGCGATCCCGGGTGTGCACGACGTGCAGCGACTCGCCACGGTGGACGACGCGATCGTGCTGCACGCCGCGCTGAACGACCCCGACCGCTCCCCCGCCGCCACCGAAACCGTCACGCGCATAAGGGAACTCGACCCACCCGACGGTGTCGACATCCAGGTGGGCGGCGACACCGCGGCCACCGTGGACAGCGTCGCGGCCATCACCTCCCGGATGCCGCTGATGATCGCGGTGATGGTGCTCGCCACGCTGATCCTGCTCGGCGCGGCGTTCCGCTCGGCGGTGCTGCCGGTCAAGGCGGTACTGCTGGCCTTCCTCAGCCTGGCGGCGACCTTCGGCGTCCTGACCTGGATCTTCTGCCGGGGCCATCTGGCCGATCTGCTGCACGTGAGCGTGGGACCGCTCTCGGCGGGAATGATGGTGCTGATCATCGCCGTCGTCTTCGGGCTCTCCACCGACTACGAGGTCTTCCTGCTCTCACGCATGGTCGAGGCGCGCCACGCCGGTTGCGACACCGTGTCCGCGGTCCGCACCGGCACGGTTCGCACCGCACGCGTGATCACCGCCGCCGCAACGCTTCTGGTGTTCATCACGGGTGCCTTCACACTCTCCCCGCTGACCCCGATGCGGTTCCTCGGTCTCGGCATGATCCTGGCGCTGATCATCGACGCCACGCTGGTTCGGATGCTGCTGGTGCCGGCGCTGGTGCGATTGATGGGCCCGCTGAACTGGTGGCCGATGCGGTCCGCCCGCGATCGTTACCCCGAAGGTAATGGACCTCGCGCACGCGTACGGGCAAGCTCGACATCATGATCGATACCGAAGGAACCCGGCTGTTCCACAGCACCATGCCGTTCACCGAGAAGCTCGGCGTCGAGGTGCTCGAGCACGGGCCGAAGCTGGTGCGCAGTCGGCTCGCGTGGGACGAGAGCCTGTGCACGCTGGGCGGCGCCCTGCACGGTGGGGTGCTGATGTCGCTGGCCGACGCCACCGGCGCGGTGTGCGCGTACCTGAATCTGCCGGAGGGCAAACAGGGCACCACGACCGTGGAGTCGAAGACGAACTTCCTGCGGGCGGTACGGTCCGGGTACGCGGTGGCCTCCTCGACGCCGCTGCACGCGGGGCGCAGTTTCATCGTGGTGGAGACCGAAATCCACGACGACGCCGGCAAACTCGTCGGCAAGGTCACCCAGACCCAAGCGGTGTTGTGAGCGCGAGCGCGCTCATCACACGCCGGGCCCGGCGCTGATCGCCATCCGCCCCACGGTGCGGCGGGTGGCGATCAGATCGACGACGGCATCCAGTTCGGTCCAGTCACGCACCTGCACGTGCGGCCGTAACACATTCTGCTCCAACAGCTTCCACAACTCCGCCCGATACCGCTCGATCAGTTGGGGTTCGGTCCGAGACAGCAGTCCCATCGAGAAACCGGTGACCGTTTTGAGTTCACCCAGCAGCGTGGAGGTGTCGACCGCGCCGCCGCCCGCACTGAAGGCGACCAGCGTGCCGTGTGCTCCCAGGCTGTCCACCCCGCGCTGCACCATTTCGCCGCCGACACCGTCGAGCACGATGTCGAAGGTCTCGGACCACGGACGGTCGTAGGTCAGCGCGGCATCGGCGCCGCACTCCCGCACGAAATCGAACTTGCCGGCCGATCCGACCGCGCCGACCACCCGGGTCGCTCCGGCCGCCCGGGCGAGCTGCAGCGCCAGATGTCCGGCCCCGGAGGCAGCGGCGGTGATCAGAACCGAGCTGCCCGCAACGGATTTCGCGGCCCGCACCACGCCCATCGCGACCAGGCCGCCACGCACCACGGCCAGGGCGTCGGCCGCCGGCACACCGGCCGGGATCTCGGTGACCATCGCCGGTGTGGCACAGACGTATTCGGCATACAACGAGGCGAACACCACACCGCCCACCCGGGTGCCGATCCACGTTTCCTCGAGGCCGGAGCCCACCGCGACCACCGTTCCGACCATCTCCCCACCGGGATTCGCCGCGGCGTCGGCCCGCAGCATCCGTACCAGTCCGACACTCACACCGGTCAACTCGGTGCGGACCAGCAATTGCCCAGGGCCGGGCGCGGGACGCTCGATCGCCACGATCCGGGCCTCGGCGATGCGATCCGCGGCGGGAGTGAACTGAATTGCGCGCACTGACAGCGTCTTTCGACCTGGGCGGCATGCGGCCGCGAACTGATACTCGGAGATGACTCGGCAGCTGTTACGGCAGCCTCATCGAATTCTTACTACCGACGTAAGATTAGGCAGCGGTCTCAACATACGTCAAGGCGAATTTTACGTCGGTGGTAACCTTCTTTCATGACCAGCGCACCCCCGGGACTGCGGGAGACCAAGAAGCAGCGGACCCGCCAGGAGATCTCCGACACCGCGACCAGGCTGTTCATCGAGCGCGGATTCGAGGCGACCACGATCGCCGAGATCGCCGAGGCCGCACGAGTGGCGAAGAAGACCGTCACCAACTACTTCCCCCGCAAGGAGGATCTGGCGCTGGACCATCACGAGCAGTTCGTCGGAGCTCTCGCCGCAGCGGTGACCGCCCGCGCCGCGAACGAATCGGCCCTCGACGCGCTACGGCGCCGGTTCCGTACCGCGGCACAGGATCACGCCGCCGACCTCGGCTTCTCGGGGCCGGAATTCAGCCGCATGCTCGCCGACAGCCCCACGCTCACCGCGCGGGTGCGCGAACTCCACGAGCTGCGCGAACAGGCCCTGGCCGAGGTACTGCCCGGTGACGATCTGCTGCGCCGCGCGGCCGCCGCCCAGTTCACGGCGGCCTGCCGCCTGCTGTTCCAGCGGATTCAGCAGCTACAACTGTCGGGCGCGTCGCGCCACCACGTCGCGGCCACCGTCACCGCCGAGGCCGAGCGGATCTTCGATCTGCTGGAACCGGCCTTCGGCGAGTACGGCCGCGCATCCGGGTGAACCCATCAGAGTGAACAAATCAGAGTGAACGCAGCCGCGGCACCAACTCCGCCGCACGTTCGGCGTATTCGACCGGATCCCGGTCGGGCATGATGTCGAATTGCGTAATCCCCAGTGCCGCATAGCGTTCGGCGTCGGCGACGAAGGCATCGGGATCGTTGACGACCGGGCCGATATAGGTGGCGGTCTTGCGGATCGCGTCGTAATCGCGTCCCTCCGCCGCGCAGTGCGCGCGCAGCACGTCGAGTTTGTGCGCGACATCCTCGGGCGAGGAAGCGAACAGATTGCACGCGTCGGCGTAGCGGGCGACCAGCAGCAGAGTCTTCTTCTCTCCGCCACCACCGATCAGGATCGGCGGCCGCGGACGGCTCAACGGCGCCGGTACACACAGTGTTTCGTCCAACCGGTAGTGCGTCCCCTGGTACGGGCCGTTGTCGTCGCTCCACATCTGCAGGCAGATCTGCAGGGTCTCCTCGAGTCGTTCGAAACGCTCCCCCATCGGCACCAGCGGCACACCCAGCCCGCGCTGCTCCCGCTCGTACCAGGAGGCGCCGATACCGAGCTGCGCCCGCCCGCCCGACAGCACATCCAGGGTGGTGACGATCTTGGCGAGCAGGCCGGGATACCGGTACATCACCCCGGTCACCAGTACCGCCAGGCGCATCCGCTCGGTCAGCGCGGCGACGTACCCCAGGGTCGTATAGGCCTCGAGCATCGACTCCTCGGCCACCCCGGTGTGTTCCATCTGGAAGTAGTGATCCATCACCGTGAATTCGGTGAAACCGCCTTCCTCGGCGATCCGCGCGGTCTCCGCGATGGCACCGGCGGTGCGCGCCGGATCGGCGGGAGTCGAGAAGTTCCAGTAGTGCAGACTCAGTTCCATGACGCCTCGATTCTGCGCAGCGGTGGACAGGTGTCGATACCCGCACCCAGCCTATCCATCGCCGCCGCGCCGACCGCCGACGACCGGTGCGGCCGGCGTGAATCCATTGCGGCCGTGGCCTATTCGAAATCGGCGCGATGGTCGCGGGCCCATTCCCGGAAGGTGCGGGCGGGGCGGCCGGTGATCCGCTCCACGTCCGGATGGATCACCGAGGTGAACGAATCCAGCGCGGTGGCCCGCAGCGCCATGATCGCATCGGCCATGACCTCGTCGACCCCGGCGCCGAGCAGGGCGGCATGCGCCTGCGCCGGTTCGGTGGACACATAGCGCAGCGGCCGCCCCAGAACCTCCGACAGAATCCCGGTCTGCTCCGCCGGCGTCAACGCCTGCGGCCCGCTCAGCGTATGGATACGGCCGTCGTGCCCCGCCTCGACCAGTGCGGCGACGGCGACCGCGGCGATATCCGCCGGATCGATCACCGCGATACGCCCGTGCCCGTAGGGCGCGTAGACCGTATCGTGCTCGCGGACCGTCGGTGCCCAGTGCAGAGCGTTCGACATGAAGCCCAAGGGGCGCAGGATCGTCCACGCGAGCCCGCTGCCGACAACCGCACGCTCACCGGCGCGATGCCAGGCCGGGATCGGATCGGTCGCCTCGGAATCGCCGGCGCGCCCCGAGGACAGCTTCACGACGCGCTCGGCCCCCGCCCGCGCGGCCGCGGTCACGATATTGCGGTCGTGTTCGGCGAGCTCGGGCCCGGACGACAGTAGAAATACCCGCGATACCCCGCGCAGGGCGCGCGACAACATGTCCGGCCGCCCGGGATCGCCGCCGATGACCTCCACCCCCGGTGGCAGTGCGGCGGCATCGGGGCGACGCGTCAGGGCGCGCACCGGTTCACCCGCGGCGAGCAGGTGATCGATCACGGCACGTCCGACGGTTCCGGTGGATCCGGTCACGAGAATCATGAGCACTCCATCTCCCGGTAAGGGGTCTCGACCGCGGGACTGCGGCCCGCGCTCGATCAGGGTCCGATCCGGGAGGCATATCCGGCCATCCAGCGCAGCGGCCGATGCGAAAACCGCCGCCTGGGCAGGGCGCCGCGCCGATTTCGTGCATCGAGGGGCATTCCGGCACGAATTCTCGCCATCGCCGGTGCCGCGCCCGCGGCGCTCGCTCGCACAACGTAACTCGTTCGATACTGGTTAATTGCCCGCTATCGAGCCCACTGGACTTATCCTGCCCACATGACAACCAGCAAAGAGGGAGTTTACGTGGGGCCATTGCACCAATTGGCCCGTGGCGCATGGCAATCATTGCTGGTCATCGGCCTGCTGTCGGTGATCGTCGGGATTATCGTGCTCGTCTGGCCCGGTCCGACGCTCGCCGTGGCCGGCATTCTGTTCGGCGTCTACCTGCTGATCTCCGGAATCCTGCAGTTGATCGCCGCCTTCGGCCCGCACGTCAGCACCGGCTACCGGGTGCTGACCCTCATCAGCGGCATCCTGTCGTTCATCCTCGCCTTCTTCGCCTTCCGCAGCATCGGCAACTCCCTGGTGCTGCTGGGCCTGTGGATCGGCATCAGCTGGCTGTTCCGCGGCATCGCCGCCATGGTCGCGGGAGCCGAGACGCCGCAAGGGGTTCCGGGTCGCGGCTGGTCGATCTTCTTCGGCATCCTGCTGTTGATCGGCGGTATCGCACTGGTGGTCTGGCCCATCCACTCGATCACCGTGCTGGCACTGGTCGTCGGCTGGTGGCTGATCTTCATGGGCGTGATGGAGATGATCTACGCCATCGAGGTCCGCAGCGTGGCCAAGAAGACTCCCGTCGACCTGTAATCGGCCGGCACACCCCTTCGCCCCGGGCGCGAATTCGCCTGGGGCGACGTCGTGCGCCTGCGAACCGGGCCTTTCCCCTGCTACCGTCGGGTCCCCTACAGGTTGCCCGCAAGGAGATTCACCATGGGTATCATCACGATGATCATCATCGGCCTCATCGCCGGTGCGATCGCTCGCCTCCTGGTTCCCGGTAAGGAGAACTTCGGCTGGATTCTGACCATCGTGCTGGGCATCGTCGGCGGTTACGTCGGCGGGACCCTGGGCAGTCTGGTCTTCGCGCCGCACAAGTTCAGCGTCCACCCGCCCGTCCAGCACACTTTCCTCGGCGCGATCGTCGGTGCCGTGATCATTCTGGTCATCTACAAGGCGATCCGCAGTCGCGCCTGAGCGCACGAACAACGGGCCCGGCTCCTGCTTCGGAGCCGGGCCCGTTGCCGTCCTGGGTCAGGGGCGGCAGACCGCCGACTGGTTGTGTCCGCCGATCTGCGAGAACAATCCACGCGGAAACAGGATGCCGTACAGCGAGATGTCGAGAGAGCACAGATACGCGGTGGCGTAGGTCCCGTCCCCGGAGAACTTGCCGACATCGGACAGGATTCCGGGCAGATCGATCGCGGCCTGATCCAATTTCGCGCCGTTGTTTATCAGCAGCGTCAGCGCGTCCCGGGTGGAGTTCTGCGCGGGGACCAGCTTCGGCTGCACCTGCGAGACCATCGCCACCAAACTATCGGTGGCACCGGCGATCTGCTCCGTCGAGGCCAGCAGCGACTGCCCCTGTTCGTAGAGGCCGCTGACCAGCGCGCGGGTCTGGGTGATCAGGGTTTCCAGTTCGTCGCTGCGCCGGGCCAGGCCCGACATCACTCCGGACAGGTTCGTGATGATGTCTTTCAGAATCGCGTCGCGCCGCTCGAAGTCGGTGGCCAGTGCGGCGGCCTGGGTGATGAAGGTGGACAACGACACCCCGTCGCCCTGCAGCGCCTGGATCAACGTCGTCGACAGGTCGTTCACCTGCTCCGGGAGCAGATTCTCGAACAGCGGCTGAAAACCGTTGAGGAAGGCCGAGATATCGAAGGAGGGTTCGGTGCGTTCCAGCGGGATCCGCCCACCGGCCGCGAGAAGGCGCGAATCCGGCGCGGTACCGGGCGCCAGCGCGAGATACCGCTGACCGATCAGGTTCTGATAGCGGACCAGCGCCTTGGTGTCGCTGTAGAGGTGCTGATCGCGCTGCACCTCGAAGGTCACCTTCGCCAGATGCTTGTTGGTCTGGGGGTTGACGTCGAAGCCGATCGCGGTGACCTTGCCGACCCGCACCCCGGCGATGCGCACGTCGTCGTTGGGCCGCAGCCCGAGCACATCGCTGAAGATCGCCGAATAACGGTCGGTAGGGCCGTTCACCGTGCGCGCCAGCGTATTCCAGATCACCACCGTGACCAGAACCGAGACGATGGCGAATGCGCCGAATCCGAGCGCCTGCTTGCGGATGCTCACCACGCCTCCTCGAACTTCCCCACGAAACCCGAAAACGCCGGCAATGATTGCGCTGACCGCAGGCACTGTAGCCGGAGGCGGCCGGTTGTGATCTATGCCACGCCGGTCGGGAACGACAACAGCCCGGCGCTGGTCGCGCCGGGCTGTTGTGCAGACGGTACGAGGGGACGTACCGGGGTATGGATCAGTCGATGATCGAGCCGTTGGAGGCCGCGCGCTGCTTCGCGGCGCGGGCCGCCTTCCGCTCGGCACGGATCTGTTCGAGTTCCTGCTCGAGGCTGTCCGCGATGCGGAACTGGCCGGTGTCGTAGGCGCTCAGCGGATCCGAGTCGTCGTCGGCGGCATCGGATTTCGGTGGCTTGCTCGCCTTGCCGTCGGCGACCGAATCCGCCGCATCGGTATCGGACCGGCGAGTCGAGGACTTCTTCGGGGTCCAGATGTCCGGCTCGACGATCGGATCGACCGTCTCCACCGTGCGCGCGGATTCGGTGGCCGGCGCCTCGGTGGTGGTGTCGCCGGCGCCGGGCAGCGCGGCCATCGGGGCCGGGCGGGTGTCGGGCGCGGACTGCCGGATGAAGCTGACGAAGGTCGGCATGCTGCGGCGGATCTGTTCGGCCGGGTCGGGCAGATCGCGGATCTGATCGGTGGCCTGGGTGATGGCCTGGCCGTAGCGCTGACTTGCCGCGTCGTGCACCAGCAGCGCCACACCGATCATCACCGGCGCCACCGCGTGCACGCCGACGTTGTACCAGTCGCCACTGCGCAGGTACGGGTAGGTGTTGAGGCCGACGGTCAGCGCCAGCAGGGCCAGTTCGGCGAGCGCGACCTGACGGCGGCTCTCCAGGATGCCCCATTCGGCGACCTTGTTGGTGCCGATCATGATGATGACCAGGCAGACGCTGATCATGCCTTCGAGCAGGTAGCTGAACCAGTACAGCGGATCGGTAGGGCCACCGGGGGCGATGTTGTGCTGCACGTTGACGGCCGACCACAGCATGCCGGCGATGACCACACCCGCGAGAGCACGCATCGACCAGGCGCGATGCCGATACAGCGACGCCACCTTGGCGTGCGGGCTGGATTCTCGTCTCTGCGCCGCAATTGCCTTGCGGGCCATCAACAGATCTCGCATATCGGCCTTCGCGATCGCTTCGGAGGTCTGCCTGGCGCGGTCGGACGTCGATGCCGCCGCCTGTACATTTTTCCAGCGCTGTTCGCGTTCCTGCTCGCGGATCTTCTCCGCGAGTTCACGTTCGGCCTGCAGCTCGTTCTCGGAGAGGGCCTCGGTCAGCGCCGGATCGAACTGGTACGCAAGCCGCCCGCGGGCCTTCTCGACCCGTCGCGCGAGCTGCCTGACCTCATCTTCTCCGGGGTGTTCGACGGTCAACTAGACCACCGCCCGGTGAGATACGGTGGCCGGCAAGTGTTCACGAAGTGGGAACGGCACATGCCATTCATAGTCGATGAACCGCCATCTGCGAAACTGCGGATTAGCCCCAATGCCAGACTTATTCGGCGTGTCGCGCGCGGCACGCCGATTGGGCGTGTCGCAATGGGCTGTGAGGCAGCGGGTTTCACCCCGTTCGGGGTGCGCGTGCGGGGGCTCAGGCGGCAGCGGCGCGCGCCAGCATCCGGCGCACCTCGTCCGGCTCCTCCACGTCGACGACGATCCGGCTGAATTCGGTGCCGGTCAGTTCGATCCGCACCCCACGGCCGTCGAAACGGGTATCCCAGAACTCCTTGCGGCCTTTGCCGCGGAAGACACCGGCCGCGATCACGCCCGGGAAGAAGGTGCCGGGCGCGCGCATCCACGGCGGCCGCAGATCGACCTCGGCGGGCGCGACGGCCACGATATGGGACAGATCGAAGCGCACCCGCTCGCACAGCGAGAGCAAACGATGGGTGCCACGGACATGGACGGTCACCGTCGTACCCGTGATCTCGATATCGACCATCGCACACCTCATCTCGCCGAGTGGGTCCTCGGGTTCCATGGTGCCGATCGGTCCTGATCGGAATCTGTGCCGATCCTTTGAAATCTCTCAGATTTACGAACCCGGTTACCGGCCGCGATCTGCGAGGATGCGCTGTTCGAGCCGTTGCGTCAGCGAGCGCACCCGCTCGTCGACGCTCAGCTTGTGATCCAGGGCCACGTTGACCGCGCCCCGCAGCAGGGCGTACGGCTCCCACCCCGCGGGCGCCACGGTGCGCGCGGACCGGCGTTCGATGGCACCGGCGATCACCTCGGCGGCCCGCCGCGCGGTGATGCGCTGATTCAGCGGCCAGGGCAGCAGCGCGCCGAATTCGGCGCCCAGCTCGTCCGCGTCCAGGGTGTCGTGGGTCATCGCCGTCTCCACCACGCCGAAATAGGCGATTCCGGCCGAGGCGCCCGTTCCGCCGAGTTCCACCCGCAGCGCGCGCCCGAGCTGTTCCACCCCGGCCTTGCTCACCATGTACGGCGAACCGCCCATTCCGGGCGCGAACGCGGCACACGAGGAGACCACGACGACGTGACCGTGCGCCGCGATGACGTCGTCGAGGGCAGGTTGGACGGTGTTGAAGGCGCCGGTGAGGTTGATCGCCAGCACCCGGTCGAACTCCTCGGGATCGAGCAGCCGCACGGTGGCCGGGCGCGGGACCACCCCGGCGTTGGCCACCACCACATCGATGCGCCCGAAGTTCTCCCGCACCTGTCCGACAGCCAGCCGCACCCCCTCCCGGTCGGCCACGTCGACGGTGATCGCGACCGCCCGGATGCCGAGCGCGGCCGCGCTCGCGCGCACGGCCTCGGCGTCGATATCGAACAGCGCGACGTAGGCGCCGCGGTCGTAGAGCAGCCGGGCCAGCTCGTAGCCGATGCCGGCGGCGCCGCCGGTGATCACCACGACCTTGTCGCGCACGTCGAGTCGCTCACCCCCGCCGAGCACCGGGGCCAGCAGCGTGCGCACCATATCGAACGGTCCTGTGATCATCGGATACTGCTCATCTCTGCGGTGGTCGGATCCGGTACGTGGCGCGACAGCAGGTAGGAGTCCGCGTCGAAACTCGCTACGCGGCGGCGGTATTCGAAACTCCAGTTCGGATACAGCCCGGCGTTCTCGCCCTTGTCGGTGGTGTAGTAGCTGTCGCAGCCGCCGCCCAGCCACACGGTATCGCGACTGCGCTGCCGCATCTCGTCGAGGAACCGGTCCTGCGCCGAGGCCCGGACCTCGACGCGGTCGACATCATTGTCGCGCAGGGTTTTCAGAGCGTCGACGATGTAGGCGATCTGCGATTCGATCATGAAGATCGCGGACTGGTTCCCGGCGGCGCCGAACGGACCGAGGGTCAGGAACATATTCGGGAAGCCCGCGATCGCCGCACCCAGATAACTACTGGGCCGGCGACGGTAGTGGTCGGCCACGGTCAGTCCGCCCACACCTTCGATCCGGTCGTAGAGTTTCGGTATCGCGCCGAACCCGGTGCCCCAGACGATGGTGTCGACCGGATGTTCCGCGCCGTCGGTGGTGACGATCGATCCGGGGCGGATCTCGGCGATGGATTCCGTCACCACGTCGACGTTGTCGCGGGTGAGGGCCGGATAGTACGCGTCGGAGAAGATCGCGCGCTTGCATCCGATCATGTAGTCCGGGGTCAGTTTCCGGCGCAGGGCCGGATCGCGGACCTGGCGGCGCAGTTGCATCCCCGACAACGCCTGGAACGGATGGCGGAAGCGACGGTCGACGAATCCGACCAGTCCGAAGCTCTCGATACCGGCGTAGTAGGCGCCCCGCAGCGCGGTGCCCAGCAGCGGCACCCGGCGCAGCAGTGCGCGCTCCACGCCGAGGGTGGACCGATCCAGGCGGGAGACGATCCACGGGGCGGAGCGCTGGAAGACCGTGAGCCGTCGCACCTTCGGCGCGATCTCGGGGATGAACTGCACCGCCGAGGCGCCGGTGCCGATCACGGCGACGCGCTCGCCGGTCAGATCGTGCTCGTGGTTCCAGTGCAGCGAGTGGAACTGGGTGCCGCGGAAGGTCTCGCGCCCCGGCATATTCGGAATCTTCGCCTCGCTGAACGGGCCGACCGCCGAGATCAGCACATCCGCGCTGAGCACGCCCCGGTCGGTGCGCACGAGCCACCGCCGCCGCGATTCGTCCCATTGCGCGCGCACCACATCGGTGCCGAAACGCATATGCCGCACCACATCGTGGCGCTCGGCGACATCGCGCAGATAACCCAGGATTTCGGGCTGTCGTCCGTAGGTGCGCGACCAGTCGGGATTCGGCGCGAAGGAATAGGAGTACAGGTGCGAGGGCACATCGCAGGCGCAGCCGGGATAGGTGTTGGCCTGCCAGGTGCCACCGAGATCGTCGGCCCGTTCGAGAATCAGGAAGTCCTCGAATCCGGCCGCGCGCAACGCCACCGCCAGGCCGATTCCGGCGACTCCGGCGCCGATCACCGCGATCGGCGTGTGTTCGGCGGGGGCGCTCTCGGATACTGCCATCGTCGAATTCCTTTCGGTGCGGGCGTCGTTGCCCGAAACAACCGGTCTCGTGCTCACAGGTCGAGTTCGAGAATGTCGCCCGCCGCGCGCGAGACGCAGGTGAGCATGGTGGTCTCGCGTTCGGCGGGACTCAGCCGGCGATCGCGATGGTCGACGGCGCCGGCGTGCACGGTCACCGCGCACGTGCCGCAGAATCCCTGCCGGCACGAATAGGCGACGTCGGGCAGGACCCGGCCGATGGCCGCCAGGGCCGACTCGTCGGCGGCCACGTCCACGGTGTGACCGCTGCGCCGCAGCCGGATCCGGAACGGCCGGCCCTGCTGCACCGGCAGCGGCGAGAAACGTTCGGTGTGGACCGAGACGGTCGGCTCGTGGGCGGCGTCGGTGTCCAGCGCGGCGGCCATCAGTGGCGGCGGACCGCAGACGTAGATCGCGGTCCCGCGCGGTACGTCGGCCAGAATCAGATCGAGGTCGGCGATCCCGAATTCGTCGTCGGGCCGGATCTCGAGCCGTCCGCCGCGATGGGCCGACAGCTCGTCGAGGAACGGCATCGTCGCCCGGCTGCGGCCGAGATAGACCAGCCGCCAATCGATTCCGCGCCGTTCCGCGTCGGCCACCATCGGCAGCAAGGGGGTGATACCGATGCCGCCGGCAACGAAGATGTAGTGCGGGGCGTCGATATAACCGAAGGCGTTGCGCGGCCCGCGCACGCGCAACCGGTCCCCCACCGCCACGTCGCGATGGATCTCGTCGGATCCGCCGCCGCCCTGGGGCAGATGGCGCACGGCGATGCGATAGCTCCCGCGATCGGCCGGGTCACCGTTGAGCGAATACTGCCGCTGGCGCCCGGAGGGCAGGAGCACGTCGATGTGCGCGCCCGGAACCCAGCGCGGCAACTGCCCGCCGTAGGGCGCGACCAGAGTCAGCACCACCACGTCTCCCGCCTGCGTCTCGCGCCGGGCGACGATCAGTTCGCGTTCGAAACCACTGCGCCGCACCGGGTTCGGCCGCGACAGCACCTCGATCGGCGGTTGCGTGGTGACGCCGCGGCGATACAGGTCGAACACGGCGCCGACCGCCCGCAGCGGCAGCGGCGGCCGATACTCCGGCCGGTCGGCGGCGACCGGGTACGCCACCGCCGTCATCGCCGGCCCTCGCGCGCCGCCGGCGACTGCGCGAGATACCGCAGCGCGTTGTCCATGCTTCCGAGCTGGGAAGGATGGAATCCGGGTCGCAGATATCTCGGAATCTCGGTCAGGAAGGTCGACATGCTCGGCACCACGCCACGGACGGAGGCACTGAGGAACTGCAACGGCCAGAACCGTCCCTTGCGGGGGTCGGGATCCTTGCCGAACAGATAGCCGCCGGCGACCACGAACAGCACCAGCAACGACGAGCTGGCCAGCACGGCCGTGCGGGCTTTGCGCAGATATCCGCCGTCGACGTGCATATACGCGTCGTAGACCACGCTGCGGTGTTCGACCTCCTCCGCGCCGTGCCAGCGAATCAGGTCCAGCATCGCCGGATGCATGTTCTTGGCCTCGAGCACGTCGTTGGTGAGCAGCCATTCGCCGATGACGGCGGTGTAGTGCTCCATCCCGGCGAACAGGCCCAGCCGCTCGCACAGCCACTCGTGTTTGGCGCGGCCGGTCAGGCCGTGATCGCCGAGTATCCGATCGACCAGCCAGGCCACCGTCTCCACCATCGGGGCCACGTCGAGCCCGAGCGACTCCAGGTGACGACGTGCCTGCGCGTGCGAGGTGGCGTGCTGATTCTCCTGGCCGATGAAGCCCTGCACCTCTTCGCGCAGCCGCTCGTCGTCGATATAGGCCAGCGCCTCGGCCAGGGCCGCGGCCATCGCGCGTTCCCCCTCCGGGAGAACCAGGTGCATCACATTGATGATGTGGGTCGCCATGACCTCGCCCGGAATGTAGTGCATCGGGACGGAGTCGAAATCGAATCGCACATCACGGGCCCTGATCGCGTGGGCTTGGTCGTCGTAGACCGAGGTGTTCATGGCGCGTCCTTGCAGGTGGTCGAAGCGATGCTCCGACCGTAATGTTGACATCACTGGATGTCAACAGCGGTCGATGTCAACAAAACGCCTCGTCACCGTCCCCCGGTAGCATCACGGCCATGGCCGATTCGCCGCACATTCCGAAAACGGGCAGCCGCCCCTGGCGTGGGCGCGAACCGGCCGATCGCATCGCCGCACGTCGCGAACGGCTGCTGCAGGCCGGTTACGAGCTCATGGCCGGCGCCGGCGCGGCCGAGACCTCGATGCGCGGAGTATGCCGACAGGCCGGGCTCACCGAACGTTATTTCTACGAGAGTTTCGCCAATCTCGACGATTTGATGACCACCGTCCTCGAGAACACCGTCGAACAGTGCCGGGATCGACTGCTCGCCGCACTGGCCGACGCCCCCGAGGACCGGGATCTGCTGTTCGGTCACGTGGTGCGCGCGTTCACCGACTTCCTCACCGAGGACCCCCGGCGCGGGCGCATCCTGTTCGTCGAATCGATCGCGACCCCGGCACTGACCCGGCGCGGCAGCGAACTGGTCGCGGTGATCACCGGGCCGATCGCCTCGGTGATCGCCGCCGACGACACCGACACCCCGGCCCCCGACGAGACCGACGCGACGCTCAACGCGATGGCCATCTTCGGCGCGCTCGCCTATTGCTACCGCCCGTATCTGATCGGCGACATCACCATCGACCGGGAGCGGTTCGACAACCACGCCGCCGCGATCATCCGGCAGCTCAGCACCGTGCGCTCGGCGCCGGTCCTGCGCTGAGCACCCGCACCCGACGCCGTCCCGCACACCGGTCCGGCACTGCCCGAAACAGTGCCGGACCTTGCCTCGCCCACCCTTCCGTAGTACCGTCCAGACACGTGTCCATCACGGATGGATCCGGAAATGCGGAAGGATTTCTCATGACGTTGGTCAAGCCGCGGCAGGTCTCCGGGGGCGAGCACGAGCACGGCCACCTCGAAGAGTTCCGCACCGATCCGATCGCCCTGATGCGGCGGGTGCGCTCCGAGTGCGGCGATGTGGGCTCGTTCCGGCTGGCCGACAAGGACGTCATCCTGCTCTCCGGCGCCGAGGCGAACGAATTCTTCTTCCGCGCGGCCGACGAGGATCTCGACCAGGGCGCCGCCTACCCGTTCATGAAGCCGATCTTCGGTGACGGCGTGGTCTTCGACGCCAGCCCCGAGCGCCGCAAGGAGATGCTGCACAACCAGGCGCTGCGCGGTGACTTCATGCGCGGGCACGCCGAAACCATCGCGCACGAGGTGCACCGCATCCTCAAGGGCTGGGGCGACGAGGGCGAAATCGACCTGCTCGAGTTCTTCGCCGAGCTGACCATCTACACCTCCTCGGCCTGTCTGATCGGCAAGAAGTTCCGGGAGGAACTCGACGAGCGGTTCGCGCACCTGTACCACGAACTCGAACGCGGCACCGACGCGCTGTGCTACGTCGACCCCTATGCGCCGATCGAGAGTTTCCGCCGCCGCGACGAGGCGCGCGCGAAGCTGGTCGAACTGGTCCAGGAGATCATGAACGGCCGCATCGCGAATCCGCCGCAGGGCAAAGAGGATCGCGACATGCTCGACGTGCTGGTCTCCATCCGCGACGAACAGGGCGAGTTGCGGTTCTCCGCCAGCGAGATCACCGGCATCTTCATCTCGATGATGTTCGCCGGCCACCACACCACCTCCGGCACCGCGGCCTGGACGACCATCGAACTGCTGCGCAATCCCGAGGTGCTGGCCGGGGTCGTCGGCGAACTCGACGAGCTCTACGCCGACGGCCAGGACGTGAGTTTCCATGCGCTGCGCCAGATTCCGCAGCTCGAGGCGACGTTGAAGGAGACGCTGCGGCTGCATCCGCCGCTGATCATCCTGATGCGCGTCGCGCGCGGCGAATTCGAGGTGTGCGGGCACAGCATCGCACCGGGCGATCTGGTCGCGACCACGCCGGCGGTTTCCAACCGGATCGCGGAGGACTTCCCCGAGCCCGACCGCTTCGATCCGGGCCGCTACGTCGATCCCAACCAGGCGGATCTGGTGAACCGGTGGACCTGGATCCCGTTCGGCGCCGGACGGCATCGCTGTGTCGGTCAGGCGTTCGCCCTCATGCAGTTGAAGGCGATCTTCTCGATCCTGTTGCGGGACTGGGAATTCGAGATGGCGCAGCCCTCCGACAGCTACCGCAACGACCACTCCAAGATGGTGGTGCAGTTGCAGCAGCCGTGCACCGTCCGGTACCGGCGGCGCGGGTGAGCACCGGACTGCCGGGAACGGTGGTCGCCGTCACCGGCGGCGCACGGGGTATCGGCTATTCGATCGCCGAACACCTGCGCGACGCCGGTGCGCGGGTGGCGCTCGGTGATATCGATGCGGCCGCCGTCGCCGAGGCCGGATCGCGGCTCGGCGCCGCGGCCGCCCTGGCGCTCGACGTGACCGACCCGGGATCGTTCGCGGACTTCCTCGCGACGGTCGAGACCGAGGCCGGCCCCGTCGACGTCCTGATCAACAATGCCGGCATCATGCCGGTCGGCCGCTTCACCGACGAATCCGACACCATCACCCGCCGCATCCTCGAGGTCAATGTCCTCGGTGTCATGAACGGCACCAAAGCCGCACTGCCACAGATGCTTTCGCGCGGGCACGGCCATATCGTGAATATCGCGTCGCTGGCCGGGGAGAATCCCACGCCCGGCATGGCGACCTACTGTGCGAGTAAACAGGCCGTCCTCGGCTTCACCGAGGCCATGCGGCTGGAATGCCGCGGCAGTGGAGTGCACTTCTCGGCAGTGTTACCGACCTTCACCCGCACCGAACTGATCGCCGGAACCAAGGCGCCCATGGGCCTGCTGGCCGAACCCGAGGATGTCGCCCGGGCGGTGGTGCGGCTGATCGCGCGCCCGCGGCGACGGGTCTCGGTCACCCGGCTGGCCGGGGTGGCGATGGCGTTCGACAAACTCACGCCGCGCGCATTCGGTGAATTCACCGCCCGCCGCATGGGAGTGCACCGAATATTCACCGACGAGGTCGATCGAGCCGCCCGCGCGGACTACGACCGGCGGGTCGGCAACACGCCGAAAGGCTGAAACCGCAAAATTCCGGCTCGCGCCGGATATGTTCGAATCGGCGTACGACCTGGTCATCGCCTGGAAATAGGCGAATATTCCGGCGTGCGCCGGTCGACGTCTTTTGAGAGCCGCACCAACGGGTACCCAGTCTGGGTCGGATTCAGTTGGAAGCGAGGTATCTCGAATGACACATGAACCGATCGCCCGTCGTGCCGAAACCGCCGCACGCCACGGTGCCAACAGTTATGACAACATCGAACCCTGGTTCGAGAAACTGGCCGCTCTGGATCATGCCGATCCGCATCGGGAGTCGGTCCGAGCGGAAATCATCGAACTCTGCCTGCCGCTGGCCGAGCATATCGCCCGGAAATTCTCCGGCCGCGGCGAGACGTTCGACGATCTGCACCAGGTGGCGAGGCTCGGTCTCGTCCTGGCAGTCGATCGATTCGATCCGGCACGGGGGAATTCATTTCTCTCCTTCGCCGTGCCGACGGTGATGGGCGAGGTTCGCCGTCACTTCCGCGACTACACCTGGTCGACCCGGGTACCGCGCGCAGTCAAGGAATTGTGGCTGCGCATCGGTCCGACGACCGAACATCTGGCTCACGAACTCGGACGCATGCCCACGGCCCGCGAACTGTCCGACGCCCTCGACGTCGACGGTCCGCAGGTGGTGCAGGCCATGATCGCCGGCAACGCCTACCAGCCGAACTCCATCGACGCCGTCGTCGACACCGACGACGGCGCGATCATGGACAAGCTCGGCGCCGAGGAACAGTGCTACCAACTGACCGAGGACGCGATGGCGGTGCGGCCGCTCATCGATGCGCTGCCCACCCGCGAACGCAGAATTCTGATCATGCGCTTCTTCGAATCCAAGACGCAGAATCAGATCGCCGAGAAACTGCAGATCTCCCAGATGCACGTCTCCCGCATTCTGTCGCGCACGCTGAAAAGTCTTCGGCAGCAGGCGCTCTGCGAGCCGCAGCCGACCTAGGGATCGAACCGTCCATCCACACGACCGAAAGGTGTAGTCATGCCCAAGGAATGGTCTGCCAAAGAAGAACGCCAATACGAACATGTGAAGTCCTCGGCTCGGAAACGGGGTGCGAGCAAAGGCCGTGCAGAGGAAATCGGCGCACGCACGGTCAACAAGAATCGCGCGCAGGCGGGCAAAACTCGTACCGCGAGCCGCAGTTCCACCAACGATATGTCTCCGCAGCGCCGCGGCGGCCAGCGGTCCGGCAAGGGGTCACAGGGCCCGACCCGTGATCAGCTCTACAACGAAGCGCGCCAACGCAATATCAAGGGCCGCTCCAAGATGACCAAGAAACAACTCGCCAGCGCGCTGGGCCGGTAATACCGAGGATCACGAATCCCCGGTGCGAATCCGATTCTCGCGCACGACGTTCGAATGGAGAAGGGGTGCCCGGCCGATACGGCCGGGCACCCCTTTCTTCGGGTTACTCTCCTCACGTCGCCGTCAGGAGCCGCCCTTGCCTTGGTAGGCCTGCTGCCGCTTCTCCTCCACACCGGCTTCCGCGCGGTGCTTCTCGGCCTCGGCCTCCTTCTGGGCGGCCTCGCGCTGCGATTCGGCGCGGCTCTGCTGGGCCTTGCCCTCCTCGCGCAGGTCGTCCTTTCCGAATACCTGGCCGGCGGCTTCCTTGGCCTTACCCTTCGCGCCTTCCACGACGCCTTCGAGGCCTTCGCGGCCTCCGCCCTTCTCGTGCTCCGACAAGGGATTCACCTCCAACGCGTCGAAATCACTGACATCGGGCGCGATACCCGGCCACCCCGGCACGAAACGCCCTCCGACCGCTATTTCGGGCCGCTGTGGGCGTCCTCACCGCGTCCGGCCACCGCGTCTGCGCTCCCGCCACGGGTGGGCGAACCAGGTCAGGCCAAACAGCACCGCGAAGCACACACCGATGACGATGGCGGCGACCGCACCGGCCACCGTGTCGAAGATCAGCACCGCGACTCCGGTGAGCGCGATGCCGAGCAGCGCCAGCCCGACCAGCGCGAACGTGTGGGCGGTGCGCACCACGCTGCCGAGGCGATGCTGACGGAACAGGATGCGGTGGGCGGCGACCGGCGCGATCAGGAAGACCGTCGCCGCGATCGAGGCGGCCACCACCGCCAGATACAGACCGCGCATCGGCGTGGACATCACGGTGAACCTGGCCTGGAACGGCAGCGTCAGCAGGAAGCCGGTCAGCAGCTGCACACCCGTCTGCACCACCCGCAATTCCTGAATCAGGCTGGTCAGATTGCGGTCCAGCTGTTCGGTTTCCGTCTCACCACCACGGACCTCGCGGTCCCATTCCCGATCGCGGTCTTCCCGGCCGCCGGCGGACTGCGCCTGCTCCATCCGACAACCCTATCCGTTCGTTCCGAGTGATCAATACTTTCGGCCATAATGGTGTCATGCACACCGTCGAGGCGCCCGAGGTCCGCACCTGGAACTTCCCCCGCGGGATCGCCAGCGTCGCGGTGATGATCGAATTCGCCGCCGAACACGGGGTGGACCGGGCGCGGCTGCTCACCGGATCCGGTATCGGGCCGGCCGCACTCACCGATCCCGGGGCCCAGATCCCGGCCGAGGCCGAACTGGCGGTGGTACGCAATCTGGTCGCCGAACTCGGCGAGATCCCCGCGCTCGGCGTCGAGGTCGGGCGGCGGTACCGGCTGAGCACCTTCGGCATCTTCGGCTTCGCCTGCGTCACCAGCCCCACTCTGCGCGAAGCGATTTCGCTGGCGATGCGGTACTACCGCCTCGGATTCGCCTTCTGCACACCGATCGTCGAGTACCGGCGCGACGATGTGATCGCCTGGATTCACCACGAGCTCATCCCGCCCGATGTGCAGACCTTCCTGGTGGAACGCGACATCGTCGCCATGCATCGGGTGATGGCCGATCTGCTCGGCCACGACTTCTCCTTCGCCCGGATGGAATTCGGTTACGACGAACCCCCCTACGCCGACCGGCTCGAGGCCGTGCTCGGCGCGCGGCCGCGCTTCGGGCGCGCGCACACCATGTTCACCGTCGCACCGGAGATCCTGGCCCAGCCGCTGCCGCAGGCGAATCAGCAGACCTGGGCGGTCTGTATCGCCCAGTGCCGGGATCTGGTGCAACGCCGCAGCGCACGTACCGGTATCGCGGCCGAGGTCCGGGAACGACTGCTGCCCGGCAGCGGCGCGACCGGTATCACCACCCCGCCGCCGATCGAGGCCGTGGCCCGGGAGCTCAACATGAGCGTGCGGACGCTGCGCCGCCGCCTCACCGAGGCCGGGACCAGTTATCGGGCGCTGCTCGACGAGGTGCGCCGCGCGCTCGCCCAGGAGATGCTCTCGGGGACGCCCCTGACCATCGACGACATCGCCATCCGGCTCGGCTACGCGGAGGCGACGCCGTTCATCCACGCCTTCAAGCGCTGGACCGGAACCACGCCGGCCGCCTACCGGCGTGACCGGAACTATTGATTTTCTGGCCGTCGATCTCTGCGTCCGCCCCCTGATCTGCCCATACGGTACGGGAGGACGATCGGCACCAGGAAAGGGCGCGGCGATGGGGTTCGACTACGACGTGGTAGTCATCGGGTCGGGATTCGGGGGCAGTGTCAGCGCGCTGCGCCTGACCGAGAAGGGCTACCGGGTCGGCGTCCTCGAGGCCGGCCGCCGCTTCGCCGACGACGAGTTCGCGAAGAACTCCTGGCGCGCGCGGCAATTCCTGTGGGCGCCACGCCTGGGATGTTTCGGCATCCAGCGCCTGACCCTGTTGAAGGACACCTTCATCATGAGCGGCGCCGGTGTCGGCGGCGGCTCCCTCGTCTACGCGAACACCCTGTACGAACCGCCCGCGAAATTCTTCGCCGACCCGCAGTGGGCCCACATCACCGACTGGGACGCCGAACTGGCGCCGCACTACGACCAGGCCAAACGCATGCTCGGCGTCACCACGAATCCGGCGACCACGGCCTCGGACCGGGTGCTACGCGAGGTGGCCGAAGAACTGGGCGTGGGAGCGTCGTTCCGGCACACCCCCGTGGGAGTCCTGTTCGGCGGCAACGGCACTCGCGCCGGACAGGAGGTGCCCGACCCCTACTTCGGCGGTGTCGGACCGTCCCGGCGCACCTGCACCCACTGCGGCGAATGTATGACCGGATGCCGCCACAACGCCAAGAACACGCTGGTGAAGAACTACCTGTATCTCGCCGAGAAGGCCGGAGCCACCGTGCATCCGCACACCACCGTGGTGGATGTGGTGCCGCTGCCGTCGGGTGGGTACCGTGTCGCCACCGTTCGCACCGGGCGCTGGATTCGCAAGGCACGCCGCAGCTTCACCGCCGACCAGGTGATCTTCGCCGCCGCCGCGCTCGGCACCCAGCGGCTGCTGCACCGGCTGCGCGATCGCGGCTCGCTACCGCACATCTCCGCGCGCCTGGGCTATCTGTCGCGCACGAATTCCGAAGAGTTGCTGTCGATCCGGAGCCGGCGCGCCGATACCGACTTCACCAAGGGCGTGGCCATCACCTCCTCGATCCATCCCGACGGCGACACCCACATCGAACCGGTGCGCTACGGCAAGGGCAGCAATGTGCTGTCGCTGATGACGACCGTGATGTACGACGAGGACGGCAGCACCTCGCGTACCCGGCTGTGGTTGCGGGAGAACTGGCGGCGCCGCCGCGATCTGGCGAAGGTGCACAATCCGCGCCACTGGTCGGAGCGGATGATCGGGCTGCTGGTGATGCAGTCGGTGGACAACTCGCTCACCACCTACACCGAACGCGGGCTGTTCGGCCGCCGGATGACGACGAAACAGGGTGAGGGACAACCGAATCCGACCTCGATTCCGGCCGGGCACGAGGTGGCCCACCGCGTGGCCGACAAGATCGACGGCATCGCGACCGCCGGTTTCACCAGCCTGTTCGGCATCCCGATGACCGGACATTTCATCGGCGGCTGCGTGATCGGCGATTCCCCGGAGACCGGCGTCGTGGACCCCTATCAGCGCATGTACGGCCATCCGGGCCTGCACATCGTCGACGGCTCGGCGATTTCGGCGAATCTGGGCGTCAATCCGTCGCTGACCATCACCGCACAGGCCGAACGGGCGCTGGCGCTGTGGCCCAACAAGGGTGAGCCGGATCGGCGTCCGGCCCTGGGCGCACCCTACCGGCGGCTGGCCCCGGTCTCCCCCACGGCGCCGATGGTTCCCGCCGACGCCCCCGGTGCGCTGCGGTTGCCGATCGTCGACATCACCTAGTTGCCCCGATCCGTCGGCACCACCGCTTCCGACGGTAGCTCCGGCGCGAGCGGTCCGAGCCGCAGCGACGCCTCCAGCAGCATCGCGTGCACGAACGCCTGGGGCAGATTGCCGCGCAACTGCCGCTGCCGGACGTCGAATTCCTCGGCGAACAGGCCCGGTGTCCCGCACGAGGCGCGATTGCGCTCGAAGAAGCGCATCGCGGTCACCGGGCGGTCGAGCTGGGCGGCCGCCATCGCCATGGTGAAGCCGCACAGCAGGAACGCGCCTTCACTCATCTCGAGCGGACGATCGTCGTGACGGTAGCGGTAGACGCAGTAGTCGGTGGTCAGATCCCGCTGGATCGCGAAGAAGGTGGCCGCGTAGCGCGGGTCGTCGGCCGGTATCGCACCGCGGATCAGCGGCAGGAGCAGCGCGGCATCCACACCCGGCTGATCGGGAGCCCGCTGCCAGCGGCCGGTCGGATGCAGTCCGGTGCGGGCGGCCTCGGCCACCAGCGTATCGGCCAGCGAACTGCAGTAGGCGGTGTCGGCGCCGGTGTCGGCACAAGCCGCGACCGCGCGTAGCCCGGCCGCGCAGATCAGCCGGGAATGGGTCCACAGCCGGTCCTCGATCTCCCAGATCCCCGCGTCCGGGCGGTGATGGTTGTCCGCGATCGCCGACACCGCGATATCGACCGCGCGGCGGTGATCGCTGCCGAGCCGGTCGTGGTGAGCGGCCGCGGCGAACAACAGCAACGCCTCGCCGAAGATGTCGAGCTGGAACTGCCCGCGGACCCGGTTCCCGATGACGGGCCGCGCGCCCGGATATCCGGGAAGCTCGATCTCGCGCACCCGCGGCACACTCTTCCCGTCGATGGTGTAGGCGGGCGCCAGCGTGGGACCGTCGTCGAGCAGGCGGGCGGCCGTGAAACCGACCGCGGCGTCGAGCAACGGGTGGGGGCCGCCGATCGCGATCGCCTGCCCGGCCAGGCATTGGTCGCGGATCCAGACATAGCGATAGTCGTAGTTCTCACCCCGGTCGGCGCGTTCGGGCAGGCTGGTGGTGGGGGCCGCCACCATGCCGCCGGTATCGGCGGTCATCCCGCGCAGGACCGCGAACGCGTGGGCGCTGTCGCGCGGCGCGGCCGTGGCACCGAAATCCGGCCGATCGCGCCGCCAGGCGTTTTCGGTTGCCTCCCAATAGGTTTCGGGGTCCGGTAGATCATCGGGCAGGGTGCGATCGGACAGTTCCAGGATCAGATCGTGGTAGCCGCCCGCGGGCACCGACAGGTGAGTCGTCCATCCCCGGCCGGAACCGTCCTCGTCGATCTCGGCGCCGGGCGCACCGGTCCAGCGCATCCGCAGCCCGCCCGCGCGAGCCGTCCACACCCCCTCCGCGCGGCGCGGATGGTGTATCGGCGCGGTGCCGAACCGCGCGACCGGCCGCAATTCCACATCGACCTCGGCATCCTCCTGTACCGCCACGACGCGCCGCATCAGCACCGCCCGATGCCGATCGCCCGGAAAGGCCAATGCTTCCCGGCATTCGATCACCGCACCTCCGGACAGCCACCGCGACCGCCAGATCAGCGTGCCGTCCTCGTAGTAGCCACCCCAGACGAACGGCCCCGACGGCGTGACGGCATACATGCCGGAACCGCCCAGCAGGCTCGCGAAGACCGCGTCTCCGTCCCAGCGCGGCAGGCACATCCACGAGATATCGCCGCGCGGACCGACCAGGGCGCCGCGCTGACCGTCCGCGATGAACGAGTACTCCCGCAGGACATGGGGGGCGGCAGCGGAATTCGCGATCACCGCATTCGCCTTTCCGGATCCTCCTCAAGCCTTGTGCTGAGCGGCGGAGCGGGCTGGGTTGCCCTGCGCGGCCGCCTTCGGATCCTTCTCGTCCTGTTTCGCCCGGACTCCGGATTCCACCCGGTCGCCGAGATCCTTGTCGACATTGCGCCAGTATTCGAAGGCGCGCGCCAGGACCGGCTCGGACACCCCGTTGAGCAGATGGCCGACGATATTGTCCACCAACCGTTCTCGCGCCGCGTCGTCGAGTACCTGGCGCACGAGAGTGCCCGCTTGGCCCCAATCGTCGTCGTCGCGGCGCAGTGTGTAGGCCTCGCGCACCATTTCGCCGTCGGTGTACCAGCCGGCGGTCGGACCGGCCCGGCCGGGTTCGGCGTGCGGACCGCCCTTGGAATTCGGCACGTAGACCGGGTCGCCCGGATTGTGGTGCCGCATGTGGCCGTCCTTGGTGTAGGAATGCGACGGCGACTTCGGCGCGTTGACCGGCAATTCCTTGTAGTTCGCGCCGATCCGGTAGCGGTGGGCGTCCGGATACGAGAACCACCGGCCCAGCAGCATCTTGTCCGGGCTCGGTCCCGTGCCCGGCACCGCGCTGCTCGGCTCGAAGGCGGCCTGTTCGATCTCGGTGTGATAGTCGGACGGATTGCGGTTCAACGTCATCCGGCCGACCTCGTAGAGCGGATAGTCGCCGTGCGGCCACACCTTGGTCAGATCGAACGGGTTGAACCGATAGGACTTTGCCGCCTCGAACGGCATGATCTGCATCTTCAGCGTCCAGCTCGGATAGTCGCCGCGTTCGATCGCCTCCCACAGATCCCGGGTGTGATAGTCGGTATCCATCGAGGCCATCTGATCGCCCTCGTCCTGGGTGAAGAACTCGACACCCTGGTCGGTGAGGAAATGGTATTTGACCCAGTGCTTCTCGCCCTCGGCGTTGACCCACATGTAGGTGTGGCTGGAGTAGCCGTTCATGTGACGCCATGTGCGCGGGATACCGCGATCGCCCATCAGCCAGGTGACCTGGTGCGCCGACTCCGGCGACAGCGTCCAGAAATCCCACTGCATGTCGTGGTCGCGTAAGTTGTTGTCCGCCCGGCGTTTCTGCGATCGGATGAAGTCCTGGAACTTCATCGGATCGCGGACGAAGAAGATCGGCGTGTTGTTGCCGACCAAGTCGAAATTGCCGTCCTCGGTGTAGAACTTCAACGCGAATCCACGCGGATCACGCCAGGTGTCCGGGCTGCCCCGTTCACCGGCCACGGTGGAGAACCGCGCCAGCATCTCCGTTTTCGCCCCGGGCTGGAAGACCTTCGCGCAGGTATAGGCACTCATATCCTGCGTGGTCTCGAAGACCCCGAACGCGCCGCCGCCCTTGGCGTGCGGCTGACGCTCGGGGACGCGTTCGCGGTTGAACGCCGCCATCTTCTCGATCAGATACGCGTCGTTGAGCAGGATCGGGCCGTCAGGGCCTATCGTCAGCGAATCTTCGTCGCTTGCCACGGGAATTCCGGCGTCGTCGGTGGTGAAACCGCCGGCGCGAGTCTTCTCGACCATCTCTCTCCTCTCCCGGACCGGATCGGTGCGGTGGTCACGCTCCGCGGCGGACCCGCGGTTCTCCCGCGATCAGTGCCCCTGTCGCTGATGCGGCTCCCACTGGTCGCGAGCCTGCGTCCGCTTGCTCTCGAGCGCGATCCACGCCACGCCGCTGATCAGGCATACCGCGCACACCACACCGGCCACGATCGCCCATCCGCCGAAGCCGTATCCGGCCGCGGTCAGCGCGAGCGCCAGCGCGACGAAACTCAAGGCACACAGCACGATGCCCGGAATGTTGTACGTGTCCTCGATTCCCTCACCGGCATGCTTGCGCGGCGCTCGCAGCACCCGCCGCCGCTGCGCCTGCTCCTGCGATGTACTTCCACGCGTCATCCGCGGGTCCGTCATCATGGCACCTCCGTTTCCCGGTGTCGGCCGCACAGGGCACACTCCTCCCTGCTTGCAGGCGTACTACCCGGCTTCGGCGGTTCGAATCAGGCAAATCCCACCGGCCCAGCGCCCCTCAGCCGATCGATTCGACGATCTTGACCACGACCAGCACGACCGCCACCAGCAGATATCCGCGCAGGGCGAGCATGCCCGCGGTGCGCAGCGGGGTGAACGACGGACGCTCGAGGGTGTGCAGCGCCGGGGTGCGGAAGCTGTCGCGATCCCCCGCGAGTTCGGCGCGTTCGGCATCGCGGTCCAGATCCCTCACCTGACCGGAATCGAGGTCACCGAACCGAGCCGCGGTCACAGCGGCACAGCGGCGCCGGGTTCGCCCGTGCGCGAGCAGTGCGACCGCACCCGCGACCAGACCGGCGAGGACGCCCCACCCAGCCCGAACTCGAGGGTTCGGGCACTCAGGCCGGGAAAGAACGTGGCTGCGGTGAGCGCCGCCGACAGCAGTACCAGCGCCCAGACGATGATCGCGGCGCAGATGTTCTGCCGCAGTGTATTCACCCAGGGACCGAGTACGGCACGGTCGTTGCACAGCAGCACCAGGAATACCGTCGCCGAGGGCAGCAGCACCCCGGCCAGTGCCTGCACACCCTGCGTGATCAGGCCCAGCACATGGTCGGGGCTGAACGAGATCGCGGCCGCGACAGCCAGCAGGGCCGCGTAGCCGGCATAGAAACCGGGCGCTTCAAACACCTTCCAGTGCAGTGAATGCCGCCGGCCGAGCGTATCGCCGAGGGTGTAGGACGTCGCCAGCCCGACCGCGTTGGCGCCGATCAGCGAGGCGTCGAGCAGGACGATCGCGAACAGCGCGCCGACCACCGGGCCCGCGTGCGCGCGCAATCCGGCCGCGACCGCTCCCGCATCGGTGAAGCCCCCGGCCGGACCGGTTCCCGACAATCCGTAGGCGGCCGCGGCCATGATCGCGGCCGCACCGGCCATCACCACCACGATTCCCAGCCACAGGTCGATGCGCTCGTAGCGGATCCAGCGCGGGGTGATGCGCTTGTCGACGATGTTGGACTGCTGGAAGAACAACTGCCACGGCGCGACGGTGGTGCCGACGATCGCCACGATGATCAGCAGCAGGGTCGACGAGAGCCCTCCCGGCAGCGACGGGATCAGGCCGTGCGCGGTCCCCGAGAAGCTGGGATGGACCAGCAACGCCATCGGGAACAGCACGATGTTCACGGCGATGAGGGTCATCATCAGGCTTTCCCACCGCCGGAACGACCCACCCGCGACCACCGCGAACAGCGCGACCGCCGCGAGCGGCACCGATACCGCCTTAGGCAGGCCGAAGTAGCTCAGAGCCATTGCCACACCGATGAATTCGGTGACGATGGTCAGGGCGTTGACCACGAACAGGTCTCCGACGCTGAACGCGCCCCAGAACTTCCCGAAGCGCGCGAAGATCAGCCGGGCATGGCCGACCCCGGCCACGGCACCGAGCCGGACCACCATTTCCTGGTTGACGTATAGCACCGGAATCAGCAGCACCAGCGTCCAGAGCAGGGCCATCCCGTAGTTCTGCCCGGCCTGGGCGTAGGTGGCCACGCCGCCGGCATCGTTGTCGCCGACCATGACGATCAGGCCGGGCCCGATCACCGCCGCCAGCATGCGCAATCTCTGCGTCCGGCTGCGGCCGGCGAGGCCGTCGTGCTGCCGGATCACGCCCAGCGCGCCGACGATATCGCCGACGTGAGCGTGATCGGCGACCGCGCCGGGCGGTGCGGCCGGGGTGCGGGTGTCGTCGGAGAAGGTGGTCATTGCCGCGCTCGCTTCCTGAAACTCGGTGCAGTTCTGTGGATTTTCGAGTTCCAGGGCTAGCGGAACGCGCCCGGACGACGGCCGGCGAGCCGACGGAAGACGTTGCGGTGCATGGGATCTCCTCACAGGGAAACCCGGCTGTGGGCAGACCGCGGCACCCCGGAACCCCGCACCGGTGACGCCGATGCGGTGGATCGGGGGATGAGTTCAGGCGGACAGGCAGCGAGCCGGGAACGATACGGTTCGTGAACTCGGATACGGACTATCTCCGGATGGCATCGCCCCTCACCTCCTCGCTGCCGGGACGCACGCGCACGTCGTGTTCGGGTGATCGGCACCACGCGAGAGGGAGACCCGCCGGACGGCGGATCGCGCACCCCTCTCGTCAGAGCTTCGGCACTGTACGACGTATCCCCTTGCGGGAGAAGCCACTTCGGGTCATCCCTTAATCCGGGAAGACCTGTCCTAACCCTGGGCGTCTCTCGACGTCGTCGGATCAGTGGCCTGTGTTCGTACAGGAGCCTCGCCTAGCGAGGTGCTAACGACAAAAGGGTGAACCCGGAGTTCGCGATTGTCAAATCGGTGGCCGGCGGCAGGTTGCCAGGATCGCGATGCCGGTGTTTACTTCCTTCCCGGCGCCGGTGCCCGGCGCTGTCTACGCGGTTCGTGTCCCGGAAGGAGGTGGTCACTGTGCCCGACGACAGTCATATACGTCGTTTTGCCAAGAGTTCACTCGGCGACCATTCTCGTGTCGACGCGGGCGTGCGGATGTCGCGGTAGCCTGCGCGCGCGAGTTCTCGCCCTCCATCGAAGGGTTGTTTTCTCATGTCGACGTGGGAGATGCTGCTGCGCCTGACCACCGGTGTCGGTCTCGGTGCGGTGATCGGTTTCGAACGGCAGTACCGGGCCCGGATGGCCGGATTGCGGACCAACGCTCTGGTCTCCGCGGGCGCGGCGTTGTTCGTGCTGTTGTCCGCGCACGGGTTTCACGGTGGCGCTGCCGACCCGACGCGGGTCGCGGCCCAAATCGTTTCCGGTATCGGCTTTCTCGGCGCGGGTGTGATCATCCGCGACGGATTGAACGTGCGGGGTCTCAACACCGCCGCGACGCTCTGGTGCGCGGCGGCGGTGGGCGCGCTCTCCGGTGCCGGGATGTACGGCACCGCGGCGGCCGGGACGGTCGCGGTCGTCATCGTCAACATCGCGTTGCGGGCGGCCGGGCGCAGGGTCGACCGTCAGCCGGAATCGGGTCACGAGCAACCCGCGCACTACGCGTTCACCGCCGTCACCGACGACGCGCACGAAGCGCATGTGCGGGCATTGCTGGTACAGGCGTTGACCCGCACCGACTTTCAGCTCGTGTCGGTCGCGAGCGCCAATGCGGAGGATGCGGGCCGGGTGGAGGTGCGCGCGGATCTGGTCGGCGATCAGCGCGACGACCGGCAGATGGAGTCGGCCGTCAGCCGGTTGAGTCTGGAACCGTCGGTGACCAGCGTCGGATGGCGCACGGTCGAACCGGTCGCGCCTGGGGTGTAGGGCGCACATCGGTCAGAGCCCGCTGAGAGTTCCCTGGTAGAGCGGTCGCGACCCTCGCCCGGAGGCCGGTGTGGCACCTACCGTGAGGGTGATCGACCGACCGATGAAGGAGAGCTCGTGGGTTCCACCGATGCCGCCGAATGGGCCGATACCGCGGCCGCCAGCGCGGGCCGAGCCAGTGGCTATGCCCGCGACACCGCCACCCGTGAGCTGGCCTACGCCGTGGAAGCGCTCGGCAAGGCGGTGGGAGCGCTCGCCCGCGAATTGCACAGCTGAGCGGCAACGACGCTCCGACCTGCACCGATGCCCCCGATCACTATGCTGACGCCGTGAGCAGTGTCGCGCCGATGGTTTCCGTCCCCGCCGATCCGGACACCGTGACCGCGGTGGGTCCCGAGGACGACCCCACCGCGGTCGGTCTGCGACGCGGCGACATCGACGCGGTGTGGGAGTCGGTCCGCGCGTGGTATCGGATGGGAACCACTCCCGCGATCCAGATCTGCCTGCGCCGCCACGGCGCCATCGTGCTGAACCGGGCCATCGGTCACGGCTGGGGTAACGCCCCCGGCGACGGGCCCGGCGTCGAGCGCACACCGATCACCGTCGACTCCCCGTTCTGCGGTTTCTCCACCGCCAAAGGCGTCGCCGCGACGGTGATGGCGATGCTGATCGAGCAGGGCGCCTTCGCACCGGAAGACCGGGTGTGCGACTACATTCCGGAATTCGCGGCGCACGGCAAGGGCCGCATCACCATCGCCGATGTGCTCTCCCACTCCGCCGGGGTGCCGTTCATGCCGGCGGGCTACCGCGGCTTCGACGCCGTCGTGGACGAGGAACTCGCGGTCCGGGCGCTGATCGAGCTGCGGCCGAGCTGGCCGCCCCGGCGGTTCCGTGTCTATCACGCCCTGACCAGCGGGTTGATCCTGCGCCTGCTGGTCCAGCGCGCGACCGGCAAGCGGATGCGCGACCATCTCGCCGACCAGGTGCTGAATCCGCTCGGTTTCCGATGGACCACGTTCGGCGTGGCCCCCGAGGACGTCGACCGGGTGGTGCCGAGCGTGCGCACCGGACCGCGGCCTTCCCGAGCCTTTTCGATGGTGGCCGGGAAGGCGCTCGGCGGCGGCATGAGCGCCGCCACGTCGGCGGAATCGGTGCGCGCGTTCCTCACCGCGGAGCTGCCCTCCGGGAATCTCGTGACGACCGCCTCGGAACTTTCCCGCTTCTACGAAATACTGTGTCGCGGTGGGGAACTCGACGGTGTACGGATCCTGTCCCCCGACACGCTGCGCAGTGCGATCGCACCGGCGCCCCGGATCCCGGGCATCGCGGGCCGGGTCAGTCGCGCCGGATTCGAGCTGGGCGGGCGCCGGTCGAAATTCGGCGCCCACACCGAAACCCATTTCGGCCGTAGCGGTCTGACCACCCAGTACGGCTGGGCCGACCTCGACCGCGGACTGTCCGGCGCGATCTTGACCAGCGGGAAATCGACCGTGGACACCGAGCGACCTTGGCAGTTGTGCGCACAGATCTCGGCGGTCGTTCCGCGCTCGCCCATCGTCCGGCCGCAGGGGTAGCACCGTCCGGCTTTCTCACCCCTGGCGCTCCGGCAAGCGAAGTCGTTTGAGCGACACCGCGTTCAGCGCGACGATGATGCTGGAGCCCGACATGGTCAGGGCGGCGATCTCCGGACGCAGGGTGAAGCCGAAGGCAGGCTCGAACACACCTGCCGCGATCGGGAGGGCGACCGCGTTGTATCCCACTGCCCACGCCAGGTTCTGATGCATCTTGCGCAGGGTGGCACGCCCGATCCGTAACGCGGTGGGCACGTCGAGGGGGTCCGATCGCATCAGAACCACATCGGCGGTGTCGATGGCCACGTCCGTACCGGCGCCGATGGCGATACCGAGGTCGGCCCGCGCCAGCGCGGGCGCGTCGTTCACGCCGTCGCCGACCATCGCGACCCTCCTTCCGCCGGACTGCAATTGCGCGATGGTGTCGGCCTTGTCGCCGGGCAGCACCTCCGCGATGACGGTGTCGATACCCAATTCGGCCGCGATGCGGTCGGCGGTCGCGCGATTATCACCGGTGAGCATCACGACTTCCACGCCCAGATCGTGCATTTCGCGCACCGCCGCGGCGGCGGTCTCGCGGGGCGCGTCGGCGATGCCGACGACCGCGACCGCCTTGTCGTCGACCGCCACCAGCACCGCGGTCTGCCCGCCGTCCGCGATCCGGGCCCGAGCGGCGGCCAAGTCGCCGAGTTCGATCCCCTCGCGGTCCAGCAGTCGCCGGTTGCCGACGACGACGCGCTGCCCGTCGACCGTGGCGACGGCGCCGTGGCCGGGTACGTTCTCGAACTTCTCGGCTCGCGCCGGCGCGGCGCCGCGTTCCTCCGCGTAGCGGACGATCGCCTGGGCCAGCGGGTGTTCGGACTCCCGCTCGACGCCGGCCACCGCCGCGAGCAACCGGGGTGAGGGCTCGGCGGCCGAGGTCACGAATTCGGTGACGGCCGGTTCGCCCTTCGTCAGGGTGCCGGTCTTGTCCAGCACCACCACGTCGACGCGGGCCGCGGTCTCCAGCGCGAGGGCGTTCTTGAACAGCACGCCCCGGCGAGCGCCGAGTCCGGTGCCGACCATGATCGCCGTCGGCGTGGCCAGGCCGAGCGCGTCGGGGCAGGTGATCACCACGACGGTGATCGCGAACAACATGGCGGTGGCGAAGGTGGCACCGGCGAGCAGCCATCCGGCCAGGGTGGCCGCACCGCCGATCAGCGCGACCAGGACCAGCCAGAACGCCGCGCGATCGGCCAGCTTCTGGCCTGGCGCCTTCGAATTCTGTGCCTGCTGAACGAGATTCACGATCTGCGCCAACGCGGTGTCGGAGCCGACCTTGTCCGCACGCACGCGCAGGGTGCCGTCGACGTTGATGCTGGCGCCGATCACCGGAGCACCCGGTTGTTTGTGCACCGGCAGACTCTCTCCGGTCACCATCGACTCGTCGACCTCGCTGTCGCCGTCTTCCACGACGCCGTCGACCGGGATCTTGGCACCGGGCCGCACGAGCAGCAGATCGCCGACGGCGACCTCGGCGGTGGGAATCTCCACCTCCTCGCCGTCACGCAACACCACCGCGCGTGGCGGCGCCAGATCCAGCAGCGTGCGGATGGCGTCGGTGGCCCCGCCGCGGGCGCGCATCTCGAACCAGTGGCCGAGCAGCACGAAGGTGGCGAGCATGGTCGACGCCTCGTAGAAGACCTCGCCGCCGCCCGTGAGCGTGATGGTCAGCGAATACAACCAGCCCGCGCCGATGGCGACCGCCACCAGCACCATCATGTCGAGGGTCCGCGCCCGCAGCGCCTGCCACGCACCGGTGAAGAAGATGGTCGAGGAATAGCCGATCACCGGCAGGCTCAGGATCAACGCCCACACATCCTGGCGCAGCCCGAAGGGCACCGGCAGGTCGATGCCGAACATATCCGTCGCCATCGGCGACCACATCATGACGAGCACCGAGAAGACCAGCGCGACCAGGAATCGGTTGCGCATATCGGCGGCCATCGCGGCCATCGACATGTCGTGATGATCGTGCGTGCCGTGATGATCGTGCGGCGGTTCCGCGGGTTCGTGCCGGTGCGCGCCGGCCGGTTCCGACGGCTCGGCCAGCGGGTCGCAGACGTGCCGGGGCACCGACAGTCCGGAGCAGTGGATTCCGCAGTCGCGCAACCATTCCCGCAGTTCGTGGACCGAGGTCCGGGCCGGGTCGAAGCCGACCGTCGCGGTCTGGGCGGCGGGATTGACCGTGGCCTCGAGTACACCGGGACGGGCTTGCAGGACCCGGGTGGCGACCTGCTGGCGACTCGCCCAGTGCAGGCCACTCAGATCCAGCACCACGGTTCCGTGACCGTTGTCCTGCATGTGCACGACTCCTCTCGACCGACTACCACGACCATATACCCACAGGGGGTATATGCCAAACAACGCGCCTTCACCTGCCCCGGAAGGTCGGGGCTCGCCACCGTCACGGGCCGTCGTTAACATGGTCGGTTCGGGGGGCGACTATTCGGCGAAGGATGTTTTGGGCGGCGGAGGTTCCGGTGAGGGTGTCGAACTCCCGCGGCGGGCGCGACACCGTCGATATCGCGCTGGTGGTGCCCGGTAGCGGACCGGCGGGCCTGTTCGGCCCGTCCTGTGAGGCGTGCGCCGCGCTGGCGGTGGAGGACATCAATCGCGCGGGCGGAATTCTGGATCGACCGGTGCGATTGCACACGGTCGACGCGGGCGCGCCGCTGCCGATGCTGGCCGAGCGCATCGATCGCATGATCGGCACCGGCGCCGTCGACGGCGTCGTGGGCTGGCATCTGTCCAACGCCCGCCGGGTGCTGACACCCCGCACGGCCGGACGGGTGCCGTACGTCTACACCACGTTCTACGAAGGCGGCGAGAATTCCGACGGCGTGTACATGGTCGGCGAGACGCCCGATCATCAGCTCTTCCCGGCGTTGCGCTGGCTGCGCGCGGAACAGGGCATCCGCCGCTGGTGCATCGTCGGCAACGATTACGTGTGGCCGCGCGAAACCGCCCGGGTCACCCGTGAGGCGGCGGCATTCGGGGATATCGACATCGTCGGCGAGACATTCGTCCCGCTCGGCAGCCGCGCCTTCGGGCCGGCCCTCGACCTGATTCGACGCTCGTCCGCCCAGGGGGTGCTGCTGCTGATGGTCGGCGCCGACTGCGCGGCGTTCAATCGCGCCTTCGCCCGCGCCGGGCTCGACGAGGACCGGCTGCGGCTGAGCATGATGATCGGCGAGGACGTCCTGTACGCGGGCGGCCCGGACAGCACCCGCGGATTGTTCACCGCCTCAGGCTATTTCGAGAGCGTGGTGTCGCCCGAGGCGATGGAATTCGGCAGCCGCTACACCGCCCGGTACGGCACCTTCGCTCCGGCGCTGAACAATATCGGCGAATCCTGCTACGAGGGTCTGCTGCTGTTCGCCTCACTGGCGGAGGCGGCCCGCAGCCTCGACGTGCGCGATATCGAGCGCCATGCCGCCCGGGTGCGCTACGGCGGCCCGCGCGGTGAGGTGAAGGTGCGCGGCGCCCACACCACCCAGCCCGTCTACCTCGCCGATGCCGACGGCGTGGACTTCGACGTGGTGAGCGAATTGCGCCGCGCCTGAGCCGGATTCGGCCTGGGCTCGCGCGCACCGACGACGGAATGCCGGCCGAAGGGATCACCCGGCCGCAGCCGCCCGATCAGTAGCACGATGCCCGCACAGCCGATGCCGATCGTGGCGGCGACGATGCCCGGCACCGCGGTGACAGCGGCCTCGGCGCTGCGGAACCAGGTGTGCGAATACTCGATCCGGCCGAGATCGCGGCCCTGCAGCGCGACTCCCGCGGAGGGTACGAAAAGGATCACGATTCCGACGACCGCACTGGTCGCCCGCGGGCCGATCGCGCATCCGACGGCATAGCCCGCGGCCGCCGCCAACGCGATACAGCTCGGCACGGTCACCGCCGCGGTCGGCACGTCCACCAACGCGGAACTCACCGCCGCGGCGATCGACAGCGCGACGGAGCCGGCGACCGCGGGCAGCGGCAGGCGAATTCGCCATCCGGCGTAGAGCCCGGCCCCCGCGGCCGCGACGACCAGCACCGTCGACCAGGCCGGCCGGGGCACGGTGAGCAGCGCCGAGCCCGCCGAGGCGAAGGCCACCATGACCACCACCAGCATTCCGTCGCGCCCGGGCAGCAGCAGCGCCGACACCGCGGTGGCGAGCAGCAGTACGACGACGCCGAACACGATCGGCACGATCGCGCCGCCGCGGGCCATCCACACGGAGGTGGCCAGTGTCGCCGAGACGATCACCACCGCGGACACCACCGGTTTCAGCGGCACCATCGCACTGTCGTCGGGTTCCGGTTGCTGCTCTTGACGGAACAGCACGGCCGTGAACAGCATCAGTCCGAGTGCCGCGAGAATCAGCCAGACCGGCGGCGCCCCGCGCATGATGCCCTCCCCCGGGACACTGGACGCGAAGTCCGGCGCCTGGGTGAGGTCGGCGAACAGGATCGAGGCCAGCGCACCGAACAGATAGCCGCCGGCCGGGGCACGGCGATGCCAGACCGCCGCGGCAAGACAGCCCAGGATCACCCCGGCGAGCATGGAGTCGACATAGTTGAGCGTCGACAGCGTCCGGGTCTCCAGTCGCACGAGCAGGGTGTGGTTGATCAGCATCGCGACGGTCGCGCAGAAGACCGTGCACCACGCCAGGCGACTGTTGCCGATCGCCGCCGACACCGAGACCGCGATCACCGCGATCAGCGCTCCGGCGGTCAGGGCCAGCGGCATATTGAAGATCAGCAGGTCGACCTGCAGCGCCGACCCCGGCGAGAGCCAGGACTGGCTGATCGGCATCATCATGGCCAGCCCGGCGACCGCGGCGGTAATGCAGGCGGCCGAGGTTTCCGCGGCCACTCGCAGCCATTGCGCGTCGGTGATCCCGGCCGACAACCGTTGTACGTGCCCCCGGATATCCGGAGAACCGAAAGTCACAGCACTCATGCCGGACTCCGTCCCCAGCAGGTAACGCCTGGGCGTGACTACCCCGCCGATTCGTTAGCCGAATGATTGCGGGACCGACACTACCGGAGCACGGAATCGCTCCTCGGGCCTCTGATCGGTATCTGAGGCCGGAAATCGGCAATTCGGTGAGGATTTGCTAACGGTTCGGTCGCGACGGATATCGCTTTCGTGTCAATTCCGTCCGCCACCGCGTGTCACCACCCGTTCGCCCAGGTCGCGCCCGGTTCACACGGGCGCGCCCGTTGCCGGATCGTGTCCGAGGTCCCCGGACCGATCGGCGACGGGCGCCGCGTAATTCATCGGGCTACGTCGTCGGCGGGCGCCTCCCCGCCCTCGGGTCCGGCCGAGGAACTCGCACTGCGAAACAGCGGACGATGCGCCACCCCGCCGGCGGGCGCCGGCGTCTCGATGGGTACCGGACTGTGGCTGAACAGATTCGGCTGCTCACTCATATCGGATGTCCTTCAGATTCTCACCATCGACGGCCCGTCCGGCCAGCGAATCGGCCGCACCGCTCGCGCGCACAGCGCACTGTGCGATTACCGACAGGACTTACAGTACACCCCCGATAACCGACCGCGGGCGCGACGAGCCGGACCGGTCATTCGAGTCGCGGCGCGGAATCGGTTCGGCGGGCACACATTCCGCGACCGCGCGGCCGTCAGCCGCGGCCGTGCCGCAGTTCGTACTGCTCGCGTTCGGCCGCCGCACGCTGCCGTTCGGCGACATCGGCCAGTTCGGGATCGAGTCCGTGCTTGAGCAGGCGGTGGCGCCGATACACGTACATCAGCGCGATGGTGAAGTAGACCAGCGGCACGTACAGCAGCGCCGCCATCGACAATCCGATCCACAACGGGCCCGGAACCAGCAGGAACAGGCACAGCACGGGGATGATCGGCACCAGGAACCGCAGCAGATAGCGGCGGGCGGCGCCCGGCCCGGTCAGATCGCGAAGCACCCACTGCTGCATCGAGGGCGGCAGGGTGGCGCCGCAGATATAGCGCACGCGCTGAACCGGATTCGGCTTCTGCTCACTCATCGGTAGCTCCCTGGGTATCGGCGAGCGCGGCTCGCCGTGCGGCCTCGTTGACGCGGGTCAGCACCTCGCGTAGTTCCTCCAGATCGCCCAGGCTGACGCCCAGCCGCCGCACGACCGCCGGTGGGATCTGCTCGGCCTGGCGGCGCAGTGCCCACCCGGCCTCGGTCAGATCGATCAGCAACGTGCGTTCGTCGCGCGGATCGCGGCGGCGGGTGATGAGGCCCGCCGACTCGAGCCGCTTGAGCAGGGGGGACAGCGTGGCGGAATCGAGTTGGATCGCCTCGGCGATGCCCTTCACCGACATGGGCGCCTCACCCCACAGGGCCAGCATCACCAGATACTGCGGATGGGTCAGTCCCAGCGGCTCCAGCAGCGGGCGGTACACCGTCAGCACCGATCGGTTCGCGACGGCCAGCGCGAAACACACCTGCCGGTCCAGCCGCAGCGGGTCCTCGACGTCGGTCGTCATGGCGCACCTCCTCGTGTCGAGGCCAGATTAGCGCGCTAATCGTTAGTGCACAAACTATTAGTGCGCTATCACACACCCGCCCGCGGCGAACGGTCCCCGAAACGACTCGGGCACCGAATCGAGTTCACCGCGCGGAATGTGCGGCGGATGGCCGGATCCGCCGCACCTGTCACGGTGAGCAATCGATGTGCCGCACCGGTGAATTCAGACGAGAACCTTCTGCTTACGGATCCGCCGCTGCACATCCCGCATCATCATCTTCGTCCCGGAGAACCGGATGAACTTGGGGATGAACCGGTTCACGAATCCCACGAACAGGAACAGATGCTCGAATCGGCGCTGATCGGCCGCGCTCCACTCCACGCCCATCTGTTCGCGGAAATGCGGAGGCAGGAATCCGGCGGTGAGGAAGCGCAGCAGCCCGCCGAAGAGCAGTCGCATGTACCAGTGGATCATCCGAAGATGCAGCAGGTCACCGATATACGCGCGGAAGGCGTCGTCGACGATCACCTGCCGGCAGGCCTCGACCCAATACTCGTCGAAGTCGGCGCGCGTCTTCGGCCACATGTCGGGATGCACCTGCAGCGTGGTGCCGAAGGTATCCGCCCCCTGATAGAACGCCTCGAGTTCCTCCGGGGACATCTTGCCGTTGATCAGCTGGTGGGAGTCCTCGAACCCGATGTAGATACAGGCCGCGACATACAGCTGCAGATTCCGGTCGAAGGCGTTGTACTTCACCTTCGCCCCGGGCTCGGACCGCACCTGCCGGTGCGCGACGTTCACCGCCTCGCGGAATTCCTTCTTCTCCTCGGGCGTACCGAGAATCGCCACCGCCAGATACGAGGCCGTGGTGCGCAGTCGTTTCCACGGATGCACCATGAGCGCACCCGATTCCACGGTGCTCTCCATGACACCGGCCGCCACCGCGGGGTGCGCGAACTGCATCGCGACGTTGGCGGCCGCGCCCGCGAACATCCAGAAATCCAGAGAGTCGGGCAGCTGCGCGGGGCGCTTGCGCGGCGAGCGATGGAAGTCCGGGATGTGGATGCGCGTCCGCTCCAGCGTCAGCGGCGGCGTCTGCGCGAGGTCGGGGTGTGGAGCTCGCTCGCCCTCCGTCCGGCCCCGACCGACCGGCACGGATTCCTCCGGGATGTAGGAATCACTGTGCGGGTCGGTGTAATTCGGCTCCCAAGGCTGCGTTGCCGTTGTCATGCGAGTCCTCTCTCGGAACGTTTCGCCGGCGCGACCGGAGATGCGCCGGGCCCCGCGCTTCGAGGCGCGGGCGGCGCCGCCGGGATCGGCGGCACCATGCGACACGGGAGACCGAGGGGCACACCCGGCAGACCGGCTCGCCTCGGAGCCGACGCGACAACCACCGATGCGCGGTTACCGGCGCTCTCGCGGATTTCTCCCTCTGCCACGGCGACACCCCCTCGGGTACTCCGCAGGGTCGGCCCGGCCATCACTATGTTACTCACAATTCTCATTTGATCAACGGGTGGGGAACCGCGATATTCGGATCTTCAGCCCAGGTCCGCCGACTAAGTTGCCGAACATTCCGACGGCTGCACGTTCACCGCGAGGTGAGTCGCCCGAACAACGTCATCTCCATCAGCCTGACCACATGGGCGCGAGGACACATCTGCTGGTTGTTACCGAACAGCCGCCCCAGACCGACGACGAGCCCGAACCCGGCATGGACGAGGATTCGCGCCTGCGCCCGCGCCAGCTCCGGCCGCGCATCCACCAGCAGCTCCACCCATTCGGCCACCACCAGCCGCTGGATATTGCGCAGCACCGTGCGCTCGTAGGCGCCGACATTGCCGAATTCGGCGTAGTAGACGAACGTCAGCTCGCGCTCGGCGAACGATCCCGCGACATAGAGGTCGATCAGTTTCGCCAGCGCCTCCTCGGAGGTCCGCGACGCCTCCACCGCGGGTGCGATCGCGGCGGCCATCCGGTCGGCCACCCGCCGGAATGCCGCCGCCAGCAGGGCATCCTTGCTGCGGTAGTACCGGTACACCGCCGAGGCCGCCGACAGTTCGGCCGCCGCCGCGATCTCCTCCACGCTCACATTCGGGTAGCCGCGCTCGTGGAACAGCTCGACCGCCTTGTTCAGCAGCACCTGATGTTTGAACGATGGCGGAATATCGTTCGCCCGCACGGGTTCCGGCGGGTCGGCGGCAACCGGCAGGTCGGTTCGGATCAACGACCAGGCGGCCTCACTCAGCACCGCCGCGAGCGATTTCGCCGGCAGATGCGCGTGGTGGTCGCCGATACTGCTCACCACACTGAAGATCGCGACCGCGCGCACCAGGCCCTCGCGGCGGGCCGATTCCGGGCGCAGTTCGCCGATCAGCGCACGCAGCGCGGAGATCGCGGTCTCGAACCGTTCGTCGAAGGTCCGGCGATCGTCGCGATCGAGGTAGCGGGCCTCCCACCGCGCCAGCGCTGCCGTCGGACGGTTGGCGATGGTATCGGCCACGATGGCGTCGACGACGAGTCCGAGTCGCGCTTCGGCGCTGTGGCCCTGCGCCTCCACGGGCAGCGTCACCGCCGTCACCGCGGCGGCGGACAAACGCAGCAGCTCCTCGCGGAACAGCGCGTACTTGCTCGGATAGTGCCGGTACAGCGCCGCCGAGGAAATCCCCAGCCGGGCGGCGATATCCTCCATGCTCACGCCGTGATAGCCCAGCGATCCGAAGGCCGCCGCCGAGGCGGAGGCGATCTGCGCCCGGCGGTTCTTGGGCCGGCGGCGGATCACGCGTTCGGGGTTGTGCGTGGCCGGCGCCGTCGCCTTCGCGCGACCGTCCTGTGCGCGACTCAAATTGTCTGCCAATCCTTTTCGCCGAGGACCGCTACGATTGCGGCGGCAGCGGAGTCAGCGGCGTACTGATCTTGTCGACCAGCCAGCGGTCGCCCTGCTTCTGCAGTCGCATCACCGTCGACAGCTGTCCCGGTTCCGGTTTGCCCTGAGTGCCCAGGCTGGTGATGGTCTGCCCGATCACCACGATCGCCTCCGCGGAATTCTTGTCCCCGGAACGGATCGCGCACTGCACATCGGTCGATTTCGCGACGACCTCGCCCTTGGCCAGGACGTCGCTGAGGTCCTTGCTGTTGGATTCGAACTGCTTCTTCCACTCACCGGACGCGCCGGCCAGCACATCGCGAACGTACTGGTCGAGATGTTCGGAATCGTAGGTCGAGACCACGGGGCCATAGGCGCAGGCGGCCTGGCGGGCCTGCGCCTGCGCGTCCAGTACCTCCTCGTGATCCTTGTTCTGCAGGTAGAAGTAGATACTCGTGCCGATCGCGGCGCCCAGAACCACGGCCACCGCCGCCCGCAGACCGATCCGCGCACCGCGTCCGCCGGCGGCCGGACGCAGTCGCGACAGTGGCGAAACCTTCGCCGCGGTGGACGTTTCGGCGGGATTCGTTTCGGTGGGATTCGACTCGCCGGTATCGGATGTCCCCGCCGCATCCGATCCGGCCGTGCCGGGTTCCACAGCTGCCGTGGTCTCCGATTCGTCGACGGCGTCGACCGTGGGTTCGCGCTTCTCGGCGCCTCCGCTTTCCTTGTCACTCATCGTGTTCGCTTCCTAGTTGTCGGGTATGGGGCCGGACGGGATGGGCCGCGACATCTCGTTGCCGGTGACTCCCGGCGGCGGTCCGGATCCGTTGTCGGGGAGGTTCGGCCGCGGCGCATTGGCCGAACCACGCACCTGCAGTGCGGGATCGGCGGTGAGGCAGTAGTTGTACAGCCGCACCCGGGTATCGGTCATGATCTTGGTCGGGGTGACCGGAATCGTGTCGTAGTCGCACGTCGGACGCGGCCAGAAGTCGGCGAGCGTGTGATACGCGCCGTCGTGGGCGGGAACCCCGAGCGCCTGGATGCCTTGGCGCAGTGCGGGAAACAGTGCCTCGATCGCCGGCTGACGCAGTTTCGCGGCCTTGGTGATGGCGACGAAATTGGTGACCAGATCGGTCAGCGGATCCTGATTCTTCGCCACCACGTCACCGAGGGTCGCCAGCTCACCCGGGCCCTGATCGAGGAACTTCCGGATTTCGTTGTCGGCGGCGGTGGCCTGCTGGAACAACGCGCTGCCCGCCGCGGTGAGGGTGCTCAGGTCGGGCTGGGCGTGCGAGGTGGTCTCCGCGATAGCCTGCAGGTTCTCGAGCAGCTGCTGGGTCTGCGGCAGCAGATCGGACAGCCCCGCCATCGCACGGCTGATCCCGGAGATCATGTTGCGCAATCGATCCGGGCCCCCGCCGAGCGCCGTGTCCAGCTCGTCGACGATGACGGTGAGCCGGTCCGGATTCAATCCGCCGATGAATCCGCTCAGGTCGGTCAGCAGATTCTGCACCGGGATCGGCACGCTGGTGCGTGCGCGCTCCACCACGGCGCCGTCGGACAGATACGGACCGGTATCGGCGTCGGGCCGGAAGTCCAGGTACTGCTCGCCCGCCGCGGACAGCCGGCCGACGTGCACCGCACCGCCGACGGGAATCTCGGCGCTGTCGTCGATTTCGGCGATCGCGTCGATTCCGTCACCGGAGACCCGCACATCGGCGACCTTGCCGACCCGGGTGCCGCGGAAGGTCACGTCGTTGCCCGGGAGGATGCCGCCCGAGGTCGCCAGTTGCACGGTGACGGTGAAGGTGTGCGGAATCGGATCGAACCGCAACACATATCGGGCCAGATATCCGGACCCGATCACCAGCACCACGATCAGGCTGAGGTTGGCCAGAGCGATGCGCCGCCGCACCACCCAGTTCCACAGCGGAGTATTCATCGCTCACCACCCTGCTGGGAAGGTTCGGTCGGCGCACCGGGCGCGTCCGGCGGATTCGCGCCGGGAGGCGTCGTACCCGGCACCGGCTGCGGCGGACTGATGACCCGGCCGAACACTTTCTCGAATACCTGCGCTAGACTGCCGGCGAATGCCGGAACGTCACCGATTTCGGGCCACCGGCTGCCGTGCGGATCACTGAGCGCGCCGATACTCAGATACGACACCACGGGCATGACGGCCAGTCCGGAACCCCGCAGGCTGGCCATCAGCGGCGGATAGATGTCGTTGAGCCCGTTGAGCGCTTCGGTGAGATTGCCGCCCATTTCGGTGAAGCCCGACATCAGTTTCTGAATGCTGTCGAACAGGCTCAGGAACTGCGGGCTGGTGGTATCGGTGAAATCGCCCAGCGCTGCCATGGTGGTCGACACCTTCGTCGTGAGATCCACGATGCGCTGATTGTTCTCGTTCACCAGCCCGAGCAGTTGCGGGAAGGTATCGGCCGCCGCGCCGAGTTCCTTTTTGCGCCTGGCCAATTCATCCGAAAGCGTATTCAATCCCTGGAGGGTGGCGTCGATATCGCCGGTGCGCTGATTGAGCGCGGCGATCACGCCGGTCATCTCGCTCAGCAGATGCGCCAATTGCGGTCCGCGTCCGGCGAACATCGAATTCATCTGCGTGGTGATCTGCGCGGCCTGGTTGATACCGCCGCCGTTGACCAGCATGGCCACCGACATCATCAACTGCTCGACGGAAGCGGCGGTGCCGGTGTGATCGACGCCGATGGTGTCTCCGTCGCGCAACGGCGGACCCGCCTCTTGCGCGGACGGCAGGGTCATGGCCACCGACATATCGCCCAGCGGCGTGGCCTGGCGCAATTCCACTGTCGTCCCACGTGGCAGCACGATGTCGGATCTGATCCGCATCCGCACATCGGCGACGAAATTCGTCGTCTCGATGCCGGTGACGGTGCCGATATCGGTGCCGCCGATGCGCACGTGCGCGTGATCGGGCAGATTCAGCACATCGGTGAACGCGGCGTGCACGGTGTAGCCGGGACCGCCGATACCCGGCTTGGGCATCGGCACATTCTCCAATGTCAGCCCACATCCGCTGATGCCGAGTGTGGTGGCGGCCGCGACGGCGGTGACGACGAGGCCGCGACGGGATGTTCTGCGCTGTGATCGTGTCATTTTCCGCTGATCCCCAGAAGTGCTGCGGTGAGTCCGAAATCGGGCCCCATATCGGCGATCCTTCCGGTCCGGCAGCCGTCGAGGCGCATCATCACCCGCTCACAGAAGGTGGACAGCGCTTCACCGTCGAGCACGGATTTGTCGAGCAGGCCGTGCAGGCGCAGCGCCTGATGTTCGTAACTGGTGGCGTTGGCCAGGTTCTCGAACATCAGCGGTGCGACATCCACGATTTCGGTGAGATTGCGGGCATTGGCGCGCATCTGGTCGCTGATCGCGACGAACCGGGTCAGAGCTCCGGCGAGCTGGTCCTTGTTCTGCCCCACCACCGTGGCGGTATTGGCGACGAAATCGTTGAGCTGGGTGAGCACCGCCTGCAAGCCGGGCGCCTGATCGCCCATCAGCTTCAGCAATTCGGTGAGCCGGCCGCTGAAATCCCGCACGGTCTGGTCGTTCTGGGCGATGACCTGGGTGACGTCGTTGAGTTTCACGATCGTATTGGAGATCTGGTCCTTGTTGGCGAACGTCGTCTCGAACGCGCCCGAGAGCGCGTCCAGGGTTTCGCGCAGTTTGTCGCCATTGCCGTTGAGCAGCGGGAACAACACCCGGCTGGCCATCGGCCCGGTGTCGCTGTCGCCCTTCAGCGATGCCCCGAGCTGGTCGAAGGTCTGCATGATGCGGTCGAGCTCCACCGGTGTCCTGGTGCGCGGCAACGGAATATGCGCGCCGTCGGCCATGGTGGGTCCGGTTCCGTCGTAGGCCGGCGCCAGTTCGACGTGGCGGTTGGTGATCAGCTGCGGATTCACCAGTGCGGCCATGGCGTCGGCGGGCAGTTTCACACTCTTGTCGACCTTCATGACCACCTGCACGTAGGTGCCCTTGGCCTCCACCGATTCGACGGTGCCGACCGGCACACCCAGCACATCGACCTCGTTGCCGGCGTACAGCCCGGCCACATTGTCGAAATCGGCGCTGATGCGCATGTTGTCGCCGAGCACCTCGTCGGTGGCCGTGCCGAGCGAACCCGGCAGCAACGAACAGCCAGAGCCGGCGGAGGCGACCAGGCACACCGCGGCGAGTTGGGCCAGTGCGCGCAGTTTCATCACTTACACCCCTGAACGACCTGTGCGAAACAGATCCAGTTGTCGGGGAACAGCCCCCACGGCACATACACATCGCCGTACGGTCCGTTGCCCAATACGTTGTTGAACTGCCGCAAGGTGACCGGCATGATCTCGTAGAGCCGGTCGAGGTTGGTCTTGTTCTTCTCCAGCCCCTCGGACATGGTGTTCAGATCCCGGATCATCGGGCCGAACTGGTTGTTGTTCTCCAATCCCATGTCCTGCAGCAACTTCGACAGTGCGGCGACATTGTCGAGCAGGTTCTTCAGCAGTTGCCGGCGCTTCTGCACCGCCTGGCCGATGGCCTCGCCGCGGGTCAGCAGCATCAGCACGCTGTTCTGGTTGTCGGCGACCAGCTGGGAGACCTGATCCATCCCCTTCAGCAGGGTGTCGACCTCGTCGCGGCGGTCGTTGATCACCTTGGCCAGCGAGCCGATGCTGTCGAGCGCCTGCACCGCCAGCTGCGGCGAGTCGCCCATCTGCTGGTTCATGGTGTCGAGCGCCTCCCGCAACTTCTGCGGGTCGATCCGCTCGATTCGTTCGAACGACGCCTTGTACTGCGGGTCCTGGATGACCTTGCTCAGGTTGTAGGGCACGCTGGTGTGATCGAGCTCGATCCGGTTGCCCGGCAGGCCTTTTCCGTTCCCCGGCACGAGGTCCACGTGCAGCCGCCCGAGGATGGTCGACATCTTGATCGCCGCCCGCGCGTCCGGTCCCAGCCGCAGATCGCCGCGCACCTTCAGGTCCGCGACCACCTTGGCGCCGTCGAGCCGCACCGCCCGCACCGCGCCCACCTCGATCCCCGAGACGTCGACGGTCGCACCGGGACGCAGCCCCGCGGCTTGCGCGAATTCGGCGTGAATCGTCTTGTCCCCCAGGCGCGCCTGGGTCAGCGCGCTGGAGCCGAGCAGCAGGATCAGCACGGTCGCCGAGGCGATCAGGCCGAGCCGCAGATACCGGTTGCGCAGGAAGCCGAACATCTTCGGCAACCTCGGTCGCGCGAACCTCGCCATCACCGGCACACCTCCGAATGCGCGTTGCCACCGATCTGGGAGAACAGGCCCGGCGGCAGGAGCACGCCCCACAGCGAGACGTCGAGACCGCAGAAGTAGGCGTTGCCGTAGGCGCCGTAACTGGAGAACTGGGCCACCCGGTTCAGCACGTTCGGCAATTGCACCGCCGCCCGGTCCAGCGACGCGCCGTTGAGCAGCAGCAGCGCCACACCGGTGGTCGCCTTGTTCTGCGCGGCCGCGATGCCGGGCTTGACCTGGGCCACCAATCCGACCAGCGAATCGGTCGAGGTGGCGACCTGGTCGACCGACGACTTCAGCGCCTCACCCTGGGCATAGAGCCCGTCCATCAGCGAGCGGGTCTGAGTGATCAGTGTCTCCAGCTCGTTGCTGCGATGCGCCAGGCCGGACATCACGCTACTGAGGTTCGAGACCACATCACCGAGGATCTTGTCGCGCTGGCCGAAGGTTCCGGCCAGCTGCGCGGCCTGGGTGATCAGGGTGCTCAGCGAGACCTGATTGCCCTGCAGCGCCTGAATCAGCGTCTCGGACAGCGAATTCACCTGATCGGGTTGCAGCACCGAGAACAGCGGTTCGAAGCCGGACAGCAAGGCCGAGACGTCGAACGAGGGCTCGGTGTGCTCGAGGGGAATGCGCCCACCCGCCGGCAACGATGTGCCCGCTTCCTTCCCCGGCGCCAGCGCGACATAGCGCTGGCCGATCAGGTTCTGGTAGCGCACCATCGCCTTGGTCGTGGTGGTCAGATGCTGGTTGCTCCGGATGCTGAACTCCACACCGGCCTTGTAGTCGCCGACGAAGTCGATCTTGTCCACCCGGCCGACCCGCACCCCGGCCATGCGCACGTCGTCGCCGACCCGCAGTCCGAGCACATCGGAGAAGACGGCCGAATACCGGCTGGTCGAGCCCGGCACCGTGCGTTGCAGGGTGCCGTAGATGGTCGAGGTCAGCGCGATCGCGACGACCGCGAAGATGCCGAAACCGATCAGTGCCTTCGTCGATTTCACTGCGTCACACCGCCTTCCGGCGTCTCACCGACGGTCAGATAGCCCCCGGCGAGGACCGGCCCCAGCAGCAGCAGCTGCGCCAGATTCGGCGGACCGCCGACCACCGCGGCGACCGCGGCGGGCCCACGCAGGGCGGCGGGACGGGTGGCCGCCGGATCACCGGGCGTGGCGCGGTAGGCGGCCGGTGCGGTGATGCCGGGAATCAGCGGCAGGCTCGGCAGACCGGGCAGCGCCGGAACACCGGGCAGGGCGGGCAGGCCGGGGATCAGCGGCTGTTGCGCGGGTGCGGTCGGCGCCGCGGGAGCCGGCGTCGGAC
>NZ_BAFQ01000180.1 GCF_000308375.1 Nocardia aobensis NBRC 100429 | reverse complement strand
TCACCATGTCCTGCGACCTCCTGGCGTTGTCGTGCCGGCGGCCACCCACCGGGAGAGGCACGTGTCCAGAGTGCCACGCCCACGCGGACATTCGCGTCGTCTCCCCTGGGGTGAGGTGCTCAGCTGGGCGGAATTCGCTTCAAACTACCCACGCTGAGCGATCCGTTGCCCCCGGTTCGCAACGCCGCCTCCGCCGCACGGACGTAGCCGGCAGGGTCTTTGTCGACGGGCACGACACCGGCGTAGTTGCGCGCCTCGTACGCGGCGAAGGCCACCGCAAGGTGATGACGGCGCTGCAACCCGGCCAGGCGCCGGAAGTCGGTGAGCCCCTCACGCTCTTCCTCGGCCATATGATCGCTGTTGGCCAGATTCGCCGCCGCGACCGCCGCGTACCACTCGTCGGTGCCGACCTGGTGCCGTCCTACTTCGGCGACCGCGTCCCTGATCTCGTTGTGGTCACCGATCGCGTCGAGCGTCTCGTCCTCCGTCCCGCTCGCCCGCCGAGCCGCGATCCCCACCTCCAGCAGCGCCGGATAGAAAATCTCCTCCTCGGCCTGCGCATGCAATTCGAGAAACGCCGCCAACCTGTCCCAGATCACCCCCAAGGCACCGGTGTCCCCCCGATCGATCTGCTCCAGAATCGCGAACAACCGCCGCTGCTCGTGATGGTCATCGAGGATCAACTGGGTGATATCCACATTTCCTCCCTGACGCCGCATCGCTGGTAAGCACGGAACTCGACGGCCGCCCGGTCAGCCGGAACCTCCTGGGAACCTGACGACAATGTACTACCGAGTCCCGATCGGAGGCTGCGGCCTGGTTCAACCGTCCGAGGCATTCCGCACGAGGAGCGCCGAATGTGATTCAATTCCCCCGGCACTGCGCGCTCAAACGAAAATATCCGGGGGGAACGTGACCGACGTGTCACCGCTGTCTGCCGAACACTCCACCGCCAACGGCGTCTATTGCAACTACTGCGGCGCCACACCGGCGGCCACCGTGAACCTTCGCGCCCACCGCGGCCTGCTCATCGTCATGCAATTCCGCAAGGCGTCCGGCCCGTTCTGCCGCGACTGCGGCCTGGCGACCTTCCGGCGGATGACCGGCGAAAGTCTGTGGCAGGGCGGGTGGGGCATCGTGTCCTTCATCGCCAACCCGCTCACCATCCTGTGGAACCTGTACTGCCGCTACGAGATCGGCCAACTGCCGCCGCCGATTCCCGGCAGCCCGTACCAGCCGATGGATCCCGGTAAGCCGCTCTATCGTCGGCCGCAGATCCTCGCCGTTCTGCTGCCGTTCCTCGCGATTGCCGGCATCATCGCCGCCGCCGGGTCCGACCCGAACACGAAGCATTCGTCGTACTCGACCACCGGTCCCCTCAGCGACACCTATCCGAGCACCATCCGTACACCGATCCCGTCCACCACTTTCACTGCGGGCCAATGTGTCTGGAACACGCACCAGCCCAACAGCGGACAAGACGACGACAACGCCAACGTTCAGGTCCTGCCCTGCGGCGATCCGCGCGCCCAGGCAACCGTCCTCGGCACCCTGTCGCGCCCGGCGCCCACTCCGGGGTTCCCCCAGGCGCCGGGTTCCACCGACTCCGAGTCCGCCGAGACCCTTTGCGGCAGCGCGTATCCCGACTCGGACGCGTACTACACCGAGACCCGCAACACCTACAACCTACAAACCACCCTCGTCGTCTGCCTGCGCACTAAATAGCTCCGCTCGCGCACGAGCTCAGGAAAGTTCGATCACCCCAGCCCGACGAGATCGGCTGAGGCGGACCACAGTTCGTCGATGAGGTGGCGGTTGTGGGCTTGGGGCGACTCGGGGCCTTTTGCGCGGTGGCGGTGGAAGTAGACGCCGTTGATTTCCGGGTCGGCGCCGCGGCGGGCCAACTCGATCAGGGGTTCGGCGCCGCGGGCGGGAGTGATGGTGCCTACGTGGCGCAGCGGGGTGCGGTAGAGCAGGCCGACGGCGCGGGAGTCGCGGCCGAAGCTCGAGGCCACGGGGCCGGGATGGACTGCGGCGGAAACGATTCCGTCCGATGTCCAGCGCTGCGCGATACCACGGGTGAACATGATGTTCATCAGCTTGCTCGACCCGTAGGCGCGCCATCCGAAGGCGCGGCGGCGCCGGTAGTCGAGGTCGGAGATGTCGACGCGTCCGAACAGGTTGCCGACGCTCGCGGTGTTCAGCACGAGCGCACCGTGGGCGGCGAGTCTGTCGTGCAGCAGATTGGTGAGCAGGAACGGTGCCAAGTGGTTGATCTGGAAGTTGGGTTCGTGCCCGTCGACGGTCCGCTGCTGCGGCTCGAAGAGGCCGCCCGCGTTGTTGAGCAGCACGTCGATCGCGCCGGCATGTTCGCCGATCTGCTCGGCGAGACCGCGCACATCGTCGAGGACGGCGAAATCGGCCGTGAAGGCGGTCGCACCGGTGTCGGCGGTCACGGCGGCGAGTTTCTGTGCCGACCTGCCGACGATGACGAGGTCGACGTCGGGCGCGGCCAGCGCCCGCGCGGTCACCGCTCCGATGCCGTCGCTGGCACCGGTAATGACGATCGTGCGTCGCGGGTTCGAGGCTGATCGGCTCTCTGTCACCAGGGTCTCCAGTCGGTGAGTGCGTGGGGTACAGCCGCGCGAGCTGCATTGATTGTGGTGCCGTTGGACGCTCGTGGTCGGCGCCCGCCTTCGATATGTCACCAGCTTACGATTCGGCCGATGCCATGGTGCGGCAGCCGAGGTCGGCGATCACCGACGGCGTCCGACTGCGGTCATCCTCGCGCCCGCGGGCGCGCGGTCATCGTGCGCCCTCCAGCTCGCAGATGACTACCGGGATCTCCCGCGTGGTCCGCGTCTGGTAGTTCGCGTAGCCCCGGTAGGCCTCGGTGATCTGTGGCCACAGCCGCGCCCGTTCCTCCGCATTCGCGGTGCGGGCGTGGATCTTCCGGCGCTGTCCGTCGATCACGAGTTCGGCATCGGGATGCGCCTGCAGGTTGCGGTACCAGTCGGGATGGCGGTCGTCGCCGCCTTTGGACGCCACCAGTATCACCCGGTTTTCGTCGTGCACCGGCGCGGTCAGGTAGCACGATCGCGGCTGACCGGATTTGCGGCCGATGGTGTGCAATTCGACCACCGGCATACCGAATGGCTCGGCCAGTAGCCGATTTCCGCTGACCGCGAGCACCAGCCGGTGCGCGATGTTCATCATCTTGGCCCCGGCGTCTTTCACCGTGTTCTTGTTCACCACGTGCCCCTTGTCGGATTTCTCGCCGCTGCGGTCCGCTTGACACCTGAGCGAGTAAGCGGCGCATACATTAGCAGATATGTGGACGACGTCAACATATGAAGGTTCGGCCGGAAGTTCGGGCATCACCCGGCAGCCAGAACGGCGCGCACCGCCGAGTTCACCGTGGCCGCAACGACTTCCGGCGACGACGCGTCGAGCTTGCCATCGAGGTGCAAGAAGGCCAGGCCGTGTACCAGCGCCCACACCGCGGTCGCCGTGGCATCCGGATCGGTGCGCGGAAATGCTTGCCGCACAATGCCGTCGACGAATTTTTCGATCACCTCGGCCGCAGCCCGCTCGGCATCGGCCGAACCACAGGGCTCGGCGAACATCACCCGGAACATGCCCGGCCGCGTCAGAGCGAATCGCACGTAGGCGTTGGCCACGGCCGCCAACCCGTCGGGCGTCTCCGGCTCGGGATGCGCCGCGGCCAGTTGCCCGGCCAGATCTCCGTATCCAACGGCGGCCACCGCCGACAGCAGCGCCTCACGGTCGGCGAAATGCCGATAGGGCGCCGCCGTGGAGACACCCGCCCGCCGCGCGGCCGCCCGCAGCGACAGCTCGGGCGCACCGCTCTCCTCCAGCAGTTCCACCGCCGCGCGGACCAACGCATTGGGCAGGTCTCCATGGTGATACGACGCACTCGACAGTGCCATATCCCCACCTTCCATTGTTGACGCCGCTTACATATTCCTCTATGTTAGCACTGTCCACACAATGTGAACGCCGCAAACATACCCAGGAAGGAGGCCGCCGTGCCCAGCGCTTCGACACGAGACACGCTGTTCTCGCCGGTGGAACTACGGTCCGGCCAGGTACTGCGCAACCGCATCGCGAAGGCCGCCATGGAGGAGGGACTGGCCGGGCGGGCACAGCTGCCCGACGATCGGCTGATCGCGCTGTACCGGCGGTGGGGCGCTGGCGGCGCCGGCCTGCTGATCACCGGCAACGTAATGGTGCATGCCGAGGCGCTGACCGGACCCGGCGGCATCGTCCTGGACGCGGATTCCCCACTCGAGCCGTTCGCCGCCTGGGCCGAGGCCGGAAAGGCCGCCGGGGCCGCGATATGGATGCAGGTCAGCCACCCCGGTCGCCAAATTCAGGCGAATATGCCGGGAGTCGTCTGGGGCCCTTCCGATATCGCCGTCGACGTGGGCCGGCATTCCAAGCGGTTCGGCCGCCCGGTCGCCATGACCGCCGAGCAGATCCGTGACACCGTCACCCGCTTCGCCACCACCGCCGAGCGGGCCGAAATCGCGGGCTTCGACGGCGTGGAAATCCATGCCGCACACGGATATCTGCTGTCGCAGTTCCTGTCTCCGCTGGTGAACAACCGCACCGATGAATGGGGCGGTTCCCTCGCCAACCGCGCGCGCCTGCTCCTGGACATCGTGCGCGCCACCCGTGCGGTGGTGTCACCCGAATTCGCGGTGGCCGTGAAACTGAACTCCGCCGACTTCCAGCGCGGCGGATTCGACGCCGACGACGCGCGCAAGGTCATCGGCATGCTGGCAGGCCTCGGAGTGGATCTGGTGGAGGTGTCGGGCGGTAGTTACGAAAGCCCCGCCATGTCCGGGCGGCCCACCGATGGCCGCACGGCGGCGCGGGAGGCCTACTTCCTGGAGTTGGCCGCCGAACTGGCCGAGACCAGCCCGATTCCGCTGATGTTGACCGGCGGCATCACACGCAGCGACACCGCCGAGCGCGTGCTCGCGAAGAATGTCGCCGTCGTCGGCATGGGCACCGCCCTCGCCGTCACCCCGGATCTGCCCAACCGCTGGCGCGAGGGAGTGGGCGCGGCCGGCGCGTTGAAGCCGGTGACCTGGTCGGACAAACCACTCGCCTCGCTGGCGCAGATGGCGCAGGTCCGCTACCAGATGCGGCGCATGGCCGCCGGAAAGGACCCGGCCCTCGGTGTCCATCCCGCGCTGGCCCTCGCCGCCGATCAGCGAGCGAAGTCGCGTGCGCTGCGCCGCTACTCACGATGGCTGGCGTCGACGCGGCGCGAACGAGCCACGTCACCGGCCTCCCGGCTCGCGACGCGGTAACCCCCGACCATCCGCCCTCGGCGAGCCCGGCTCGTCGTCGACACCTCGAAGGAATCATGTCCACGAGTACGACAGCGCCGCAGCACAATCCGGCCGACACCGTCCCACACTCCCATGTCGCGATCATCGGCAGCGGTTTCGGCGGCATCGCGACCGCGGTGCGGTTGCACCGCGCGGGATTCTCCGACTTCGTGATGCTCGAACGCGCCGGCGAGGTCGGCGGGGTGTGGCGCGACAACGACTACCCCGGCGCCGCCGTCGACGTGCAGAGCAATCTGTACTCGTTCTCCTTCGCACCGAACCCGGACTGGCGCAACACTTTTGCCACCCAGCCCGAGTTGTTCGAGTACCTGAGAAACGTCACCGGTTCGCAGGGGCTGCGCTCCCGCCTGAGACTCGGCTGTACGGTCGAACGCCTGGAATGGGATCCGACCGCCTACCTGTGGCGCATCGACACCACTGTGGGTCCGCGGACAGCCACCCACGTGGTGCTGGCGACCGGCGCGCTCGCCGATCCGCTGCTGCCCGCGATTCCCGGGATCGACCGATTCGAAGGTGTGAGTTTCCATTCCGCGCGCTGGAATCACGACTACGACCTGACCGGCAAACGCGTCGCGGTCATCGGCACCGGCCCCTCGGCCGTCCAGTTCGTTCCCGCCATTGCGCCCGACGTCGCACGGCTGACCGTCTTCCAGCGCACTCCCGCCTGGGTGGTCCCCCGCCACGACCGCCCGACCACCGCGCTGACCCGTACCGTGTATCGCCGAATTCCGGCACTGCAACGGCTCGAGCGCCTGCGGGTGTATCTGCGTCGCGAATGGCAGGTGGTCGCTTTCCGCAACCCCGCGCTGATGGCATTGCCCGAACGCGGCGCCCGGCGCCACCTCGAGTCCCAGGTCGCCGACGAGCAGTTGCGGGAACAGCTGCTTCCCGACTTCCGGCTGGGCTGCAAGCGTGTGCTGATCTCCGACGACTATCTGCGCGCACTCGACCGGCCCAACGTCACCGTGAACACCCACGGGATCAGTTCGATCACCGAGACCGGCCTGATCGACAACACCGGTACCCAGCACGAGGTCGACGCCATTATCTACGGCACCGGCTTCCGCACCTCGCACCTGCCGCTGACCGACCGGACCTACGGTCCCGACGGCCGGACCATGGCGCAAGTGTGGGACGGCAACCCGACGGCCTATCTCGGCACCTCAGTCTCCGGATTTCCGAACATGTATCTCATCCACGGCCCGAACATCGGCCTCGGCCACACCTCGGTGATCCACATGTTCGAATCCCAGGCCAACTACATCGCCGGCGCGCTCGGCTACGCCCGCGACCACGACCTCGACGCCATCGAACCCACCGCCGCCGCCCAGCAGGCATTCACCGAGGACGTCGAGCGGCTCGGCGAGGGCTCGGTGTGGACCGCCGGTGGCTGCACGAGCTGGTACCTCAACGACAACGGCCGCAACACCAACATCTGGCCCGGATCGACGTTCGACTTCCGCCGCCGGACGCTGCGCTTCGATCCCACCCGTCATCTCCTGCATCGCCGCACCCGGGAGGTGGTGGTGGCATGAGCGCCGGGGCATTGGTCACCGGAACGCCCGGCGCCCCCACGGTCGTCCTGATCCACGGCCTCGCGAGCTCGTACCGAGTGTGGGACCGGGTCGTGCCGATGCTTGCGGATCGGGCGAATATCGTTGCCGTGCAGCTAGATTCGTCGGGCAGCATCGAAGACGACGCCGACGACACAGCTCGGTTGCTCGGCTCGCCGTCGATCGTGGTCGGCCACTCGCGCGGCGGGCTGGTCGCCACCGCCCTGGCTGAACGTCGCCCCGATCTGGTCTCGGAGCTGATACTGCTGTGCCCACCCTGGTCGCGGGCGAGCCGGAAGTCCGCACGCGGACCGGCCGAACGGGCCCTGACGCTGCCCGGCATCGGAGATCTGTTGTGGGCCTCGGCCTCCGAGGAACGGCAACGCGACGCACAGCGCAGTGCATTCGCCCCGGGCACCCCGATACCGGACCGGTTCGTCACCGATGCGCGCACACGCGGGCGGCGCAACTTCGCCACCAGCACCCGCGCCATCGACACCTACCTCGCCGAGGCGCCGCTGCCGGATCGGCTGGCCCGGCTGCCACAACCGGCCCGATTGGCCTTCGGCGAACTCGACGCACGGATTCGAGCGCCTACCGTGGAATTCGACAGGTCGCTGTGGACAACGCTTCGAGCGGTCGGACATACCCCGCCGTGGGAGGCACCGGACGCCGTCGCGGACCTGATCACCCGATCGCTGCAAGCGACGGCGCCCTAGCCGTCGCATAAACTCTTCACAACTACAGGAGGTAAGCGAAAATGCCGAAAGTCCTGTTCGTCATCTCTGCCGCCGACCGCTGGACATTGAACGACGGCGAAATACACCCCTCGGGTTTTTGGGCCGAAGAGGTGGCGGTGCCGCACCGCATCTTCTCCGAGGCGGGCTGGGACATCACCATCGCGACCCCGGGCGGAAAAGCCCCGACACTCGATCGACTCAGTCTCGGAATCGCCGGCGGCCTGCCCTGGAAACGCCGCGAGGTGCAGCAGTATCTCGACCGCATCGACAGCGTCCTCGCCCATCCGGTCGCGCTGGACACCGTCGACCCGGATGCCTTCGACGTCGTGTTCTACCCCGGCGGCCACGGTCCGATGGAAGACCTGGCCTACGACGCGACCTCCGGGGCGCTGCTCACCGAGCGGCTCGCCTCCGGCAAACCCCTCGCCCTGCTCTGCCATGCCCCGGCCGCCATCCTGGCGGCGACCCCACCCGACGGGAAGTCACCCTTCGCCGGCTACCGGATGACCGGACTGTCCAACCGCGAGGAACTGCTGAACCGGTTCGCGAAGAAGGCGCCCTGGCTGCTCGAGGACAAATTGAAGGAGACAGGAGTCGAATATTCCAAGGCCCTGCTTCCGTTGCGCCCACACGTAGTCGTCGATCGGAATCTGTACACCGGCCAGAATCCCCAATCGTCGGAGAAACTGGCGCAGCGATTGCTCGCCGACGTCGGCGCCTCGGCGTAAAGGACGAAATTTCAGCGAAGTCGTGGAATATCGAGGATCGCCGACACCGCCGCTCGTACCCGCGCGTCGACGACCTTCTCGGAGGAGGCGTCGAGCTTCCCATCGAGGTGCAGGAAGGCCAAGCCGTGTACCAACGCCCACATCGCGGTCGCGGTGGGCTCCGGGTCGGCGTCCGGAAAGATCTGCCGCACAAGGGATTCCAGGTAGTCGTGGATGGCCTCCACCGCGGCGACCCGCTCCGGGCTGGTCGCATCGCAGGACTCGGTGAACATCACCCGGAACATCCCGGGCCGGGTCAGCGCGAACCGAACATAAGCGACCGCGATATCGCCGAGGCTGCCGGTGCCCACCTGCTCCGGGTGCACGGCGGCCAGATGCGCGGCCAGATCGCGGTACCCCACCGCCGCGACCGCCGACAACAGGGCATCACGGTCGGCGAAATGGCGATAGGGCGCGGCGGTGGACACGCCGGCCCGCCGCGCAGCACCACGCAGCGACAGCTCCGACGCCCCACCCTCCTCGAGCAGCTCGATCGCCGCACGCACCAGCGCATTGGGCAGATCACCATGGTGATATGGCGTCGCCGACGTTGCCATCACAACCAACCTCAACAGGTATCAGTCACCGATTTCCAGAACCTCCACACTAGCGGCGGTAGGCGTACGCGCTGTCGAGCACCGGTGCGCGCGGGTCGTCCGCTCAACCGGCCGCCGCCCCTCCCCACCGGACGGCCGTGCAAATGCGTGGTCGCGGCGCCGGCTATGGCCGGATACCGCGATCGGAGAAGACCTGCCGGGCATCGACCGGCCGGACCTCCTATCGGATTGCGTTGCCAGGCACGAGCGATAGCCTGCACAGCGGACGCTGACCGACCGTACCGGCGTGCTGTGGCGCCGACGGTGCTGTGCGGCGATAAGCCGAGCCGCACCGCCGCCGTGAAACCGGGGCGCCGTTCACGCTCGCCGACACCGTAATGCGCTGAGCAGCACCGAAACCCGGATCCCTCTGCGGCGGTGACGTCGTTACTTTCATCCGTTCGAGCCACGCCGAGCGATCAACTTTCTACGTTGCTGTCAGCGTATGGACCGACCACGCCGCCGACCCGAGTAGACCGCTACTCGAATTCCGCTGTTGCCGCCCGCAGTCCGCCGCGCGGCACCGAATCAGGCTGCGTCACATGCCCTCTGCTCGCCCTACTGTCGGCTCCACTGCCCCACACCCCGACGATCGGCCCAGACCATCCGGGCTGTTCTTTCGGCCGCAGCCGACCGTGTCAACGAGTGGAGGAAACGGCGAATTTTAATAAATAGATGCGCATATGGCAGTAGACAGATAGATATGCCGGACAGGCGTAGCCAGTCCCCGCCCCGGCCACCCACTACCGCACCGTCCCGATCCTGGCGAGGAGGGCGGGGAGTTTGGAGGCGGCCATGAGTGCGCGGAACTGCCAGCTGTCATCGCGAGGCAGGACGCCGCCGCGCTGCGTGGCGTCGAGGAAGTCGTAGAGGGTTTCGCCTTCTTCCATGAGTCCGTCGGCGTTGAAGTGGTAGCGGTCGACCGCCGGGCACTGGATGAAGCGGCCGTTGCCGTAGATCACGGGGGCGGACTCGTCGTAGGGGTACAGGCGCAGCGGGCCGGTCCAGTGCCCGCTGCCGATGTAGCGGATCACGATGCGCACCGCGCCTTCCGGCGTCACGTCCAGATACACCTGGTTGGGCAGCGGGTCGTAGCGCCAGTCCGGGATGGCGTCGAAGAAGGCGAAGTTGTATTTCACGAATTCGTCGATACCGACGATGGTGCGCCCGAAGGTCGTGACGTCGGTGTAGCGGATGTCGGGTGCGTAGAGCTCGTGGTTGAGGCTCATATCCCGGACCAGAAAGCTCCACCAGTACTTCTTGGCCCATTCCATGACCCAGCTCAGATCGACGCCGAGCTTGCCGTAGAGCTCCAGTTTGCGTTCGAACTCACCGAACCACTCGAGGGTGCCGGCCTGCAGTTCGGCTTCGGGGATCGCCCGAATCGGTACGGCGCGATTGGAATTCAGGAATTCCGGTACCGGTTTCGACAACCGCGGCTGCCGCAGCGCCTGCTGGAACTGTTCCTCGTCGAACATGAGCGACCCCTTCACACGATCGGCGCGACCGGCCACGGTACCGATGCTGCGCGCCTCGAGGTGAATCATATGATTCATGTAGAATCAGGTGATGTCAATGAGATGTGCGGTGGCGATGCGAGGATGACCGGCGTGAGCACCGCACCCAAACTCTGGCGAGGCCAGACGCTGCAGGACCGGTCCGGCGAACGCCGTGAGCTGTTGCTGGAGTGCGCTTTCGATCTGCTCGGGACAGCGGGAGCCGGGACGGTCACGATGCGGGCGGTGACGCGACAGGCGAATCTGAGCCCGCGCTATTTCTACGAAAGTTTCGAAGGCCGCGAAGCACTGATCCTGGCCGTCTACGACCGGGTGGAAGCGGCGTTGCGCGAGCGGCTGTCGGTGATCGCCGCGGGCACCGACCCGTATACGGCGATCCGGTCGGCGCTGCAAACCTGCGCCGATTTCTTCGACGAGGACCCGCGGCGGGCGCGGGTGCTGCTGCGTGAACCGTTGGCCGACGACGATTTACGGGCGCACATCACCCGCCGCACCCCGGCGGTGATCCGGGCTCTGGCTCCCCTGTTGGGCGACAGCGCCGGGGATCTGTTCGCCAGCAGTGATGCCACGCTGGCCACGATCGGCACCGCGCTGGCCGGAGCGTTGACGTCGGTGTATCTGGAGTGGACCGACGGGCACCTGAGCATCGAGCGCGACCGGCTCGTCGACACCTGCACCGGCATCGTCGCCGCACTACTCGGACTCGCCCTCGGCCCACGAACTCACTGAGCCGGCGGCCTCGTCGATCCGAGATGCCGGGTCAGGAACCTTTGGGCAACGTGCGTGCGAGCGCACGCACCGTGGTCTGTAGTCGTTCCGGCGGGAATCGGCCAGGATCGGAAATGACCATGCGGCCGAGGGTTTCGATGAAGCCGAGCATGACGTAACCCACGAGTTCGGGGTCGGCGTTGGCGGGCCCTCCGCGCAGCTCGATACCGGTTTCGAGGAGCTGGATCAGCCGCCCGACGATCTTCTCGCGCGCAGCCGACAACAGTTCGGTGTAATCGGCGGGCGCTCCGTCCGCGTGAGTCAGGATCAGCCGCCAGCGCACCGGGTCCGATTGCACGGCACGCAAGAAAGCCATGACCGAATCGGCATAGGCCGTATCGGGGTCGATCTCGCGAAGGTTGTCGGGCAACGTGTCCATCACCTGGCGGATACCGCGCGCATGCTCGCGATGCAGAAGGCCGGCGACGAGTTCGGGTGCGGTGGGATAGACCGCGTAGAGCACCGGCTTGGCGACACCGGCCTGCTTGGCCACCGCCTGCATCGTCAGTCCGGACAATCCGTCCCGGCCGACCACCTGGAATGCGGCATCGAGCAACTGCTCCCGGCGCTCGGGCAGCGGGAGCCGCGGACCGTTGCGTCTACCGGTCTTTCCCCCGGGCTGCCGGGGGGAGACCTGCCACACACCGGGGAGTTTCTCTTCGATGGCCACCCACGAATCCTCTCAAACGCCAGCGCGGTCGCGAACCCCCTTGCTAACGTCTCACCTCATTTCTACGCATCCGTAGAAATAACTCTACTTGAGCGTAATTAACCCTCGCCTACGTGCTCGTAGCGAGGCGTGTTTTCCGATGGACCGATGAAGGGATGCAGATGTCAGCGCAGGGCACGCACGGGAGGGTGCGTTCGGGCGCAGCAGGGGCGGCTTCCGACCGTCGACGCGTCATCGGATTCGGCGTCGGCTACTGGCGCGACCACCCGCAGCGCTCGGTGGAGACCGCCGGCCGACAGGTCTCGATGACCGGGCACGCAACTCTCGCACTGGTCACCGCGGTGTTCCGGCGGCGATTTCCGTGGCGGGAGTTCATCAAGCAGTGCGCCTTCATGGCGAGTGTGTCGGCCACCCCGACACTGCTGGTCGCGGTGCCGATCGCGGTGGTCGTCTCCATCCAGGTCGGATCGCTGGTGAGCCAGGTCGGCGCCACGACGTTCATCGGCGCGGTGAACGGGCTGGGCATCATTCGCCAGGGCGCTCCCCTGGTGACCTCGCTGATGATCGCGGGTGCCGTCGGGTCAGCCATCTGCGCCGACCTCGGTTCCCGCACGATCCGGGAGGAAATCGACGCCATGACCGTGATGGGCGTCGACCCGATCCGGCGCCTGGTCGCACCCCGACTCGCGGCCGCCGTTCTGGTCAGCACCCTGTTGTGCGGATTGGTGATCTTCGTCGGTTTCGCGACCGGTTACGCCTTCAACGTCTACATGCAGGCGGGTACACCCGGCTCCTATATCCGCACCTTCGCCTCGTTCGCGGTCGCCACCGATCTGGTGGTGGCCATGCTCAAGGCCGCGATCTTCGGTGCGCTGGCGGCGATCATCGCTTGCGACACCGGATTACATACCCGCGGCGGACCGGCCGGAGTGGCCGACTCCGTGAACTCGGCGGTGGTGAACTCCGCCATTGTCCTGTTCGGCATCAACATCCTCATCACCCAGATCTACAACACCCTCTACCCCTCGAAGGTGTTGTGACATGGCCGTCTACGTCCCACCGCTGCTACGTCCGCTGCGTCGGGCCGCGGTCGCTGTGCGCGTTCCCGTCGGCCTGCACGTCCGCCTCGGACACCAAGGGCTGGTCTTCGTCGAGGCGCTGGCCGCCGTTCCGTTCGTGCTCCGTCATTACCGAAAAGAGTTGCTGCGCCTCATCACCGACGTCACGTGGGGAAACGGCTCTCTGGTGGTCGGCGGCGGCACCGTGGGCGTGATCGTGATCCTGTGCGGATTCGGCGGCATCACCGTCGGCATGGAGGCCCACAGCGCGCTCGATCTGCTGACGATGAGCCCGCTCACCGGTGCGATATCCGGTTTCGCGACCACCCGCGAACTGGCCCCGCTGCTGGCGACGATCGCATTCGGCGCCCAAGCCGGCTGCCGATTCACCGCACAACTCGGTTCGATGCGGATCTCGGAGGAGATCGACGCGCTGGAATCGATTGCGATCAGGCCGCTTCCGTATCTGATCACCACTCGGATGCTGGCCGCGGCGGTCGCCATCGTTCCGCTCTACACCGTCGGCCTGGCGATCGCGTATGTGAGCACACGGCTGGCCGTAATGCTCCTGGGCGGAACAACTCTGGGCACCTATGACCACTACTTCCATCAATTCCTCGACCCGGTCGACATCCTCTACTCGGTGCTGAAAATCGTCACGTTCGTGGTGATCGCGTCCTTCATCCAGTGCTACTACGGTTTCGTCGCCGCCGGCGGGCCCGAGGGGGTGGGCGTGGCAGCCGGTCGCGCGATCAAGGTGACCATCATCGTGGTCGTCTTCGCCAATCTTCTTCTCACCTTGGCGATCTGGGGTATCGACCCCGGTATCCGAATCTCGGGCTAGGAGTCGCGATGATCATCGATCCGAGTGGCCGCGGCCCCGGCGCCCTGCGACTGGGCATCATCGGTGTCACGATGGTCGGCGCCCTGGCGGCGGGGATATATCTGCTGGGCCTGCGCTATACCGGCGCATTCGCCGACACGGTCGCCGTCACCGCCGAGATGACGAGCACGGGCGACGGTATGCCACCGCACGCCGATGTGAAGTTCCGCGGCATGATCGTGGGCTCCGTCGCCGATGTGGACATCGCCGCCGAGGGTCAGCGCCAGCCGGTTCGTCTGCGCCTGAAACCTTCGGTGGCGCAGCAGATCCCAGCGACGGTGACCGCTCGAGTGGTTCCGGCGAACCTGTTCGGCGTCACCGCTCTCGAGCTGGTCGACAATGGGCCGGCCCGCGACGGCTTGCGGACCGGCACGACGATCCGCCAAGACACGAGCGCGGCCACCGCCCAGCTTCAGGCCACCCTGACCACACTGCGAACCGTCCTGGACGCGATCCAGCCGCAGAGGTTGGCCCGTGTCCTGGGAACCCTCGCCGAGGCGCTGGATGCCGGCGCCCGCGTTCCCGGCTCGACCATCGAACGACTCGATACCTGGACCACACAGGTGCGAGCGATTCCGGGAATCGGAGACATGCTGGGCAACCTCGGTGCCGCCGCCACGGCGGTGAACCGCTCGGCACCGGAACTGATCGAGGCGCTCGGCGACTCGGTGACCGCAGCGCGCACCTTGACCGAACGGCGAGCGAAACTGGTCACCCTTCTCACCGACGCCGGTTCGGCCGTGGCGGCCACCAACGGACTGTTCGCCCGAAACCCCGATGCGGGAAAGGAATTGGTATCCGGACTCGACGACGTCTTCGGCGCCGTGGCCACCGATCCGGATGCGATCGGCGCCTCGGTCGCGAATTTGAATCAGGCGCTGAGCGCCTACGCCACCATCTTCACCTGGGGACCACATCAGCAGATGCGATGGGCCATCGACGTGACCTTCACACCGTTTCGCCCCTATACTGCCGCCGATTGTCCACGCTACGGGCAGCTCGCCGGTCCGCGATGCGGTGTGACACCCAATTCCCCTGCGCCACAGGCGTTTCCGCTTCAGTTGCTGCCGGGACGGATCGGCGCGGCAGCTCCCGGAACGGATGCCCCTGCCGGGCCGGCTCTGCCCTGGTTTCACGGGCTCCCGCCCATCCCCGGCCCGACCGCACCGGCAGGCCCGGCGGTGGAGGGGCCGCCGGCACCGACGTCCGGGCCCGCAGCGCCCGCCTCCTATACCGGAACCGCGGCGATCACCGCCCTCCTCGGGCGCGCGCCGAACCCCGCACAGCTGTTGCTGTTGCGCCCGGTGCTTGCCGACGGCGCTGTCACAGTGCGCACCTCACCACCTTCGAACGGCGGACGTTGACATGATCACCACTCGCACAGCCGTACTCGGCTTCACGGTCTTCGTCGTCCTCGCGCTGGTCGCGAGCTGGACGGTCTATTCCACCCTGCAACGGTCGGTATCCGGCGACACCGACCGCTACCAGGCGACTTTCGGCGACGTTCTCGGACTGCGCGTGGGCGACGACGTGCGGATGGCCGGGGTTCGCGTGGGCCGCGTCGACTCCATCGAACTCGATGATCAGCGGGCCCGCGTCGGGTTCCGCGTCCGATCTCGCCAGCACCTGTTCACCACGACCAAGGCACTGATCCGATATCAGAACCTCATCGGACAGCGCTACATCGCCCTGGCGCCGGGCTCCGGTCCGGCCGCGCCGCTACCGCCGGGAGGCTCGATTCCGATCGAACGCACCGAATCGTCGTTCGACGTATCGACGGTCCTGTCCGGATTCGAACCGTTGTTCAGCGTGCTGCAACCCGATGAGGTCAATTCCCTGTCGCAGACTCTCGTCCAGGCGCTGCAGGGCGACGGTGTCTCGCTCAGCGCTCTGATCACCCGGGCAGCGGGGCTGGCGAATACGTTCCGCGACCGCGACGAGATCCTGGGCCGGGTCGTCACCAACCTCAGCAGCGTCGTCGCCGGACTCGCCCACCGCGCATCGGAGCTGGAAACGCTGATCACCCAGGCCCGCACACTCGTCACCGGGCTGTACGAAGAAGGCGAAACCCTCAAAGGGGCCGTCGACCGTGCCGCCGGAGCGACCGGGCAGCTCAGCGGTCTCATCGCCGCGATCGAACCCGGTATCGCGCACGCGCAGCAGTCGGCCACCTCGGGCGTGAATCTGTTGCTGGCCAACGGTTCCCGGCTCGACCGCGCCGCGGTCGAACTGCCGCTGCTGCTGGCCGGACTGGCTCGCATCAGCGGCAACGGCACCTACATCAACTCCTACGTCTGCGGCCTGGACGTCTCCCTGTGGGGCGTGTTGTTCCCTCCGGGGTTGTTCTCCCAGGTCGGCGGCAACTCGCACTCGGAGGTGTGTCGATAGTGAACCGATTCCTCGACCGGTTCCGCAGCATCAACTGGCTGCTGGACCGATTCCAACTTCCCACTCTCCCCGAGATGTGGGACGCGATTCCGTCCTACCGGCAGAACCGGCACTTGTGGCTCGGCATCGGCGCCGGGACCGCGGTTATTGCGCTCGTGTCCGGCGTCGTCTTCGTCACCGGGCTCGACCTCGGCCACCGGACCGTGCGCGCCGAGTTCGCACAGGCGGCGGGACTGCGACCGGGCAACAGCGTGGACGTGGCCGGGATCGACGTCGGCACCGTCGCCTCGGCACACCTGGCCGGTGATCGCATCGTCGCCGAGTTGAAGATTCGCCCCGAGGTCCGTCTGGGTCCCGACGCCACCGCCGCGATCAAGATGAGCACGATTCTCGGCAAGATGCACGTCGAGCTCCACCCCGGAAACGGAAAGGGATTGCCAGGCAATGTGATTCGACTCGATCGCACCGAAGTCCCCTACAATCTGGACAAGGTCGTCAACGACCCGAAATACACGAACTCCTTCGAACACCTCGAGAAACTCGACCCCGCTGCCCTGCGGGCCTCCCTCGATGCCGTGGCCCGTCAGATGGGAGACTCGCCACAGCTCACCGCCGCGGCCCTCGACTCGGTCGGTGTGCTGGCCGACGTGATCAGCGACCGCCGCGACGAAGTCGACACGCTGCTGAAGAACATCGACTCGGTAGCCACATTGGTCGACGAGAACCGCAACGGCATTCTGCTGCTGCTCACCCGGGGCCGGGCGATCGGGGACGCGGTGGCACAGCGCCAAGACCTGGTGAAGAACCTCCTCGACAACATCGCCACGATATCGACAAGCCTGCAGCAGATCGGCGCCGGCAACAACGGACAACTCGGCCCGCTGATCCGCAGCCTCGACACCATGTCGCAAGGCCTGCAGAAGAACCGGGACAACCTCGACCATCTCTATCAAACGATGCCCGTGGCGTTGCGGCAGGTCAACAACACCTTCGGCAACGGACCGTACGGAGAGGTCTACCTGCCCTGGGGGTTGTTCCCCGACAACTGGTTGTGTGCCACCCAGGCCGTCGCGGGGTGTCGCTGATGCGGATCACGACCATCGTGCGCGCCGCCATCGTGAGCGCCGTCACGCTGATGCTGGCCGGATGCGCCCTTCCGCACAGCTTGACGTCGACGCCGAATCGGTTGCTGGGCAGACAGATTCACCTCACCGCCGACTTCGACAATGTTGCCGGTCTCTACCCCGGCAACGAGGTATCGGTGCTCGGACTCCCTGTGGGCCAGGTCGATTCGGTCATCGCGCGCGGCCACTACGTGGAGGTCGCGATGACCGTCGACGACGGCGTGACGATTCCGGCCGCCGCCATCGCCGCACTGGTCTCACCGCAGCTGATCACCAACCGCCACATCGAGCTGACGCCCGCCTACACCGGGCGCGGCCCCACCCTCGGCGACGGCGCCCACATTCCGCTCGAGCACACCCGCACTCCGGTAGAACTCGACCGCATCCTGCGCACCTTCGACGACCTCGGCAAATCCCTGGCCGGGGACAACGCGGGCGGACCGATGGCGAGCAGGGTGCTGTTCCCCTTGCTCGACGACAACGGCGACCGCATCCGCGAGACCCTCGATGCCCTGTCGACGGCCTTCCGGACCACCCTCGCGAACAAGGACCAGATCTCCGATGCCGTCATCCGGCTCAACGACCTCACTCAGGTCGTCGCCGACAACGACCGGACCGTGCGCGAATTCAGCGCCCGCCTCACCGAGCTGGTGACACTGATGAAAGATCAAGCGCCCGGCCTGCGGGCCGTTCTCACCCAGCTCGACGATTTCGTCGCGAACACCAGCTCCGTGGTGGCCGAGAACCGGCAGCCACTCATCGACGCGCTGAATCGGCTGACCACCATCACCACCCAGATGCGCGGCCACGGAACCGATCTCATCGAGATAACCGATGTGGCGCCGCTGTTCTTCCGGAACTTCGCCGATGCCATGAGCCCGCAGACCGGTTCGGTCCGGCTGCATCTGCTCACCGACAAGTCCCTGTTCGACGGTGAAGCCCTGTCGCTGCTGTGCGAACGCGTACAGCTGCGTGCCGACGGCTGCCGCACGGGCAAACTCACCGACTTCGGACCGGATTTCGGCCTGGCCGGCGCGCTGCTGGGGCTGACCCGATGAGGGCCCGCACCGCCCGCCTCCTGGCCGCCGCCACGGCGACGCTGTCGATCAGCGGGTGCGCGGTCACCGTCGACAATGTCCCCTTACCGAAGCCCGGGGTCGACGGGCCCACCTATCACCTGCACGCGATTTTCGGCGACGCCCTCAACCTGCCGGAACGGGCACGAGTGCGGATCGGCGGCTCCGATATCGGCGTGGTCACCCACATCGACACCACCGACTTCCTGGCCGCCGTGGACCTCGACATCCGCGCCGACATCCAGTTGCCGCGCGGCACCCGAGCCGAACTGCGCCAGCCCACGCCACTGGGCGACATCTTCGTCGCCGTCATCCTGCCGGAGCAGCAGCCCGGCGCGGTGATGCTGCACAACGGCGACACCATCGATCGCGCGCACACCTCGGCCGGCGCATCGGTCGAGGAACTGATGACAGCGGTCTCGATGTTGCTCGGTGGCGGCGCGCTCGAACAGGTCGCCCGCATCACCAGCGAGATGAACTCCATGTTCGCCGGGCGCGGCCCGCAACTGGCGCACCTGCTCACCGAACTGACCGCGACGCTGACCGCCTTGGATCAGCGCACCGGCCAGATCGACAGCGTGCTCCAGGGACTCGACGGCCTCACCACCACCCTGGCGCAGCGCAAGACCGAGCTCGGACAGACCGCCGACACCTTCCCACCGCTGCTCGGGGTGATCGCCGAAAACAACCGCGCCATCACCGATCTCACTGCCGGGGTATCCACGACCATGGCCGCGCTCGGCGACTTCACCTCGACCACGGGACCACGTTTCGTGAACCTGTTCGACAGCGTGCAACGACTGATGGACGGCTTCACCGGTATGGGCGACAATCTCGCCGGGGCCCTCGACCGCCTCCACGCGATCCAGCCCGGGCTACTCGGCTCCACCCGCGGCAACGCGCTCGCGGTCGGAGCCACCGTGTCGTACCTGGATATCGGTGCGCTCACCGACCCGCAGGGCAGCAAGCTG
>NZ_BAFQ01000181.1 GCF_000308375.1 Nocardia aobensis NBRC 100429 | reverse complement strand
AACATCCACTCGATCGGGTGCGCGCCGTGTTCGGCGCGGCACGGCCCCGCGCGGTACTCACCCGCCGAGCCGACGAGGCGAACCTGCCCAGCGACATCCCGGTCTGGGACTTCGCCGAACTCGGCGGCCGCTCGCCCGACGCCGCGCCGGTGACCGACCGCGACCGGCTCGGGCCGCTGCGACCGGAGAATCTGGCATATGTCATCTACACCTCCGGCTCGACCGGGGTGCCCAAGGGCGTGGCGGTATCGCATGCCGCGGTGGTCAATCAGCTGCGCTGGTTGCGCGAGCACTACCGGCTCGGTGACGACGTCATGCTGTTGCGGACCCCGGTCACCTTCGACCTGTCGGTGTGGGAACTGTTCTGCGCCTTGACCTGTGGCGCCGAGTTGGTGATCGCCGGCCCGGGCGCGGGCGCCGACCCGGAGGCGGTCGCGCGGCTGATCGCCGATCATCACGTCACCACGGCCGATTTCGTGCCGTCGCTGCTCTCGGCGTTCGAGGATACGGCGGCCGGTCACCGCTTCCCCGATCTGCGGCGCGTGCTGTGCATCGGCGAAACGCTGCCGGCCGACACCGTGCGCCGCTTCCGTGAACTCAGCGACGCGCGTCTGGACAACCTGTACGGGCCGACCGAGGCCGCGGTCAGCGTCACCGCCTACCACGTCGACGGTATCGACGGCGGCACCGTGCCGATCGGTACGCCGGAGCCGAATGTCGTGGTCCACGTGCTGGATTCGCGCCTGCATCCGGTACCGGCGGGGGTGACGGGGGAGTTGTATCTGAGCGGTGTCCAGCTTGCTCGCGGCTATCACCGGCGCCGGGATCTGACCGCCGCGACCTTCGTCGCCGATCCTTTCGGCAGCGCACCCGGGTCGCGTATGTACCGGACCGGTGATCTGGTTCGCTGGGCGAAGGGCGGCGTCCTGAGCTACGTCGGTCGCGCCGACGATCAGGTCAAGATCCGCGGACTGCGCATCGAACCGGGCGATATCGAGGCGGCACTGCTCGCGCAGGACGAGGTGAGTGCGGCGGTGGCGCGCGTCTACGCGGGCCGGGGCGAGCAACGGCTGATCGCCTACGTGGTCGCACCGGAAACCGCGGACACCAAGAAGATTCGGCGCCTGCTGCTGGAACGCCTGCCGGCCTATATGGTGCCGTCCGCCGTCATCCGGATCGACGGGGTGCCGCTCACGGCGAACGGGAAGATCGACTACCGGGCCCTGCCGGTTCCGGACTCGAGCGGGCGGACGGAATACCGTGCGCCCCAGGGGATCGTGGAACAGACCGTCGCCGAGGTCTTCGCCGAACTGCTCGGCGTGCCGGTCGTGGGCGCGGACGACGACTTCTTCGATCTGGGCGGCAATTCGCTCGTCGCCACGCGCGCGCTGAGCCGGATCGGCGCCACACTCGATGCGTCCGTGCCGGTGCGGATGATCTTCGAAGCGCCGACGGTCGCCGAACTCGCCGAGCGCATCACCCGGCTGCGGGGTGTGCCCGCGCTGCCCGCCCCGGCGCCCGGACCGCGACCGGATCGTCTGCCTTTGTCGACGGCGCAGACCCGGATGTGGTTCCTCAACCAGTACGACCCTCGTTCGCCGGGATACATTGTGCCGCTGGCGGTTCGGATCGAAGGCCGCCTCGATGCGGACGCGCTCGCGGCAGCCGTCGGCGACGTGGTCGAACGGCACGAGAGTCTGCGCACCGTGTACCCGGCGGTCGACGGCGTGCCCACGCAAGTGGTGCTGGACGCGGCCGCCGTCGTCGCGGACTGGGATCTGACACCGCAGCGAATCGAGGAGCATGAGCTGGCCGACCGGTTGGCCGCGCTGTCGACCACCGGATTCGACGTGTCCGAGGCGGTGCCGGTGCGTGTCTCGCTGTATCAGTTGTCGGACACCGTCCGGGTGGTCGCGATAGCGGTGCACCACATCAGTTGCGACGGCTATTCGGTGGCACCGCTGGCCGCCGATCTCGTGGCGGCGTATCGGGCGCGGGCCGGCGCGCACCCGTCGGATCGTCCGCCGCTGCCGGTGCAGTTCGCCGATTACGCCCTGTGGCAACGCGCGGTGCTCGGCTCGCCCGACGATCCGGAATCGCCCGTGGCCCGCGATATCGCCTACTGGCGAACGCGACTGGCCGGCATACCCGAGCTGCTCGAACTGCCCGCCGCCCGGCCGCGCCCGGTCGATCAGAGCCATCGCGGCGCGCTGATCCACGCCGACATTCCGGCGGACCTGCAGAGCCGGATCGAATCGCTGGCCCAGCGCGCGCGAGCCACGACCTTCATGGTGGTGCACACGGCGCTCGCGGTGCTGCTGTCGGGGCTGTCCGGCAGCGACGACGTCACCGTCGGCGTACCGCATGCCGGCCGTGGCCACCGGGTGCTCGACGACCTGGTCGGCATGTTCGTCAACACCTTGGTGCTGCGCACGCGCGTCACGCTCGATCAGACGTTCACCGGATTGGTGGACGCGGTGCGCCGCAACGATATCGAGGCCTTCGACCACGCGACCGTGCCGTTCGAGCAACTGGTCGACGCGTTGCGTCCCGCCCGCTCGACGGCGCACTCGCCGCTGTTCCAGGTGATGCTCGCCTATCAGAACATGGTGCGGGCGCGTGTGGAACTTCCTGAGCTCACCGTCGAAACCATCGATCCCGGTGACAGTTCCGCGATCTACGACCTGCTCTTCATGGTGACGGAGGAGCACGGTCCCGGCGGTGAGCCGGCCGGGATGACGCTGCGGCTGACCTACGCGACCGACCTGTTCGACGCGGAGTCGGCACAGCGGTTCGCGGACCGGTTCGTCCGCCTGCTCGACGGGCTCACGACCGACGCCGACGCACCGCTCGGTGAGCTCGACCTGCTCGATGCCGCCGAACGGCAGCTGGTGCTCAAACGCTGGAACGACACCGGCGACCCGATGTCGGTGGGGCGAACCCTGATGGACGGCTTCGGCGAACAGGTGCGCCGCACCCCGCACGCTCCGGCGATCCTGCCCGCCGACGGCGACGCGCTGACCTACCGGGACTTCGCCGACCGTGTCCACCGGCTGGCCCGATGGCTGATCGCGCGCGGTGCGCGCACGGAAACGACTGTGGCCGTCGCGGTTCGGCGCTCCGTCGACCTCGTGACGGCGTTGTACGCGGTGCTGGAGTCGGGTGCGGCCTTCGTCCCGATCGATCCGCAGCAGCCGAGCCGGCGCATCGCCGACGTGCTGGACGCGGCACACCCGCTCCTGGTACTCACGACCTCGGCCGACGGCGACGGCCTCCCGCCGGAATGTGCGCGCGTGGATCTCGACCGGCTGGACCTGTCCGCACTGTCCGGCGACGCGATCACCGATGCGCACCGGCTCGCGCCGCTGCGGCCGGACAACGTGGCCTACGTCCTGTTCACCTCCGGCTCCACCGGCGTGCCCAAGGGGGTGGCGCTGACCCACGCCGCCACCGCGAGTCAGCTGGCCTGGGCGCAGCGGCAGTGGCCGCACGGCGCCGGCGATACGGTCCTGTACAAGACCCCCGTCACCTTCGATATCGCGGTGTGGGAGCTGTTCTGGCCGCTGCAGACCGGCGCGCGGATCGTGATCGCCGAACCCGACGGGCATCGCGACCCGGCCTATCTCGCGGACTGCATCGCGAACCGGGAGATCAGCACCGTGCATTTCGTCCCGTCGATGCTCGACGTTCTCCTCGAAACCGTCGGAGATTCCGAATTTCCCTCGGTACGAAGGGTATTCGTCGCCGGTGAGGCGCTGGCGCAGTCCACCGTCGACGCCGCGGCGCGGGTGTTCACCGCGGCGGAGGTGGTGAACTGGTACGGCCCGGCCGAAGCGGAGGTGGTGACCTCCGCGCGCTGCCTGCCCGGTGCGACGGTGCCCGCGACGGTCCCGATCGGCGCGCCGGTCTCCGGGATGCGGGTGTACGTATTGGACCGGAGGCTGCGCGCGGTGCCGGTCGGCGTCGTCGGCGACCTGTACGTCTCCGGTGTGCAAGTGGCGCGCGGCTATCACGGCCGTGCCGACGTGACCTGCGCGGCCTTCGTCGCGCATCCGTTCGGGGCTCCGGGCGAGCGGCTGTACCGCACCGGCGATCTGGTGCGCTGGACCAGATCCGGCGAACTGGACTTCCTGGGCCGCAGCGATTTCCAGGTGAAGGTTCACGGCCAGCGCGTCGAGCCGGGGGATATCGAGGCGGCGGCGTGCGCGGTCCCGGAGGTCGCGCACGCGGCCGCGGTCGCGACCGCGGAGCGCATCGTGGCGTATGTGACGCTCAGGCCCGGCGCGGTCATCGACGGGCGGGCGATCCGGGACCGCCTCGCGCGGCTGCTGCCGTCGTATCTGGTTCCGGGGCGCGTCGAGGTGCTCGACCGGATGCCGCTCACCGCGAACGGCAAACTCGACCGTGCCGCGCTTCCGCAGCCGGGGTTCGACGACACGGCGGAATTCGTGCCGGCGCGTACCGATCACGAAGCGGCACTGACCGATATCGTCGCCGCGATCACCGGCGGGGAGCGGGTGAGCGTCGCGGCGAACCTGTTCGAACTCGGCGTCGACTCACTCTCGGCCGCCCGGCTGGCCGCGCGCGCCGAGGCGGCGCTCGGGGTGCGGGTGGGGATCCGGGACATCTTCGAGGAGCCGACGATCGCCGGACTGGCGGCTCTTCTCACCCAGCGCGCGCCGTCGTCGCTGATCCCGCTCGCGCCGCGGCCGCGCCCGGCCACGGTTCCGCTGGCGGCGGCACAGCGACGGCTGTGGTTCATCAACCAGTTCGATCCCGGCTCGGCGGCCTACAACATCGGCTTCGCGGCACGGTTGACCGGTGCACTGGATCTGCGCGCCCTGCGCGCGGCGTTCGAGGACGTCGTGGGCCGGCACGAACCCCTGCGCACCGTCTATCCCACGGTGGCCGGTGAGCCCTGCCAGGTGGTGCGGGATGTGGCCGCGGTGACCGCGCAACTGGCACCGGACGCGGAGCCGGTCGACGAGGACACGCTGCCGGAGCGAATCCGGCAGACAGTCGCGGCAGGCTTCGACGTCTCGGCCGAGGTACCGGTGCGCGCGCGGGTGTATCGCACCGGGCCCGCGCAGCACATGCTGGTGCTGGTCGTCCATCACATCGCCGCCGACGGCTCGTCGATGGCGCCGCTGGCCCGCGACATCTTCACCTCCTACGCGGCGCGCGTGAAAGGCGAAGCACCGCAAGGGCAACCGCTGCCGGTCCAGTACGCCGACTACACGCTGTGGCAGCGAGACGTACTCGGCGCCGAGGACGATCCGGAATCGATGACGGCGCGCCAGGCCGCCTACTGGACGGCGGCTCTGGCCGACGCGCCGGAGCTGCTGGACCTGCCGGCCGACCGGCCACGGCCCGCGACCATGTCGATGACCGGTGGCAGTGTGCGATTCGGCATACCGGCGCCGCTGCACCACGCGATCGTGGAGCTGGCCCGCCGCGAGGGCGTCACCGTCTTCGTCGTGCTGCATTCCGCGCTGGCGCTCGTGCTGGCGCGCACCGCGCACACCGGCGACATCTCGATCGGCACTCCCGTGGCGGGGCGCGGGACGGCGGCGTTGGACGATCTGGTCGGCATGTTCGTCAACACCGTCGTGCTGCGCACACCCGTCCGCGACGACGTGTCGTTCGCCGAGCTCGTCGCGCAGGTGCGCGGCATCGATCTCGAGGCGCTCGCGCACGCCGATCTGCCCTACGAGCGGCTGGTCGATCTGCTCGACCGGCCCAGGTCCACGGCCTATACGCCGCTGTATCAGGTGTTGTTCGGATTGCAGAACGCCCCGGCGGACCGATTCCGGCTGCCCGGCGTCGAGGTGGAACTGGTCGATCCCGGTGTCGCCCAAGCCAAAACCGATCTCACCGTCCTGCTGACCGACGATCCCGGCCGTGTCGGAGCCACCGGAATGGACGGCGAAATCATCTACGCCACCGATCTTTTCGTCGAGTCCACCGCCCGCGCGCTGGCGGACCGGTTCGTTCGCGTACTCGACGCCGTGGTCCGCGATCCGGACCGGCCGGTGGGGGACATCGCGCTGCTCGACGCCGACGAGGCCGAGGGGCTGGTGCCGGCGCGGGGCGGCACCGCACCCGCACCGCGGCTGCTTCCGGAGCTGCTCGCCACGACGGTGGCCACCGCTCCCGAGGCGATCGCGCTGATCGACGGTACTCGCACTCTCACCTACCGAGAGCTCGACGCTCAAGCGGAAGAGCTTGCCGCCCAGCTCTTTTCGGCAGGCGCGAAACCGGGTGTCTGCGCGGCGCTGGCCGTGCCGCGCTCGGCGGACTATCACATCGCCATGTGGGCGATCGTGAAGACCGGCGCCACCTTCGTGCCGCTGGACCTGCGCTATCCGCCGGAGCGGATCGCCTATCTGCTGCACGACTCCGCCGCGGGCCTCGGCATCACGACGACCGCCGCGCGCGCCGCGCTGCCCGGCGATGTGCGCTGGCTGACGCTCGACGACCCCCGTGCTCCGGGCGAGATCGCGGTGAAACGTCCACGCGCACCGCGTCTTCGGGATGTGGCCTATGTGATCTACACGTCCGGCTCGACCGGGACGCCGAAGGGGGTGATGGTCACCCACGAGGGGCTCGCCGCCTTCGCGGACGAGCAGCGCGACCGCTACCGAGTCGAGCGCGCCTCGCGCATCGTGCAGGTCGCGTCACCGGCCTTCGACGCCGTCCTGCTCGAAGCGCTGATGGCGCACGCCGCCGGCGCGGCGCTCGTGGTGGCGCCGCCGGAGGTGGTCGGCGGCGCGGACCTGGCCGCGCTGATCGCTGCGCATCGGGTGACGCATGCGTTCCTGACGCCGAGTGTGCTGGCGACGATGTCGCCCGCCGAGGTCGAGTCGGTGCGGGTGCTCGCGGTCGGTGGCGAGAAGGTGGCACCCGATCTGCTCGCGGCCTGGGCGGCCGGGCGGCGGCTGCATCACATCTACGGCCCGACCGAGACGACGATCGTGATCACGATCAGCGATCCGGTGGCTCCGCAGGAAGTCCTCACCATCGGCGGGCCGATCCGCGGCGCGGAGGCGGTGGTGCTGGACGCGCGGCTGCGTCCGGTGCCGATCGGCGTGCCGGGGGAGCTGTACCTCGCCGGGTCCGCACTGGCACGCGGATATCTGAATCGCCCGGCCGTCACGGCGGCGTCGTTCGTGGCGAACCCGTACGGATCGCCCGGAAGCCGGATGTACCGCACCGGCGATATCGTGCGCTGGACCGAGCAGGCCACGCTGCGGTACGTCGGCCGGCTCGATTTTCAGGTCAAGATCCGGGGCCAGCGGGTCGAGTTGGGCGAAATCGATGCCGCCTTGCTCGCTCATCCGGCCGTCACCACCGCGGTCACCGTGACCCGCACCGGCCCCGGCGGGCGGACCGTGCTCGCGGCGTATGTCACCCTCGGTTCCGCCGCGACCGCAGCGCCGGGCGAGATCCTCGATCGGCTCGCGGCCACTCTTCCCGCGCATATGGTGCCGGCGACGATCACCGTCCTGGACCGGTTGCCGCTCACCTCGACCGGCAAGGTGGATCGGAAAGCGTTGCCGGAACCGGACTTCGACACCGCGACCGAGGGCGCGGCGGCCATCGCCGACGAGCTCGAACGCACCGTGGCGGCCGCCTTCACCGATGTGCTGGGTGTGAGCGGCGTCGGCGCCACCACGTCCTTCTTCGCGCTGGGTGGCGATTCCATCATGTCGATCCAGCTGGCGTCGCGATTGCGGGCGGTGGGGATCGGTGTGACGGCGCGCGACATCTTCGAGCACAAGACCGTTCGCGGCCTGGCGCAGATCGCGCAGGCGCCGGCGCGGGCGGCGCTCGAGGAACTGCCCGGCGGCGGAGTGGGCGAGATCGCGCTCACGCCGATCGTGGCCTGGTTCGTCGAGCATCTCGGAACGCCGGCGCGGTTCGCCCAGTCCATGCTCGTGCGATTGCCGCGCGACGCGCGGGTCGAGGACGTGGGTGCGACCGTTCGAGCGGTCGTGGAACGCCACGACGTGCTGCGCTCCCGGCTCCGGGCCGGACTCTGGGATGTGTTGCCGCCGAGTGCATCCGAGACCGCCGGATCGGTGTCGGTGCGCACCTTCGGCGCCGGCGAACGGCCCGGCTCGGCCGGCTTCACCGCCGTGGTGGAGGCGGCCTACGCCGGGGCGGTCGACCGGCTCGACCCGGCGACCGGGGCGATGGTGCACGTCGTCTGCCTGCTGCCGGAGCCGGAGGTGGACGCCGAGGCGCGCGCGCTCGTCGTGATCCATCACCTGGGCGTGGACGCGGTGTCGTGGCGCATTCTGCTGCCCGACTTCGCCACCGTGTGGCAGCGGATCATCGCCGGACGGACCGTCGAGCCGGCCGCCCCCGGCACCTCGATGCGGCGCTGGGCCGACGCGTTGGCCGAAGCCGCCGCGGCGCGCGCCGAGGAGTTCCCACTGTGGCAGCACATATGTTCCATCCCGGACCCGGTGCTCGGACGCGCGCATGCCGATCCCGCGCTGGACACCCAGTCGACGGTGCGCCACCTGACCGTCACACTCCCGGTGGACGTGACCTCGGCGTTGCTTCGCGAGGTGCCCGCGGCCGCCCACGGCACCGTCGACGATGCGTTGCTGGCCGCGCTGGCCATGGCGGTGCGACGCTGGCGGGACCGTCGTGGCATCGACTGTGCGACAACGAGTGTCATGGTCGAGGGGCACGGGCGCGAGGAAGGGATCGTGGAAGGGGCGGACCTGTCGCGGACGGTCGGCTGGTTCACCACCCGGTATCCGGTGGTCCTCGACCTCGACGGGACCGACTCCGCCGACGTGCCTGCTGCCGTGAAATCGGTCAAGGACCAGTTGCGTGAAATCCCCGACAAGGGAATCGGTTACGGTCTCCTGCGCTTCCTGAATCCCGCGACCGCCCAGCGATTCGCCGATCTTCCGGAACCGCAGATCGCCTACAACAACCTCGGGCGCACCGGCATCGATCGCATGGATCCGGCGGATCCGGCGTGGGTTCCCTCCGGCGAAACCTTCGACCAGCGTGCGGCATTCGAGCCGGATATGCCGGTGGCGGCGGTGCTCACCATCGACGTGAACGTGCTCGACACGGCCGCCGGACCGCAACTGTCGGCATATGTCGGCTACGCCTCCCGGCTGCTCGACCACGACGAGGTCACCGACCTCACCGGCGAATGGGTCGAGGCGCTCACCGCCGTCGCGGCCGCCGCCGACCGGGACTGGGGGCTCAGCCGCGCCGACGTGCCCCTCGTCGACGTGACCCGCACCGATCTCGACGCGTTCGCCCACCGCTACGGACGCCTCGACGACGTGTGGCCCTTGGCGCCGCTGCAGGCCGGCCTGCTCTTCCACGCCGAGATCGCCGCGGGCCACCTCGACGTCTATCTCGCCCAATCCGTGCTCACCCTCTCCGGCGAGGTCGACGAGGCTCGGTTCCTGCGTGCCGCGCAAGCCCTGCTCGACCGGCATCCGAATCTGCGGGCCGCGTTCGCGCGTACCGCAGAAGGTGTTGCGGTGCAGGTGATTCCGGAGGCGGTCGAAGTGCCGTGGCGGCAGGTAGTCCTCTCCGGCGCCGCCTCCGAAACCTCGGCTCTGCTCGATGCCGAGCGGGCGTCGTTCTTCGATCCGGCGCAGCCGCCGCTGCTGCGATTCGTGCTCGCCACCGTGGGACCGGGCGACTTCCGGCTGATCCTGACCGCCCATCACCTCCTGCTCGACGGATGGTCGCTGCCGTTGCTGTGGCGGGAACTGATCGGCCTGTACGCGGTGGACGCACAACCCGAGCTGCTCCCGGATGCGGTGGCCTACCGCGACTATCCGGAATGGCTGGCTCGCCGCGATCGTGGGGCGAGCGAGGCGGTGTGGCGCGACGCGCTGCGCGATGTCACTGGACCGACCCTGGTTGCCGATCCGCATGCCGATGCGGCCGCGACCATGCCGATCGATCTGCCGGTGGAGATCGACGGTGAGGTGAGCGCCGAGTTGGCGGACTTCGCGCGGTCCCACGCCGTGACGATGGCGACGATCGTCCAGTTCGCCTGGGCGGTGGTCGTGGGCAATCTGCTCGGCTGCGATCGGGTCGTCTTCGGCAGTACCGTGTCCGGCCGGCCCGCCGACCTGACCGGGGTGGAGTCGATGATCGGACTGTTCATCAACACGATTCCGGTCGTCGCCGACGTGCGCCGTGAGGACACCCTCGAGCAGTCCCTGACCCGGCTGCAGGCCGGCAACACTCGCCTGCTCGACCATCACTACCTCGAACTGCCGCGGATACTGTCGGCGGTCGACGCGGTGACCCTGTTCGACACGCTGGTGGTGTTCGAGTCCTATCCGGTCGACAGCAGCGGACTGGGCGCCGCCGATATCGATGGCATGCGGGTGGTCGCGGCGGACGGGCGCGACGCCGCGCACTACCCCATCACCGTCCAGGCCCACCACACCGACCGGCTGCACATCCGGTTGCGCTACCGGCAGGACCGGATCACCGACGCGACGGCGTCGGGTCTGGCCGACCGGCTGGCGAGGGTGTTGCGCGCGATCACGAACAACCCGGGCGCGCAGCTGATGTCGCTGGATCTGCTGCACCCGGCCGATCGCGACGCCGTGGTCCCGGCCACCGGGGGCGCCGCGGTCGCGCCGCAACGCGCGGACCGGTTGCTCGCCGCGGGCATGTGGCTGAATCCTGCTGCGCCCGCGGTGATTTCGGGACAACAGACGATGTCCTACGCCGAACTCGACGCCCGCTCCAACCGGTTGGCGCGATCGTTGATCGAGCAGGGGATCGGTCCCGGTGACCAGGTCGCGCTGGTGATGCCCCGGTCGGCGGACCTCGTCGTCGGATTGTGGGCGACGGCCAAGACGGGTGCGGCGTTCCTGCCCGTCGACCCGCGCAATCCGGCCGACCGCGTGGTCCACATGCTCGCGGATTCCGCTGTGCGAGTGGCGATCACGGTCTCGGAAGTGCGGGATCTCCTATCCGATGCGGTGTTCCCGCTGATTCTCGACGACCCGCTGACCGAGACGTCGATCGCCGCGCAATCGGCGGCCACGCTCACCGACGCGGAACGCGTGCGCACACCGCGAACCGCGGACGCGGCCTACGTGATCTACACCTCGGGATCGACCGGAGTGCCGAAGGGGGTCGTGGTCACCCACGAGGGGCTGGCGAACCTCGCCGCGGTGGTGCGCGACCGTTTCGGTATCGACACCGGCTCGCGGGTGCTGCACGCGGCGGGCCCGGGCTTCGACGCGATGGTCCTCGAAATACTGCTGGCCCATACCGGCGGCGCCGTGCTGGTCGTCGCGGGACCGGACGCCTATGCCGGGGAAGAGCTGACCGAAGTTGTTCGGGCACACCAGGTAACGCACGCCTTCCTCACCCCGAGCGTGCTGGCCACGCTGTCCCCGGACGGTATGGAGTCGTTGCGCGTACTCGTGGCGGGCGGGGAGGCGGTGACACCGGAGTTGGTGGCGGTGTGGGCGCCGGGCCGGCGGCTGCTCAACGGGTACGGACCGACCGAGACCACGATCTTCGCCGGCATCAGTGCGGCACTGGCGCCGGGTGGGGTGGTGACCGTCGGCGGCCCGATTCGCGGTATGGAGGCCGTCGTGCTCGACCCGTGGCTGCGTCCGGTGCCGGTCGGCGTCGCGGGGGAGTTGTACCTGGCGGGCCCGCAACTGGCTCGCGGTTACGCGAACCGGCCCGCGGCGACCGCGACCGCGTTCGTCGCGAATCCGTTCGGCCGGGCCGGTTCTCGCCTGTACCGCACCGGCGACCTGGCCCGCTGGACACCGGAGTACGCGGTGGAATATCTCGGCCGCCGCGATTTCCAGGTCAAGATCCGCGGACAGCGCATCGAACTCGGCGAGATCGAGGCAGTGCTGGCCGAATACCCCGGCGTCGAGCGGGTGGCGGTGGCGGTGCGCGCCGACGAGCGCGGCACCCCGCGGCTCGCCGCCTATCTGGTCGGCGACGGCGAGATCGATCCGGACGAGGTCACTGCCGCGGCCCGCCGCCGTCTGCCCGCGCACATGGTGCCCGATGTCGTGCTGCGCATCGCCGAGCTGCCGCTGACGGCGACCGGCAAACTGGACCGATCGGCGCTGCCCACACCGGATTTCGCGGTGCGGCGACGCCGGATCGCCCCCGGCACCGCCACCGAACAACGCATCGCGGACGTCTTCGGTGACATCCTGGGCGTCGCCGACGTCGGTGCGACCGACAACTTCTTCGAACTCGGCGGCACGTCGTTGTCGGCCACCCGAGCGGTGGCCCGCGTGCGTGCGGCCCTGGGTGTGCACGTCGGAATCCGGGACCTGTTCGACGCCCCGACGGTCGCCGAACTGGCCGCGCGCCTTGCCGAGGCCGACCGGGCCGTCGCTGTGCGGCCGGTCGCGCGGACCCGGCCGGACCGGATCCCGCTCTCGCCCGCACAGCAACGGATGTGGTTCCTCAACCGCTTCGACACCGCGGTCGGCGCGTACAACATCCCGCTGGTGATCCGGCTGCGGGGCGACCTCGATGTCGACGCGTTGCGGCGGGCGTGCGCGCTGGTCGTCGACCGGCACGAATCGCTGCGGACCCGATTCCCGATGATCGACGGTGCCCCCTGCCAGGTCGTGATCGCCGCCGACGAGGTCGCGCCCGCGCTGATCGCGATCCCGGCCGACGAACGGCAGATCCTCGAGCGAGCGGCGGCGGTGGTGTCCGCGGGCTTCGACGTCACCCGGGAGGCGCCGGTACGCGCCGAACTGTTCGCCCTCGGCGACCGGGATCACGTGCTGGTGATCGGCGTCCACCACATCTGCGCCGACGGACAGTCCATGATGCCGCTCGCTCGCGACGTCGCGCTCGCCTATGCGGCGAG
>NZ_BAFQ01000182.1 GCF_000308375.1 Nocardia aobensis NBRC 100429 | reverse complement strand
GCTGGGTTGCCGGACAATTCGGGCGCATCTCGCGCCGACCACCTACCCTGAGTACATGGCCAAGGAAATCGATCGGGTCCGGGCGCGGTCGGCGCTGGAGACGGTCAAGGAAAGCCCGTTCATCGCTCTCGTCGCGGCGGTCCCGGTGATCGTCGTCCTGGGCGTCGTCTGGGCGCTGACGAACTGGTTCGTCGCGTTGCTGGTGCTCGTGCTGCTCGGCGCGGTCGTCGTCGTGCGCGGCAAATTCCTACGCTGACAAGCCTTTTCTCGAACAGCGCGTCAGCGCGGCACGTGGAACCGGACCAATTCACCGGTGCCGGGGTCCGCGCGCGACCACGGCCGGTCGAATTCCAGCACCGCCAGTGCGGAGGTCGGGAATTTGCGGCTGAGCTCTTCGGCCGGCAGCGACGCGCGATTGGCCGCCAGCTCCCACGCCGTCCACGGCATCCCCGGCGAGTGGCCGATCAGCAGCAGCGTCTGCACGTCGTCGTCGGTCAGCTGGATCAATTCGATCAGGGTGTGGGGCGTGGCCTCGTAGATCGAATGCTCGTAGACGACCGGCGCGTCGACGCCGGTCGCGGCCAGCGTTTCGCGGGTCCGGACCGCGTCCGAACAGGACACCGCGTCGATCGCCGGCTGGGTCTCGCGCAGCCAGGTTCCGGCCAGCGCCGCCTCGCGCCGCCCCCGTGGCGCCAGCGGCCGGTCGTGGTCGTCAACACCCGGCGGATATGCGGATTTACCGTGTCGCATCAGGATCAGCGTCCGCGCCATGAGCAATACCGTAGCGCCGTAGAAAGTAAACGGTGTTATCTAAATCGCTACCTGATGAGAGATGTAACTCACTCTCGAGGCACACTGAAGGTAGTGTCACAGCGGGGGCCGACCGGCAACCGGTGCGATGCACGCCCTGTCCAAACCCGGGTGGGGACGTCCCATGATGTTTCGAGGATCTGCGAGATATGGCCTACGTGATCACGCAGCGTTGTTGCAACGACGCCAGCTGCGTTCCCGAGTGCCCGGTCGATTGCATTCGTCCCACTCCGGAGCAACCCGAGTTCGCGACGACCGAGCAGCTGTACATCGACCCCGACACCTGTATCGACTGTGGTGCGTGTGTGGATGCCTGCCCGGTGGAGGCCATCTTCTCCGAGGACGATCTGACGGCGTCGCTGGCTCGTTTCCGCGATATCAACGCCGCCTACTTCCAGCGGCATCCGCTGGAGTCGAATTTCGACCCGCTGGTGACTCCGGCACGCCCGCCGAAGGAGCTGGGCACGCTGCGGGTGGCGATCGTCGGCGCCGGGCCCGCGGCCTGCTACGCCGCCGACGAGTTGCTTCGCCGGGCCGATGTCGAGGTGGAGATGTTCGACCGGCTGCCCACCCCGTGGGGTCTGGTGCGCGCCGGGGTGGCCCCGGATCATCCGGGCACCAAGTCGGTGTCTGCCATGTTCGAGAGCGCGTTCCGTCGTGACACTCTGCAGTACCGCCTGAATGTCGAGGTGGGTAAACATATTTCGCACGAGGAGCTGCAGGCTCATCACCATGCGGTGATCTACGCCGTGGGCGCCTCGGCCGACCGCCGCCTGGACGTGCCGGGTGAGGATCTGCCCGGCAGCCACTCGGCGACCGAGTTCGTGGCCTGGTACAACGGCCACCCCGACTACGCCGAGCGCGGTTTCGACCTGTCCGGTGAGCGGGTGGTGATCGTGGGTAACGGCAACGTCGCCCTCGACGTCGCGCGCGTGCTGACGCTGCCGCCGGATGAGCTGGCCAAGACCGATATCGCCGACCACGCCCTGGACGCGCTGCGCGACAGCAATGTTCGTGAGGTCGTGGTGCTCGGCCGGCGTGGACCGCTGCAGGCGGCCTACACGTCGGCGGAATTTTTGGCGTTGGGGCATCTGAAGGGCGTCGATGTGATCATCGACCCGGCCGAGCTGGAGCTGGATCCGGCGAGCCAGGCGCTGCTGGATGACCCGGATATCGAGCCTTCGCTGCGGCTGAAGTACGAACTGGCCCAGGAATACGCGGCCAAGGCCCCGAATCCGGACAACAAGCGCATCGTGTTCCGCTACCTGGCCTCACCGACCGAGATCCGCGGCGACGGTCATGTCGAGGAGCTCGAGTTCGTGCACAACGAACTGGTTTCCGAGGACGGGCGCGTGGTGGCGCGGGCCTCGGATCGCCGCGAGACGCTGCCGGCGTCGATGGTGTTGCGGTCCATCGGCTATCGCGGTGTTCCCATCGCGGATCTGCCGTTCGACGAGCGCGCCGGGATCGTGCCCAACGAGCACGGCCGCGTGGTCGCCGACGGCGCGCACGTCACCGGCGTCTATGTGTCGGGCTGGATCAAGCGTGGTCCGCGTGGCGTGATCGGTTCCAACCGCGTCGATGCCACCGAAACCGTGGAACAGCTGCTCGAGGACTTCACCTCCGGCAAACTGGCTGCCCCGCAAGGAGATCGGGCCGCGCTCGAGGCCCTGCTCGCCCAGCGCCAGCCCGACGCCGTCGGCCGCGACGGCTGGAAGGCCATCGACGCCGCCGAGAAGAACGCCGGCAAGTCCGGCGGACGCCCGCGCGTCAAATTCACCACCATCGAGGATCTGCTCAAAGCCGCACGCGGCTGAACGCCGGCTCTTCCGGACCCTCCCCGTATGAGGGTCCGGAAGTCGGCGGGGGTCGTTCGCGAACTCTCCGCTATCCGCGCTCAGGTCGGTAGCGCGCCGATCCGCACGGTGGTGGTGATGGTGCCGCCGACCATGAACCACAGCCGTAGCACCGGCTGGCCGTTGCGGTCGCCGGGCTCGTAGCGGCTGCGCACGCTGATGTGCTGGCGGGCCAGCACCGGCGCGACATATTCGATCACCGCGCGATGCGGCCCGGCCACCAACTTCGGATAGTCCACCAGGAAGTGTTCCACCGCCTGCCAGTACATGGCGTTGTTGACGTGGTTGAACTGGTCGATATCGGTCGCGCGCACCGGGAAGGTCAGATCGGTGTCCGATTCCGGCGGCACCGCATCGGTCAGCCACGGCCGCCAGCGCAGCCGATGTTCGTCGGTGGTGCGGGCCAGATGTGCCAATCCCTGGTCGCTGATCCGGGTCGGCATATTCGTCGACTCGTTGATATTGATCCAGAAGCCTTCGGTCTCGATCAGGCCGCCGCTGTCGCTGGTGATCCGCACCCGCATATTCGTCCACCGGGTCGACATCGCCGAACACCAGCGCCGCAACTGCACCCGGTCCGGCCAGACGATCGGACGCACCACGTCGATCACGGTGCGGCGCACGATCCACGCCGGGTCCGTGCGGTGGAAGAACGTGGTGTGCAACTCTTCCCACGCGATGTCTTGCAAATATCGAGCCACGGCGTCGAGCCGCAGCCGGCTGTAGGGATCTACATCGCCAGCCCGGATGGGCCACGCCGAGGCGAAGCCCATGCCCTCCTGGGGAAGCGGGGCGAGTGGCTGATCGAGTGACACTGGTGCTCCTCGCGCTGCACGGTGTGCCGCGTACTTCATGCGGTGCTTCTTGTGACATGACTTTACGGGGCGCAGGTCACACTGTTACGCCGAGATGGCTCTACTCACACGTAGCAAATGTCCAGTTGTGTCGCGGCGGGGGGTGTTCGCGGCCGCCGATCAGTAGCCGACGTAGCCGCCACCACCGGAGACCGCGGAAACGCCCGGCACATTGTCGAGCGAACCGTAGCGGTCGATCGAGTAGCGCGTGGCGGCCACGATGTTGTCGACCGGGTTCCAGATGTCGGTGTGGCCCGGGGCCGCATGGGCGTTGAAGGTGCTGTCGATGCACTGCATCAGACCCTTCGACGGATGGCCGGCCGCCGCGTTGCTGTCCCAGTTGTTGATCGCGTTCGGATCGCCGCCGGATTCGTGCTCGATGATGAGCGCGATGGCGTTCTCGTCGATCGATTCCGGAGGATAGCCCATCTCGATCAGGACCTGTTTGGCCTGGGCGATCCACTGCTGCACATCACCGGACGGATGGGCCGTGGGCGGCGGGCCGCTGGTGGGGCCGTTGGAGCTGCCGCCGCCGTAGCTGCCGCCGCTGTAGGAACTGGTGCCGCCGCCGTGATGGGAGTTGCCCATCAGGCTGGAGGACGCCGGGATGCCCGAATGGCTCGCGACCGGTGTGGCGGTCGGGGCGGCGGGTGGCGCCGCCGCGGCGGGGACGGTGGGAGCGGGTGGCGCCGGAGGTGCGGCGCCGGCGCCGGTGACCGGGTCGCCGAGTCCGGCGAACGCGGCATCGACCGGGGCCTTGGCGCCGTTGAGGGCCGTGATCGCCGAATCCGCGACCGTCTGCGCGTTTTTCAGGGCGTTGACGATCGCCCACTCGTGCGCGGCGGCATCCGTCTTGATCTCGGTGGTCTTCGCCGTGTACTCGATTTCGTTGAGCTTGTCGCGGTGCTGGTCGAGCCAGTCGAGCCGCTGCTGCGGATTCACCGTGCCGTCGGGATTCACTTCGAACGCCGGCATCACGCTGGGGGCGGGTACGAAGGTCGCCTGATCGCGCATCTGCAGCACCGCGAGCTTGGCGTTCTTCAGATTCTCGACCTGTTGGTTCAGTGCCGTCTGCAATCCCAGAACCGCCTGGCTCACTGTCGAAGCCCGGCTTTTCTCCACCTGCATCCGGCCGTCGGCGGCCTGCGCGGCACCGCCGCCCCATTTCTGGTCCTGACCGAGTTTCTGCGTGCTGTTCACGGCGGCGACGACGGCCTGGTCGAGGTCCCCGGAGAGTTTGCCGACGGCGGTCGCGGCGGTGCCCAGCTTGTCCGGGTCCCATTTCTCGACGTCGGGGATGGTCAATGCCGCGCCGCTCATGCGCGGATACCGATCTTGTTCAGATCGTCGCGCAACTGCTGGTCGGTATCGATGATGACCTTGCCGGCCTGTTCGACGGTGTCGGCGATATGCGTTACGCGCGAACCGATTCGCTTCAACGCGTTCTCGACCGAATCCTTGGCGCCGTTGCAGGCCGCGTCCCAGCCGGTGCCCGGAAGCGCCCCGGCGGCGCCGGCCAGCCCGGAGTCGAGTTTGCCGATGGCGTCGGACTCGTCGCGCAGGGTTTTCGCGAAACTTTGCAGGGCCGCGGGATCGATCTTCATCGCGTTCGCGGGTGGATCGTTGGGACCGGCCATGAGAAATCCCCCTCTTCGCTCAGTTCAGCGGGCCCAAGCGTAGCAAATCGGGGACCTGTGGACAGGGGTGTGCGAAGACCGGTTAACTTGTGGGAAAGCAGCCGCGGACAGAGAGGTCGTTTCATGCGCGCAGCCCAGGTGAGCAAGCTCGAGGGGCCCGAATCCATCGAGGTCGTGGACATCCCCGAACCGGCGGAATTCCCCGGTGGAGTGGTGATCGACGTCCATGCCGCGGGGGTGGCGTTTCCGGATGTGCTGATGACCCGGGGGCTCTATCAGATGAAACCCGAACTGCCGTTCGTGGTCGGTGGCGAGGTGGCCGGGGTCGTGCGCTCGGCGCCCGAGGATGCGCGGGTCCGGGCGGGTGATCGGGTGGTGGCGCTGACCATGCTGGGCAATGCCGTCGCCGAAACCGCGGTCACCGCCAAGGAGATGGTGTTCCGGCTGCCGGACAACATTTCCCTCGAAGCGGGTGCGGGAATTCTGTTCAACGATCTGACCGTGCACTTCTGCCTGCGCAACCGGGGCCGGTTGGCCGAGGGGGAGACCGTGCTCGTGCACGGCGCCGCCGGCGGCATCGGCACCTCCACCCTGCGCATGGCGAAGGCGCTGGGCGCGGGCCGGGTGATCGCCGTGGTGAGTACCGAGGAGAAGGCCGAGGTCGCGCGGGCCAACGGCGCCTCCGATGTGGTACTCACCGACGGCTGGCTGGCCGCGGTGAAGGAACTGACCGACGGGCGGGGCGTCGACATAGTGCTCGATCCGGTCGGCGGCGACCGGTTCACCGACAGCATTCGCTCGCTGGCGCCGGCCGGGCGGTTGCTCGTGGTCGGCTTCACCGCGGGTGAAATCCCCACCGTGAAGGTGAATCGCTTGCTGCTCAAGAACGTCGAGGTGATCGGCGCGGCCTGGGGAGAATGGGTGATGACCCATCCGGGCTATCTGCAGGAGCAGTGGGACGAGGTCGCGCCGCTGCTGGAATCGGGCAAGATCGCGGCGCCGCAGCCCGTGCTGTACCCGCTGACGGAGACCGCGGCCGCCGTCGCCGCGCTCGACAACCGTTCGGCGAAGGGCAAAGTCGTCGTCACCGTGCGCTGAGCGGCTCTCGTCCGGCAGGCGTTCGATGTCGGTGCCGGGCCGTAGGGTGAGCGCATCATGAAACTGTCCGATCGGATTCTGAATCGCACCCTGCTGGCCCGGCAGCACCTGCTGCGCCGGTCGTCGGTGCCGGTCCCGCAGCTGTGTGAACATCTGGTCGGGCTGCAGGCCCAGGACGTGACGCCGCCGTACGTCGGATTGTGGAGCCGGATCAGCGATTTCGACCCGGCGGCGGTCTCGGCCGGACTCGAGAATCGCTCGCTGGTGCGAATCACGTTGATGCGCGCCACTATTCACCTGGTGACGGCGGCGGATGCGCTGCGCATCGCGCCGCATATCCAGCCGGAACTGGAGAAGATCCCGTTCCGCAAGGGCTTCTTCTACGGCGCGATGGTCGGGCTCGATCCCGAGGAGGTACGCGCCCGGGGTGAGAAGGTGCTGGGGGCGCAGCCGATGTCGTCGGCAGAGCTGCGCGCCCGCGCCGTCGAGGAATATCCCGACCGCGAGCCCACTGCCGTGACGCAGACCTGGCTCTATCAGCTTCCGGTGTTGCAGACCCCGCCGCGCGGCTTGTGGCGGAACAACAGCCGTCCGGTGTGGTCGCGCATCGAACCCTGGCTGGACGCGCCCCTCGACGAGGCATATCCGGTGCAGGAGTTGGTCGTTCGCTATCTGCGCGCCTTCGGCCCCGCGACCACGATGGATGTGCAGACCTGGTCGCGACTGCTCGGTATCAAGGAAATTCTGGACGGGCTGGGCGACCGCGTGCGCACCTACACCGACGAGCGCGGCCGCGTCCTCTACGACGCCGCCGACGCCGAACTCGCCGATCCCGATCTGCCCGTACCTGTCCGGCTGCTGGGCTGGTACGACAACGTCCTGCTGTCGCATCGGGATCGCAGCCGGATCATTCCCGGGAACGCCCCGCTGCCCCTGCACCATATGGCCGCGCAGGTGTGTCCGGTGCTCATCGACGGGTTTCTGGCCGGCATCTACAAGATCTTCGCCGACAAGTCGGCGGCGCGGTTGCGCATCGCCCCGAGCCGGGAGTGGTCGGCGCGGGAAGCGGCCGAGGTCGAAGCGGAAGCACGCAGCCTGCTGGATTTCCTGGAACCGAACTTGCCGCCCGACGTCGAAATCCTCGCGCCCGGAGCGAATCTCAAAACCCGGGCATAGCATCGGGCGCTTGCCGCGGCCACGAGCGGACGCGCCGCGCCACACATCGCGGCAGAACCCCCGCGCCGGTGCGCGCTCAGGGCGTCGAATTCCGGTATGCCGGAGCCTTACTCGTCCCCGCAGGGGTGAGCGTGCGCAGCAGCGGCAGTGTGCGCTGGGCGACCACCGTGGACAGCACGATCACACTGTGCGACCGCACCACCGCGGCGCTGCGGTCGATACTCAGCAGCACCGCCTGCAGGCCCGCATGCGAATCGGCGCCGATGCGGCACAGGACATCGCTGGAACCGGTGGTCGCATAGGCCTCGAGCACGCCGGGGATGGCCTCCAGATCGGTGGTCACCGCGTCCAGCGCGCCCTGGGCGATCTCCAGGCTCACGAAGGCCTGCACGTCGAATCCGGCGGCGGTGACGTCGACCTGCGGATCGTAGGAGGCGATGACCCCGGCCTCCTCCATGCGCGCGATGCGCGACTGTACGGTCGCCCGAGCCACCCGGGTGCGTCGCGACAGCTCGAGGACGCCCGCCTTCTGGTACTCGTGCATGGCGGTGAGGATCGCCAGATCCAGTTCGTCCAGTTTGGCGTGGGTGCGCGTCATCGTCGTCTCCTGTATTCGGCCCGGCGCCGCGCCACCCGCGACCTGGGCGCGCAGCTATTCAAATTGTCCAGCACTCGGCGGCCTGTGGTGACCAATTGAGCCAGGGTGTCTACTCGAAATCCTCGATATTGCCCAGAACCTCGGCGCGGAGATTATCTGGAGGCATGACAATCGAGGACCTCTCCCGCACCACCCGGCCCGCGGTGCCGGGCGATGCGGAGCTGCGCCGGCTGGTCGGCCTGGTCGACCACGATCCCGGTGCCGATCCCTTCCCCGTCCTCGGGTGGGACGCGCTGGTGTGGGTGGTCGGCAACGCGACCCAGTTCACGCACTATCTGCAGGCCTTCGGAATGGCGCTGGAGGCCTATTCCGGACCGGAGACCGGCAATCGTGACCACAAGTCCTACGTATTGCGCAGCGGCAGTGCGCGATTCGTGGTGTGCGGGGCGGTGGATCCGGCCAGTCCGCTGGTCGCCCACCACGACCGGCACGGCGACGGCATCGTCGACATCGCGCTCGAGGTGCCCGATGTGGACCGCTGCATCGCCCACGCCCGGCGCCACGGCGCGCGGATCCTGGCCGAGCCGCACGACGCGTCGGACGAATTCGGCACGGTCCGCACGGCTGCCCTGGCCACCTACGGCGAAACCCGCCACACCCTCGTCGACCGGTCGCGCTATCACGGTCCGTATCTGCCCGGATATATCGCACGCCGGTCGGGTTATCAGCCGCGGGTGCCGCATCGGCTGTTCCAGGCCGTGGACCATGTCGTGGGCAATGTGGAGCTCGGGCGGATGGACGAGTGGGTGGAGTTCTATCGCCGCGTCATGGGCTTCACCGATATGGCGGAATTCGTCGGCGACGATATCGCGACCGAATATTCGGCCCTGATGAGCAAGGTCGTGGCCAACGGCAACCATCGCGTGAAATTCCCGTTGAACGAACCGGCGGCCGGGCGTAAACGCTCACAGATCGACGAATATCTGGAGTTCTACGGCGGCCCCGGCGTGCAGCACATCGCCCTGGCCACCGGCGACATCCTGAGCACGGTCGACGCCCTGCGCCGCGAAGGCATCGAATTCCTCGATACCCCGGACGCCTATTACGAGGATCCCGAACTGCGCGCCCGCATCGGCCACGTCCGGGTGCCGGTGCGGCACCTGCAGTCGCGCGGCATTCTCGTCGACCGCGACGAGGACGGCTATCTGCTGCAGATCTTCTGCAAACCCCTCACCGACCGCCCGACGGTATTCTTCGAATTGATCGAGCGGCACGGCTCACTGGGCTTCGGAAAGGGGAATTTCCGGGCCCTCTTCCAGGCGATCGAGCGGGAACAGCACGCGCGCGGGAATCTGTGACCGGCCGCCCTCACTCGGCGTCGGGCAGGGCGCGCAGCCGCGCCTTGACGTCGAGGCGCCGTCGCGACCGCACCGTGTAGAACCCCAGCGCGGCGATGATCGCCCATTGCACCGGGTTCATCAGCGCGACGGATGCCGATACCGGCAGGGAGTAGATCAGCAGGAGCCGTACCACCGCGTCGACCGCGAGTCCGGCGCTCCACACCACCGTGGCGGTCGTGAACGTGTGACGGACGTCGGAGTCGTTGTACCACAACGTTTCCCAGCGTGCCGCGGAATCCGGTCCGAGTGCGTGCATGCGCCGCGAGACCGCGAACATCGCCGGCCGGCCCAGCAGGCAACTGCCCGCCAGCAGCACGCTGATCACCGCCGAGGTGATCGGATCCTTCGCCAGCATCATTCGCTCGTCGCCGCCCAGTACGGCCAGTACCAGACCCAGCGCGTTGAGCAGGAAGACGAATACGGCGACGCCGTCGGCCTTGCGGCGCGTCGCGGCGATGCCGAGCGCCCAAATGCCCGCGACGACCGTCGAACACACCAGCGCGCGATAGCTGGTGCACCCGGCCGCGACCAGCAGATAGTAGGTCGCGGGCGACAGCCCGATATCGGCTGCGAGTGCCAGCACCCGCCGCGCCCGGCGTAGTCGGCTACCGGAGCTGTCGAGAGTGCGTGTGGCGGTGTCGGTCATCGGTATCTCCCCTGCTAGTACTGGACGTTACGTCGTTGCCACGCTAGGGATTTCGGACCTGCGCGCGCCTCGGCCGGGAGATGGATCGTGAGATCTCCACCCGCGGGTGGAGCGACCGCGGCCGCATCTCGGCCCGGCGGACCTTCCGGCGACGATCCCGCCGCGCCTACCGTCGTGGTACCGACGCGGAATGTCATCAGGAGGGTCATGCGAGACGGGTTGCGGGAGTTCGGGCGACGGCTGATCGGCAACGATCCCGACGCCAGCCCGCTGATGCGTGTCATCGGCGCGACGTTGCTGGCCGCCAATCTGGTGTTCGACCATCGTGATCCGGTGCCGGCGTGGCTGTGGGCGGTGCTGGTGGCCGCCTATGCCGGGTGGCTCGTGTTCGCCGTGGTCGAATCCCGGTATCCGCGGGCGGCCACTTTGGCGTTGACCTGGTGCGCGTTGCTGAGCGCGGCGGTCGTCGGACCGGCCCCCGACATCTCCGCGTTCATCATGCTGTGCGCGGCGGCCAGCGTGCTCGCCCAGCAGTTCCGGTCCGGCACCCGAGTGATCCTGCTGGGGTTCGCGGCCGAGGTCGCGGTCCTGATCGCCGGTTGCGCGCTGGCCGGCAAGGACATCGGCGATACGCTCACCTATGTCGGCGTGCTCGTCATTCTGTTGCTGCTCGGGTTGTATCGGCGCCTGCACCGACTGCGCGTCCGCCAGACCCGACTGCTGCTCGAGCAGACCCGTCGCGCGCAGGACGAACACGCCCGGGCGGCGGCGCTGGACGAACGCGCCCGGATCGCGCGGGAGCTGCACGACGTCCTGGCGCATTCGCTCGGTGCGCTGAGTATGCAGTTGGAGGTCGCGGAACTGCTGCTCGACGAAAGAGGCGATATACCGGGCGCATTGGCGCATGTGCGGCGCTCGCACCGGCTCGCCCGCGACGGGGTGATCGAGGCGCGCGGTGCGGTGGCCGCGCTGCGCGGCGACGTGCCACCGCTGCCCGATGCCGTGCGTGAACTGGTCGAGAGCTATCGCCGCGATCATCGGATGACGGTGGAGTTGCGCTGTGACGGTCCCGCCCGGCCGGTGGATTCGGGTGCCGCGGTCTCGCTGGTGCGCACACTGCGCGAGGCGCTGACGAATGCCGCCAAGCACGCACCGGGGCGGCCGGTGCACGTCGCGCTCGTCTTCACGGCCGGCGAGGTGCGACTGTCGGTGCGAAACGCGGTCGCGGAAAAGCAGACTCGCGATCCGCTGCCCGGCGGGTACGGTCTGACCGGAATGCGTGAGCGGATCGCATTGGCCGGGGGCGCACTGTCGTCCGGTGTGGCCGACGGCGAATGGGTTGTGACGGCGGAGGTTCCGATTGAGTGAGCGCCGGGAGCCGCTGCGGGTGCTGGTGGTCGACGACCAGCAGGTGATGCGTGAGGGTCTGGTCGCACTGCTGGGACTGGTCGACGAGGTGAGCGTGGTCGGCGCCGCGGGGGACGGGGAACAGGCACTGCGGGCGGTGGCGGAGACCGATCCGGACGTGGTGCTCATGGATCTGCGGATGCCCGTCCTGGACGGTGTCGAGGCGACCCGCCGGATCGCGGCCGGCCATCCCGGGACCGCGGTGCTGGTGCTGACCACCTACGCCGACGACGCCTCGATCGTGAGCGCGTTGCGAGCGGGTGCGCGCGGCTACCTCACCAAGGACGCCGGCCGGGAGGAGATCGTCGCCGCCCTGCGCGCCGCGGCGGCCGGGCAGTCCACCTTCGACGCCACGGTGTCCCGGCGGCTGGTGGACGCGCTGATCGGTGAAGCTCCCCGATCCGAGGCGGTGTCCGCCCCCGCTACGCCGAATCCCGACGGCCTCACCGCTCGCGAGGCGGAGGTCGTCGCGCTGATCACGCGCGGACTGAGCAACGCCGAGATAGCCGCCCACCTGTTCGTCTCGCCGGCGACGGTGAAGACCCACATCAACAACGCCTTCGCCAAGATCGGCGCCCGCAACCGCGCCGACGCGGTCCGCTACGGTTACCGCCACGGCCTGGCCGACCCGACCGCCGAGTAGCCGGGTCGGCGCAGCGGAGGAGCACCTGCGCCGCCGATAACATAGAGTGCCCATCATGCGATTGACGGCGGCGATTGTCACCGGGACGGCTCTCGCGGCGCTGCTGGCGGGTTGCGGGTCGGGGGATGATTCGGGCAGCGACTCTCCGTCGGTCCGCCCGCCCGCGAAGGTGGCGGCGCTGGGTCCGTTCGCGGGGGAGTGCGGGCATGTCACCGATGACGAGGTCCGGAATCTGGGTGGGCTCGGTCAGATCTCGCAGGTGTTCAAGAACTCGGTCGGCTGCAATTGGCAGGCGGGCGGAATCGGCGGTCCGAGTGTGACGTTCGCGTCGTATCGGGGCAGCCCGATCGGGCGGGAGAAGGCGTGGGTCACCGCGCAGGGCCGCAATCCGGAGTCGATCGAGGTCGGCGGTCATCAGGGTTTCCAGGACGCGAGCCAGGACGGCACCATCTGTGATTTCGCCGTGCAGCTCGGCGACGACTTCTTCGAATGGTCGACCTCGGCCGGCGCGTTCGGGCAGGTGTCGGCGACGCCGTGCGACAAGAACCGCAAACTGGCCGAACTGACCGTGCAGCGTCTGAAGTGAGGGCGGCTGATAATGAGTAACGGCATGCGTGAAGGGGGCCGCGTCCGGCGCGGTGTGCGGGCGGGCGGGATCGCGGTCCTCGCGCTCACGGTCGGGGTGGCGGTCGGCGGCTGCGGACGCACGGTCTCCGGGACCGCGTTGCCGGCGGGTAGCGGCGGCGGGGTCAACATGAACTTCGACAAGTTGCTGCGCGAATGCGAGGTCGTCAAGCAGGACGACATCGCCAAGGCGACCGGCGCCCAGGACGCACAGGGTTCGTTCAACGGCGCGGTGTGCATGTGGGATCTGTCGGGTACGCCCGGCGGCGACGGGATGGCCACGCTGAACTGGTACGAGATGGGTTCGCTGCCGAACGAGAAGGCCAACAACGACCGGCTCGGCTACATCACCACCGATGTGAACGTGCAGGGCCGGCGCTCGCTGCAGGTGCAGCGGCCGGGCGATCCGGATTCGTGCGGCGTGATGGCGCCGGCCGCGGACACCGGGATCATCGGCTGGTGGGTGAACTACCGGCCGGGTAGCCATCCGGATCCGTGTGCCGGGGCGAAGAAGCTGGCCGAGTTGACGCTGAATCTGGCGCGCTGAGGCGAGCCCTGCCCCGGATGCGCCGATCGGTGGACCTCGAGAGATAGTGAAATCGCATAGTCGGTGGTGGGCCGGGGCCCGCGGACCCCACTTTTGCCCCCCGCCGCGCCGACGGGTATCGTGGATCGCTGTGCCCGGAAGCGTGCGGGCAAGTTTGTGCGTAGAACGTAAGCCAGCGAGAGCGGCCGACCGTTTCAGCGTGCCCGGAAAAGTAGGCATGTACTGCGCGCGACACGCCCGACCTCGGGACGCGTGCGAACGCGATCCGGGCAAGTGGTGACAGCTCTATGACCGCGGCGTGAACTCCGGGGAATCGGGGAGCGCCGCCGACAAACAGACATCGAAGAGTTCCAGACACCTGGTTACTGAATAAGGAAAGCCGGTATATGCCAACCATCAACCAGCTGGTCCGCAAGGGTCGTCGCGACAAGGTCGCCAAGACCAAGACTGCGGCCCTGAAGGGGAGCCCGCAGCGTCGTGGCGTGTGCACCCGCGTGTACACCACGACCCCGAAGAAGCCGAACTCCGCGCTGCGTAAGGTCGCGCGTGTTCGCCTGACCAGCGCGGTCGAGGTCACGGCTTACATCCCGGGCGAGGGTCACAACCTGCAGGAGCACTCGATGGTGCTCGTTCGCGGTGGTCGTGTGAAGGACCTCCCCGGTGTGCGCTACAAGATCATCCGCGGCTCGCTCGACACCCAGGGTGTGAAGAACCGCAAGCAGGCCCGCAGCCGCTACGGCGCCAAGAAGGAGAAGAGCTGATATGCCACGCAAGGGCCCCGCACCCAAGCGTCCGCTGATCAACGATCCGGTCTACGGATCGCCGCTGGTCACTCAGCTGGTCAACAAGATCCTGCTGGACGGCAAGAAGTCGACCGCCGAGCGCATCGTCTACGGTGCCCTCGAGCAGGCGCGCGAGAAGACCGGCACCGATCCGGTCGTGACCCTCAAGCGTGCGCTCGACAACGTCAAGCCCGCCCTCGAGGTGAAGCCGCGTCGTGTCGGTGGCGCCACCTACCAGGTCCCGGTCGAGGTTCGTCCGGGTCGCGCCAACACCCTGGCGCTGCGCTGGCTGGTCAACTACTCGCGCGCGCGTCGTGAGAAGACCATGATCGAGCGTCTGGCCAACGAGCTGCTGGATGCGAGCAACGGTCTGGGCGCTTCGGTGAAGCGTCGCGAGGACACCCACAAGATGGCCGAGTCCAACCGGGCGTTCGCGCACTACCGCTGGTGATTGGTCACCCGGTCCGCCGGTGAAGGAACGGCGCCGGGAGGCGAGTCACAGTCGGGTGCGGCACGTGCTCTCAGCAGGGCACTTATCAGCCGCACCCGACGTTGACATAGTGAAGGCCAGGGGCCCGCATCGCGGCGGAACCGCCCGGGCCGTTCCCGAAAATACCGACTAGCTGATCGCTAACAGAGCAGAGCGGGGAAGATTTCCGTGGCACAGGACGTGCTCACCGACCTCAACAAGGTCCGCAACATCGGCATCATGGCGCACATCGATGCCGGCAAGACGACCACGACCGAACGAATCCTGTTCTACACCGGTGTGAACTACAAGATCGGTGAGACCCACGACGGTGCGTCGACCACCGACTGGATGGAGCAGGAGCAGGAACGCGGCATCACCATCACCTCGGCGGCGGTGACGTGTTTCTGGAACCAGAACCAGATCAACATCATCGACACCCCCGGCCACGTCGACTTCACCGTCGAGGTGGAGCGTTCGCTGCGCGTGCTCGACGGCGCCGTCGCGGTGTTCGACGGTAAAGAGGGCGTCGAGCCGCAGTCGGAGCAGGTCTGGCGTCAGGCCGACAAGTACGACGTGCCGCGCATCTGCTTCGTCAACAAGATGGACAAGCTGGGCGCCGACTTCTACTTCACCGTGCAGACCATCAAGGACCGTCTCGGTGCGAAGCCGCTGGTCATCCAGCTGCCGATCGGCGCGGAGGACACCTTCGAGGGCATCGTCGACCTGGTCGAGATGAACGCCAAGGTGTGGACCGGCGAGACGAAGCTCGGTGAGAAGTACGAGGTCCAGGAAATCCCGGCCGATCTCAAGGAGAAGGCCGAGCAGTACCGCCAGGAGCTGCTCGAGACCGTCGCCGAGTCGGACGAGGCGCTGCTGGAGAAGTTCTTCGGTGGCGAGGAGCTCTCGATCGACGAGATCAAGGGCGCCATCCGGAAGCTGACCGTCGCCTCGGAGCTGTACCCGGTGCTGTGTGGTTCGGCGTTCAAGAACAAGGGCGTGCAGCCCATGCTCGACGCCGTCGTGGACTACCTGCCCTCGCCGCTGGACGTCGAGAACGTGGAAGGCCACGTCCCCGGCAAGGAAGACGAGGTCATCACTCGTAAGCCGAGTGCCGACGAGCCCTTCGCCGCGCTGGCGTTCAAGATCGCCGTGCACCCGTTCTTCGGCAAGCTGACCTACGTCCGCGTGTATTCGGGCAAGGTCGACTCCGGCGCTCAGGTCATCAACTCGACCAAGAGCAAGAAGGAGCGTCTGGGCAAGCTGTTCCAGATGCACTCCAACAAGGAGAACCCGGTTCCCTCGGCGTCGGCCGGCCACATCTACGCGGTCATCGGCCTGAAGGACACCACCACCGGTGACACCCTGTGCGATCCGCAGAACCAGATCGTGCTGGAGTCCATGACCTTCCCGGATCCGGTCATCGAGGTCTCGATCGAGCCCAAGACCAAGTCCGACCAGGAGAAGCTGGGCACCGCGATCCAGAAGCTGGCCGAAGAGGACCCGACCTTCTCCGTCAAGCTGGATGCCGAAACCGGCCAGACCGTCATCGGCGGTATGGGCGAGTTGCACCTCGACATCCTCGTCGACCGGATGAAGCGCGAGTTCAAGGTCGAGGCGAACGTCGGTAAGCCGCAGGTCGCGTACCGCGAGACGATCACCAAGCCGGTCGAGAAGCTCGAGTACACGCACAAGAAGCAGACCGGTGGTTCGGGTCAGTTCGCCCGCGTCATCATCGGCCTGGAGCCCTTCACCGGCGAGGACGGCGCGACCTACGAGTTCGAGAACAAGGTCACCGGTGGTCGCGTTCCGCGCGAGTACATCCCGTCGGTGGACGCCGGCATCCAGGACTCCATGCAGTACGGTGTCCTCGCCGGTTACCCGCTGGTCAACCTGAAGGCCACCCTGCTCGACGGCGCCTACCACGAGGTCGACTCCTCGGAAATGGCGTTCAAGATCGCGGGTTCGATGGCGCTGAAGGAAGCGGCCCGTAAGGCCGGTCCGGTGATCCTCGAGCCGCTCATGGCTGTCGAGGTCATCACGCCCGAGGACTACATGGGCGATGTGATCGGCGACCTGAACTCCCGCCGTGGCCAGATCCAGGCCATGGAGGAACGCAGTGGTGCCCGTGTCGTCAAGGCGCTGGTTCCGCTCTCGGAGATGTTCGGTTACATCGGTGACCTGCGGTCGAAGACCCAGGGCCGGGCGAACTACTCCATGGTGTTCGATTCGTACGCGGAGGTTCCGGCCAACGTGGCGAAGGAGATCATCGCCAAGGCGACCGGCGAGTAATCGCAGTCGGGGCGGATTTGCGAGAATCCGCCCCGTTCGGTCGCGCACGACCCCCTGTAAGTACAAACCGCACTGCTGCACAAAAGCACGCACTAACTAGTCCAGGAGGACAACAGTGGCGAAGGCGAAGTTCGAGCGGACGAAGCCCCACGTCAACATCGGCACCATCGGTCACGTCGACCACGGCAAGACCACGCTGACCGCGGCGATCACCAAGGTGCTGGCTGACAAGTACCCGGACCTGAACCAGAGCTTTGCGTTCGACCAGATCGACAAGGCTCCGGAGGAGAAGGCTCGTGGTATCACGATCAACATCTCCCACGTCGAGTACCAGACCGAGAAGCGTCACTACGCGCACGTCGACGCCCCCGGCCACGCCGACTACATCAAGAACATGATCACCGGTGCGGCCCAGATGGACGGCGCGATCCTCGTGGTCGCCGCCACCGACGGCCCGATGCCGCAGACTCGTGAGCACGTGCTGCTCGCCCGTCAGGTCGGCGTGCCCTACATCCTGGTCGCGCTGAACAAGTCGGACATGGTCGACGACGAGGAAATCCTCGAGCTCGTCGAGATGGAGGTCCGCGAGCTGCTGGCCGCCCAGGAGTTCGACGAGGACGCCCCCGTCGTCCGCGTCTCCGGCCTGAAGGCCCTCGAGGGTGACGAGAAGTGGGTCGAGTCGGTCGTCGAGCTGATGAACGCTGTCGACGAGTCCATCCCGGACCCGGTTCGTGAGACCGACAAGCCGTTCCTGATGCCGATCGAGGATGTTTTCACCATCACCGGTCGTGGCACCGTGGTCACCGGTCGTGTCGAGCGTGGCGTGATCAACGTCAACGAAGAGGTCGAGATCGTGGGTATCCGCGAGAAGACCCAGAAGACCACCATCACCGGCATCGAGATGTTCCGCAAGCTGCTGGACCAGGGCCAGGCCGGCGACAACGTCGGTCTGCTGGTTCGTGGTCTGAAGCGTGACGACGTCGAGCGTGGTCAGGTCGTCGTCAAGCCGGGCACCACCACCCCGCACACCGAGTTCGAGGGCCAGGCGTACATCCTGTCGAAGGACGAGGGTGGCCGTCACACCCCGTTCTTCAACAACTACCGCCCGCAGTTCTACTTCCGCACCACCGACGTGACCGGCGTCGTGACCCTCCCCGAGGGCACCGAGATGGTCATGCCGGGCGACAACACCGAGATGAGCGTCAAGCTGATCCAGCCGGTCGCCATGGAAGAGGGCCTGCGCTTCGCGATCCGCGAGGGTGGCCGCACCGTCGGCGCCGGCCGCGTCACCAAGGTCATCAAGTGACCCTGTGAGACAACGCCGTCACGACACGTGACAGCATGAAAAGGGCCGTTCCCCTTGGGGAGCGGCCCTTTTCGCGTTCTCAGTTCTCGGTGGCGGCCAGGAGGGCTTCGGCGAATTCGCGCATCTGGTCGGCGCCGCCGAACCAGGTGGTGACGAGTTCGACTGCGGCGGTGCGGGTTCGGTGGGCGGCGGTGATGAGTCCGTTGAGGTCGACGTCGCCGGCTTCGGCGTTGCGGGCCACATTCTCCAGGGTGTGGCTGGCCAGCAGTAGCTGCATCACCAGGCCGACGTCGATGGCCGGGGGTTCGCCGGTGGTTTCGGCTCGGCGGCGGGCCGCGCGCCGGGAGGTCGGGGGCACGCCGGTGCGGGACGCGATGTCGGTCGGGGTGTCGCCGGAGTGGTGATCGCTGGTGGCGCGGCGATTTCGGCGGCCGCCGGTACCCGCTGCCGGTTCCGCGTGAACGGCGTCGATTGCCGAATCATGCGATGTGGCAACCTCTTCCGCCATCTCGGTCGCCGGGTGGTCGTCGGCTCTGGTTCCCTCCGCGGGCGACCGGTGCCGGCTGGTCGGAACGAATTCCGCCGCAGGGGCTTCCGCTGCGCGTCGTCGGAGGATGTCGGTATCGGACGGTTCGAGGAGGGTGCTCGGGGCGGAGCGCAGTCCCACCGTCGCCCCGTTGCGGGTGGGGAACGGGCGCGCGGTGGCGTCGGCGCTCTCCGCGCGGCTGCGAATCGCCGGCAGCGTGTCGGTGTTCTGCCAGGACTGCGGGTCTGCGGAGTCGGCTCGGTCCGTACCGTCTGCCGGGCCGGAATGGGCCGGGCCGGTTGTTTCGGCGTGGTCGGATCGGGGCTGCTCGTTCGAATGCCGATGCGGAAGCCGAGCCGCGGGGCGCGACTTCTCGTCCTCCTCGGTGGTGGCGTCCGTCGTCGGAACCGCCTCGGCGACAGGGTGTTCGGCGGCGATTCGCGCGCTGTCGGCGACCGATGCGGCGCGCGTGCTGTGTGTGGTGTGGTCGCCGTCGGTCGGCGATTCCGTAGCGGTCGTGGGCCGACGGGCGTCGTCGCCCGGTTGTCCGGCCGGCGATGTCGTCGCGGCCGGCGCGGGGGCGGCCTCGCCGCTGGGTGATGTCGCGCGTGCGGTCGCCGATTCGTCGTCGCTCGCCGTCGTGCGGCGGGGCTCAGCTTCGTCGGCCGGCGCGACTGTGGTGGCCGGCAACTCCGTGCTCGCGGGGCGCGTGGTGCCGTGCTGGCCCTCGCCCGCGGGTTCGGCTGCCGTGGTCGCGGTGATCTCACCGGACAGCCGGGAGGCGGCGGTACCGGCGGCGGGCTCGTTGTCGCGTGCCCGCCGGGCGGCCCGGGGGATGGGGCGGCGGGTGGCTTCCGGGCGGGCATCTGCGCTCGCCGGTGCGGCGGCAGATTCCGTTGCGGCATCGGCCGCTTCGGTCCGGGCGATGCCGTGGGCAGGGGTGGGGAGCCGCGTCGGCAGTTTCGGCGGAGCCGGGACGGATGCGGTGGACGAGGCATCCGATTCGGCCGAATCGGCCCGACGCGGCTCCGGCGGCTCGGCAGGAGTCGCCTCGGCGGGAGACGCCTCGGCGGGCTGGTTCTCGGCGCTACGGGAACGACTCTGGCGCCCGGGGTCGATGCCCAGGCTCTCCGCGATGCGGCGGACCGTGTCCTCCGGATCCTGTGATCCGGCGTCGAGTTGGTCTGCCCAGCTTGCCTTTTCCGGCGTGTCGATCTCGCCGGGAGCCGCGGACGATCCCAGGACCCCCGATCTCGGATCCACGGGAGGCATCTCCGCTGCGCTCACCGCGAAACTGGAGGTGGGAGCGGATTCGTCGCCGGCCGAGGTGGGATCGCCCTGCGGCTGCCCCGCGCCCCGCTCGTAGTCCGCATCGAACGGCGAGGCGAACATGCTGCGCTGCGCGGGTTCTCGGGTGGGCAGCGGCGGGATAGCGGTGCGGGCCGACGTGTCGCGGACCGGCAGCGGCGGTGCGGCAGGAGGCGCCGGAACCGCGCTGCCGCTGAGGTAGTCGGGTGAATAGGACGGAACATCGGTCGGCGAGGCGCCCGGTGGCGACCCGAAAACGCTCTCGCCCTTTCCGGACTCACCGAATTCGGCACTGTCCCAGCGCAGTCCGAACTTCTCGGCGCCGCCGTGCGCGGGTCCGCTGCTGCCCGCCTGCTGACCCGGCTCCTCCTCGGAGCGGGTCAGTCGGTGCCCCTCTCGTGCGGTATGGGGTTCTCCGAAACGGGCATTGGCTGGATCCGTCATACACCCCATTCTTATCGCTCGCCTTTCCGGGTGCGAGTTCGCGGGGTGTGCGACGGGTCCCGCCACCGTTGCGCCGCAGCTCAATCCGTCCGTTTCTCGAGTTCGGTGCCGCGGCGCAGGGTGAGCGACATCAATTCGCTCGGCTCGTCCACTTCGATTCGATGCCAGCGTCCGCGCGGCACGATGAACGCCTGTCCGGCGCGCAGGGATACCGATGCCGCCGGGTCGCCGCTCTCGCGCAGATATATCTGTATCCCGCCCGAGAGCACCGCCACCAGTTCCTCTCCGCTCGGATGCATTTCCCAGTGATCACCGTGGACGTCGGCGTCGGTGGCCACCCGGAAGGCCGCCAGGGTCCATCCCTCCACCTCTCCGGACATGCGGCGTTGTTCATCGAAAACCCGGCCGTCGGGCAGCATTCGGATCCCGCGTGCGAACAGGTCGACAGGTGCGAGTGACATGGTGTTTCCTTTCATTCGGCCACGACCGGAGCCGGGGCGGGCAGGGGTGTGGAGGTGGATCGGCCGGTGGTCCGCGGCATGACCACCGCAGCGACGACCCCGGCCGCGAGGAGCAGGACCGCGCCGATCGCCAGCCCGGTCGCATATCCCGCGGTGACGACCCGGGGCGTCTGCGCCGATCCGGTGCGCTGGGCGGCGACCGAGGCCAGGGCGGCCAATCCGATCGCGCCGCCGATCTGGCGGGCACTGTTCATCAGCCCGGATGCCATGCCGGCCTCCGCGGGGGCGACGCCGGTGGTCGCCGCGGCCGCGAGCGGCGCCAGGCACAGGCCGAAGCCGATACTGGTGACGAGCGAGGGGCCCAGTACCGCGGTGGCGAAGTCGCCACCGGCGTCCAGCAGGGCGAACCATCCGAGGCCCGCGGCGGCGAGCAGCGATCCGGAGATCAGCAGGGTGCGCGGCGCACGCCGGTGGCCGAGCCGAGTCGCGACCACGGTCCCGGCGACGACCCCGGCGGAGAACGGAACGAAGGCCAGACCCGTTGCCGCCGCGGACATTCCGAGCGACTGCTGCATATAGAGCGAGACGAAGTAGAAGGCAGAAAACTGTCCCGCCGCGGCCAGAGCGATGAACAGATCCGCCGCGGCGACCCACCGGTTGCGCAGCAGCGACAGCCGTATCAGCGGCACCGAGGCCCGCCGTTCGAACCATACGAAGGCCGCCAGGAGTACCAGTGCGGCCACGACCGTCGCCACGGTCGCGGGCGAGAACCACCCGTAGCGATCGGTACGGACAACGGCGAGAACGAGCAATCCGGCGCCGCCGGTCGCGGTGAGCGCCCCGGCGATGTCGAGCGGTGGGCGCATCCCGTCGCGGCGGTCGGCCGGGATGCCGAAGAGGCCGAGTCCCAGCACGATCGCGGCGATCGGCAGATTGACGAGCATCACCCACCGCCATCCGGCGTATTCGGTGAGGATGCCGCCCAGCAATACGCCCAGCGCGCCACCGGCGCCGTTCGCCGCACTCCACAGTCCGAAGGCGCGCACCCGCGCTGGGCCGTGCGGGAACAGGACGGTCAGCATCGCGAGGGTCGCCGGTGCGACGGCCGCGGCCGCCACGCCCTGCACAGCGCGCGCGGCGATCAATTGCCACGGCTGCTGGGCCAGCCCACCGGCCAGCGAGGCGAGGGCGAATCCGCACAGCCCGAGCGCGAACAGCCGCCGACGGCCGAACAGGTCGCCGGCCCGCCCGCCCAGCAGGAGGAATCCGCCGAAGGTCAGGGCGTAGACGTGCACCACCCACGACAGATTGATCGGTGCGAACCCCAGCTCCCGGCGAACGGCGGGCAGCGCCACGTTCACCACTGCCATATCCAGCGCAATCATCAACTGCGCCATCGTGATCGCCGCCAGAGCGAACCCCGGCGAATACTTTCTATACATGTATAAAAAGTAACCGACCGCACTGCTCGTTGTCGAGACCTCGTGTCAAGATGGCCGGGTGAGCACCCGAACCGGACGTCCGCCGCGGCTGTCGCGCGCGCAGATCGTGGCCGCCGCGCGCGAGCTGATCGAGACCCACGGCGTGCAGGCGCTGACCATGCGGCGCCTGGCCGCCGAACTCGGCGCGACGCCGATGGCGCTCTATCACCACGTACCGGACAAGGACGCGCTGCTGCTGCTCCTGCTCGATGAGGTGGCCACGGGTGCGGTGCGCCCGCAATTGCCGCAGGACCCGCGGGAACGCCTGATCGTCGCGGCCCGCGCGATGCACGACGTCCTGGCCCCGGTTCCGTGGATCACCGAGGTGCTGACCGCCGACGACCTGCTCTCACCGGCCGCGCTCTGGTATCCCGAGGCGATTCTGGACGCGGCGATGGACGCCGGGCTGGATGCCGATCGGGCGGTGCACGCCTACCGGAGCGTCTGGTACTACACGGCCGGAGAAATTCTGATCCGCGCCGCGGCTCGCCGGCGTCGCGGCGACGATCGGCCCGTGTTCCGGGAGCGCGTCTTCGCCGATATCGATGCCGAGGAGCTTCCGCGCTTGGCGGCCGTGGCCGACCGGTGGAGCGCGCTCACCGCGGCGGATACCTACGAACAGGGTCTGCGCGCGCTGGTCGACGGCCTGCTGCCGGATCGCTGAACGGGTGACGCCGACTCAGCCCAGGCTGCTCATACCGGCCGCGACGACCCGGGAGAGGTTCGTGATCTCCTCGGCGCCGGCGAGTGTCAATCCGTCGAGTGCGTGCAACCGGTCGGTGCTCGCGATGGTGAGCATGGCCGACACCCATGCGGCCGCGCAGGCGCGCAGAGTTCCGGGCTGGACCTGGCCGGGTGCGCTCGCCTGCAGTACCCGGGCGGTGACGTCGAGGAGTTGATCGCGCATGCGGCGCACCTGTTTTCGCACATCCGGATGCGTATCGGCCTCGCGCCACATGATCACGCGCAGTACCGAGGAGTGGTGGTCGCGCAGATTCAGCGCCGCGTCGAGGTTCACCAGGCTGGTCGCCGGATCGCCGGGGCTGACCACCGTGGCGATGTCGTCGATCGGATGGGCGGGAACCCGCTCGGCCATCAGCGCCGAGAGGATCGAGTCCTTGGTGGGGAAGTAGTAGAAGACCAGCCCCTTCGGAACGCCGGCCGCGGCGGCTATGGCAGCCGTCGCGGTCGCGTCGAATCCGTGTGCCGCGAACAGGCTTTCGGCGGCATCCAGAATCAGAGCACGGGCGTCGCCGTCGACTTTCCGGCTGCGGCGACGCCCCGCTCGATGGGGTGTGGGCCTCTGCATCAGTGAGCAGTATGCATCCGCGCCGAGACCTGCGGAAGGGCGGCGAGGGCCACCACGACGGTCAGTACGCCCACGATCCACGCCGTCCACGCCGCCGCGCTGAAGGAGCTGTAGTTCATCACCCACGGGGAAATGAACAGCAGGACACCGAACAGGCCCATGGCGTAATCGGTGGTGGCGATTCCCGGGCGAGTGAACTGGAGCAGGCCGGTCAGGGCGATCAGTACGCCGAGCACGATCAGGGTCCACATGGCGCGGTTGCTGTGGTCGGTCCAGATGGGGGACAGGGCGGTGTAGACGCCCAGTGCCACGGCCACGAAACTCAGGGTGCGGTTTTCGGTGAGCATTGGGGGCCTCCTCAGGGGCGGAATTGTGTTCTGATCTCGGTATAACTCTGATTGACCGCCCGATCAATACTCTGCCCGGAAAATTCCTACACTCGCGTCGGATATGGCGCCCGTCACGACAGTCTAGAACGTGTTCTAGTTTATGGTGGATTGGTGCAGCAATACGTGCCAGCAGTGGGAATCGAGCCGGGAGCGCAGCGATGACAGCACCGATCGTGATCGTCGGCGCAGGTCTGGCGGGCCTGCGCACCGCGGAGGAATTGCGTCGCGCCGGATACGAGGGCGGACTGATCCTCGTCGGTGACGAGCAGCGCCTGCCCTACGATCGGCCGCCGCTGTCCAAGCAGTTCGTGCGCGGCGAGACCGAGGATACGACGCTGCGCCCGGCCGAATTCTTCGCCGAGAAGAACATCGAGCTGCGACTCGGACTGGCCGCGACCGGAGTCGACACCGCGGCGCGCACCGTGACCTTCGACGACGGTTCCGTGCTCGAGTACGGACAGCTGATCATCGCAACAGGTCTGCGTCCCAAGCGAATTCCGGGTCTGCCCGAGGCCTCGGGTGTCCACGTCCTGCGCCGGCACGAGGATGCGGCGGCACTGCGCGACAATCTGGCCACCGCGCGGCGGGCGCTGGTGGTCGGTGCGGGCTTCATCGGCTGCGAGCTGGCGGCGAGCTTCCGTTCCCGCGGCGTCGACGTCGTGCTGGTGGAACCGCAGCCCACTCCGCTGGCCGCCGCCCTGGGGGAGACGGTCGGGCGCCTGGTGGGTCGGATGCACCGCGACGAGGGCGTGGACCTGCGCTGCGGTGTCGGACTGAGCTCACTGCAGGTCGAAGACGGCGCGGTTACCGGGGCCACGCTCGCCGACGGCAGTACGGTCGCCGCCGATCTGGTCGTCATCGGTGTCGGCTCCGCGCCGATCACGGAGTGGCTGGCCGGATCCGGCATCCCGCTGGCGGAGCCGCAGGCCGGTGGGGGTGTCCTCGCCGACGAGGTGGGGCGCACCTCGGTCGAGGGTGTGTGGGCGGTCGGCGATGTCGCGGCATGGCGCCACGACAACGGCCGGCACAAGCGTGTGGAGCACTGGACCAACGCCGGTGAACAGGCCAGACTCCTGACGACCGCCCTGCTCGGCGGTGACGTGCCCGCGGCCGCCCGAGTGCCGTACGTGTGGAGTGATCAGTACGACCTGAAGATCCAGGTGCTCGGCACTCCCGCGGGCGCCGACGAGATCCGGGTGATCGAAGACGACGGCCGCAAATTCCTGGCGCACTACTTCGACGGCGGGGTCCTGACCGCTGTGGTCGGTGGCGGACGCACCGCGCAGGTCATGAAGATGCGCGCCGAACTCGCCGCCAACGCCCGGTCCGCAGCACCCCTGAGCTGAACGCGTACGCCCGGGGCGGACCGAAGGGCGCGGGAACACCACTCGGCCGATACCCCGGTCGGGCGCAAGGGTTCGTGGCGACGCTAATACAGTGGCTGCGTGATCGTTGCGCTCATCGATTCGGGACTGGGGTTGCTGCCGACCGGGGCGTGGCTGCGCAAGTTGCGTCCCGACCTCGATCTGCTGCTGCAACTGGATCCAGATGGTGCGCCGTGGGGTCCGAAACCCGAGCAGTGGGTGATCGATCGGGTGCTGGATGCGGCCCGCCGCTCGTTGCGGCTCGGCGCGGAGGCCATTGTGCTGCCGTGCAATACCGCCAGCGTCACCGCACTCGAGCAGGTGCGGGCCGAGGTCGGGCCCCAGGTGCCGGTGATCGGCACCGTCCCAGCGATCAAACCCGCCGCCGCGGCCTGCGCGTCGGTCGCCGTGTGGGCGACCGCGGCCACCACCGCGAGCCGCTATCAGGCCGATCTCATCGCCCGCTTCGGCGGTGAGGCCGATGTGACGGGTGTGGCGTGCCACGGCCTCGCGGACGCCATCGACCGCGGGGATCTCCCGGCCGTCGAACACGCCATCGCCCGCGCCGCCGAGCAGACTCCCGCCGGCACCGAGGCGGTCGTACTGGGCTGCACCCACTACCCCCTGGTCCTCGATTCCATCGTGGCCGCACTGCCCCCCGGCGTCCGGCTGTTCGACAGCGCGGAAGCCGTTGCGGGCCAAACACTTCGGCGCATCGACGCGCTGGGCCGGCCGACGGCCGGGACCGGCACGGTGACCGTCTACAACAGCGGCCGCGCCGGTGCACTGCCCGCGAGTGCGGCGGCCTTCGAATCGGGCCGCGTGCTCGGGGCGGTCGATAGCGCCTGCCCCACGGTCTAGTCTCGCGAGGGCACTGGGCGGACCGTGTTGAACCGGTCACGGTTGCGCCCGTGTCTCCCGTCGGCCGCGCCGTGCCGAAGCCGGTGGCGCTGAACGAATCCTGTTCCGGGACATGTTCTTTCGACCGCTCCGCGCTGCTGTGGCGCAGCATCGGAGGCGGGGCTGTGACCTGCGCCCCAGCCACTCGTGGGAGGTCTGGTGGTCCGCGACCGGGCGCGGTTCTACCGTCGTTCTCGCAGACGTACAGCGCGGTCGTCGACGCATTTCCGTACCCACCCCCTACCGGGCCGGCCGCCACGACGCCGGCGCATCGGTAACAGACAGACCCGGAGTTATGGCTACCCGAACGCCTTGGAGCGATGTTCATCCCGGAACCGGCGACACCGAATCGTCATACCGCCCACTACCGACGCCGCCGAGTGATCGCCGTCCGGTGTGGGGATACCTGTGCGGTGCCGGGTTGAGTGCCACGACTCTCGTTCTGTTGTTCCAGCCCTGGTTGTCTGCGTCCGGGCCGGGTGGCGCGATCCGGTCGGATGCCTTCGGCCGGCTGGCCGGCACCGAATCCCAGCAGGACTGGGGAGGCGTGGGTCCGCACAACACCGATATCAGCGGCACCTGGGCGGTGCTGACCTGTGTCGCTATCCTCGCCACGATCTTCGCCGCGGCGGCATATCTGCGGACCCGCGCCGCGATCTTCTCCACCGCCGCCGCGGTCGCGGGGAGCGGCGTGGCGCTGTTCGTTCTCGCGGACGTGCTGTATCTCGACAACAAGGAATCCGAGCTGCGGGCGGCGGTCGCGGACGACAGCAGTTTCTCCGGCATCCTCCGCGGTCTCTTCGGTGGTGCCCACGCCGCGCACCAGCTGGCGGGCGCCCACCTCGACATCGCCGCGATGCTCGCCGGGATCACCGCATTCGGCGCGGCGGCATGCCTGCTGACCAACCATCTGCGCGAAACCCCGGTTGCCCGCACCGTCGCCCGGCCGATGACCACGCTCGTCGACGCCGCACACTTCTCGGCGCCGACCGCACGGACCCGGCAACGGACGTACACACCGCCTGCGGCACCCGTTGCGCCCCACCCGATACCGGCAGCACCGCAACTCAAGCCGACGGCACCTGACCTGGCACCGGCCGCATCTCATCTGGCACCGACCGCAGGGCAACTCGCGCCGAGTGCTGCCCACGCGGCGCCGAACGAAGCGGCGGCACCACCGGCGCCCGTCGTCGAATTCGGGGACATCACCGCCGAGCGGCACGAGCCCGCACCGAGCGCCGCCGAACTCCCGCCGTTCCCGGTGCGCAAACAACCGAGCTGGCGCATCGTCATCCCCGCGGGGGCGGTGTCCGCACACGCACCGGCACGGGCGGAGCGCACCTTCGCCAAGTGATGCCGGGCGCGTGCCGGCCGGACGCGTTGTCATCGGGAAAAGGGTGCGCGGTGAGTGATACTGCCGTACATGACCGTTGCGCGTTTTCCCGATGAGCAGCTCGCGGCGCCCGGCCGTTTCGGCGGAGTTCGGGCATGACCTCCGCGCCGACCGCCGCCGATGTCGCGCGTGCCGTGGACGAATTGGGTGATCCCGAGCGCGCCGTCGAGTTGCGGCGGTTCTTCAAAACCGGGCCCGGGGACTACGGCGAGGGCGACGTCTTCATCGGAGTCCCCGTGCCGCAGACCCGCAAGGTCGCGAAAGCATTTTCCGCCCTGCCGATTTCGGAGATAGCCGAACTTTTGCGGAGTCCGGTGCACGAGCATCGGCTCGCGGCGCTGGTGATCGCGAACAACGCGATGGCGAAGGCGGGGAAACCGCGCACGTACGACGGTGCCGCACAACAGGAAATCGTCGACATGTATCTGGCGGCGGTGCGGGGCGGGCGCGTGAACAATTGGGATCTGGTCGACGTATCGGCCGAGAACATCCTGGGCCCGTGGTTACTGGGACGGCCGCGGGATCTGCTCGACGAATTGGCCCAGTCGGATTCGCTGTGGGAACGCCGGGTCGCGCTGCTGACGACCTTCGCGTTCATCAAGGCCGGCGACGCCTCGACCACCTTCGCCCTGTGTGAACGGCTGCTCGACGATCGGCGCGACCTGATTCAGAAGGCGGTGGGCTGGATGCTGCGGGAAGTCGGCAAACGGGTGGACCGCGCGCTGCTCACCGATTTCCTGGATCGACGTGCCCACGATATGGGCCGCACGGCGCTGAGTTACGCCACCGAGCATCTGGAAGCCGAGGCGCGCGCGGCCTATCGGGCGCAACGGCGGTCGCCGTAGGTCCGCCCGCCGTGCCCGGTCCGCAGGCCGGCCACGGCGGCGACGGTCCTCAGAACTGGATCTTCAGATGATCGGTGACCGGATGCGCCTGGCAGCCGAGGATGTATCCGGCTTCGATGTCCTCCGGATCGAGAATCTCCGAATTGTCCATCTCCACTTTGCCTTCCAGCACCGTGCAGGCGCAGGAGCCGCATTCGCCCTCCTGGCAGGAGTACGGCACGTCCAGACCCTTGGCGAGCATGATGTCGACCAGGGTCTGGCGGCGCGGCCACTGCATGGAATGGGTTTCGCCGTCGAGTTCGACCTCCACGGTGGCCGCGTCGGCGGCGTCCTCCTCGCTGACCTCGACCGGGGCGCCGGCGGCGAACGGATCGCCGGACAGCGAATTGAAGACCTCGGCGTGGGTGCGGTTGCGCGGCACCTCCAGCTGGGCCAGTGCGTCGTGCACCCGGTCCATGAACGCCTTCGGCCCGCACATGAAGGCGCGGAAACCGGTGTACGGGGTGCACAGCGCGGCCAGTCCGTCGGCGGTGGGCAGACCCTGCAGCGTCTCCAGCCAGTGCACCACCACGAGCCGCTGCGGATTCTTGTCGGTGAGTTCGCGCAGTTCGTCGGCGAAGATGACCGATTCCGGATCGCGGTTGGCGTAGACCAGCACGATCCGGCCGTTGCCGCGGGCCAGAGCCGACTTCAGGATCGACATCACCGGGGTGACACCGCTGCCGGCCGCGAACAGCAGCAGATCCTCGTCCAGATCCTTCGGTGTGAAGACGCCGGAGGGCGGCAGCACCTCGATCTCGTCACCGGCTTTGACGTTGTCGCACACCCAGTTCGACGCGTATCCGTCGATCGTGCGCTTCACGGTGACCTTCGGCCGCACATCGGTGTGCGGCGAGCTGGCCAGCGAATAGCAGCGCGCGACCGAACCGGTGCGCTCGCTCGGGATGCGCAGCGTCAGGAACTGGCCGGGCTGATAGGCGAAGCGCTCGCGCAGATCTTCGGGCACGTCGAAGACCAGCGAACAGGCGTCGGCCGTCTCGTTGACGACAGCGGCGACCCGCAGCACGGCCGAACGTGAGCTGTGCGGTACGACGGGATCGGCGGTGGTCATGGTGTCCTCTCGGGGCCGGGCGCTGGAGCGGGCAAACTAGAACGTGTTCTAATTTATGATACGTGGCCGTCCCGCTGCCGGACAAGCTGGGCCTCGAGCCCCGCGATCAGCACATCCATGCCGAAGTCGTAGGAGTATTTTCCGCGCAGGTCGCCCATGTGCTTGACGGCCCGCTCGACGGCTTCGGGAAGCGGCATGTCGTGCAGCGCGGATCGGTCCCGCGGATTGACCCGGGCGCGGCCGAACAGATACGTGTGAATGGTGGCATAGGCGGCGAGCACATTGCGATCCTCGAACCCCGCATCGGACAGGATTTCCATCACAGCGGCGATCAGATCGAGCTGTTTGCCCAGCGTCTGTTCGATCAGCACATCACCCAGGCCAGGGTGTTTGCGCAGCTTCTCGTCGATCTGATCGATGAGTTCGCGCAGGCGCTGCTGCCAGGTGCCGAATTCCGGCGGTGGAGTCCGCACTCCGGTGAGGGCCGCGCTGGCCACCAGATCCAGCAGTTCGCGCTTGTCGGCGACGTAGTAGTAGGGCGCCATCGGCGAAACGCCGAGTTCGCGGGAGAGCCGGCGCATCGACAGCTTCTCCACGCCGTCGGCGCGCACCACACGCAATGCGGCCTCGACTATCTCGGCTTCCGAGAGTGTGTTGCCGCCCCCGCTCGTCTGCATCCGTCCGACTCCCATGCCACCTCTAGACCTGCGCAGCCCGCCCGACGGCCACCCGTCATCTGCTGTTCAACGTGCTTGCCTTCCGCAGTCTAGAGTGCGCGTTCGTGGTGGCGGCCCGGTACGTGGAGGAGATCGGCGCACACCGCGACGCCGCACGTCACGCGGTAGTAGCCGGAGATGAACTACCGCGTCCCGCGCGGGATCTCGTTGATCATGAAGTGAATGTTGCCGTGAGATAGCTAGATAGCGTCGATGGTCATTGACACCCGCGCAACGCCGGAGCCGGTGCGTTGCCGCCGGTTTCGTATCGAATTCGATCCGTTTTTTTCGACACGGGATGCCCGGCGGGCGGTTAGCGCATAGCATTCTTGGAATGCGCCATGATCGACTGCCCGACGGGTTCGGGGTGCGAATCGATCCTCGGGTGCGCACCTATTCCGGTGGACGGCTCTTGGTCGGCGGCTCGCCGACGAGGTTGCTGAAACTTGCTCCGGAAGCGGCCGCCCTGATCGGTGACGGGTATCTCGAAGTGACGGATCCCCAGTCCGCGGTGGTTGCCAGACGGCTGCTCGACTCCGGGGTGGCCAACCCGCGTCCGCGCCTGCTGCCCTCGCCCGAAGAGGTCACGGTCGTGGTGCCGCATTGCAACGACGCCGCGGGGCTGCAGCGGCTGCTGTCGACCCTGCGCGGGCACAGTGTGGTGGTCGTGGACGACGGTTCCGACCGGCCCGTCCGCATTCCGCGCACCGGGGGACGTTGCCGCGTCACCGTGCTGCGCCACGATTCGCGACAGGGCGTGGTCGCCGCGCGCAATGCCGGACTGCGGGCGGCGACAACGGAATTCGTCGCATTCCTGGATTCCGACGTAGTCCCGCGCGCGGGTTGGCTGGAGGTGATGCTCGGACATTTCAGCGATCCCGAGGTCGCCCTGGTCGCTCCGCGCATCGTGGCGCGCGAGCCGGATGCCAGTGTGCTCGGCCGCTACGAGAGCGCGCGGTCGTCCCTGGATTTCGGCCGCCGGGAAACCGCGGTCAGCTCGCGTGGCTCGGTGTCGTACGCGCCGGGCGCGGCACTGCTGGTGCGGCGCCACGCACTGCTGGCCGAAGGGGGATTCGACGAGCAGATGCGCTCGGCCGCCGATGTCGATCTGTGCTGGCGGCTCGAGCGCGCCGGCTGGCGGCTGCGGTACGAGCCGGCCGCGCACGTCGCCTGCGATCAACCGGCCTCGTTCGGTAAGTGGTTCTGCCGCAAGGTCTCTCACGGCGCGAGTGCGGCGCCGCTGGCCCGCCGCCACGCCGGGATGGTCGCTCCGCTGTCCGTGCCGTTCTGGACCATCGCCGCGACCGCGCTGCTGGCCACCGCGTCGCGTGCCGGAATCCTGGGCGGGCTCGCCACGCTGCTCGCCGCGCTGATCCGGCTGCGGCGGGTATTCGCGGAACTCGACAATCCGACGCGGGTGGCGGCCATCCATCTGGCCCGCGGTTTCTCCGCCGGGGTATGGCGGATCGTCTCGGCCCTGTGCCGGCACTACTGGCCGGTGACGGTGCTGGCGATGATCGCCTCCCGGCGTATCCGCCGGCTCGCGGTGGCGCTGGCGCTCGCCGACGGACTGGCCGACTGGTTCACCCATCGCGATGCCGGCGGCCTGGATCCGGTGCGATATCTGATGTGCAAGCGGCTCGACGACCTCGCCTACGGAACCGGCCTCTGGTCGGGCGCGCTGCGTGCGCGCAATGTGGCCGCGCTGCGCCCGGCCGTTCCGCGGCATTGATGGCCGGGGTCACATGTGGCCCTGATATGCCGTCTACCTCACATTTCGTGGCGATCCGGCGCCGGTGTGACCTGTCGGACAAACCGTATGCTTCGCCCATGCCCTTCCTGACCCGCCGGTACAGTGTGGGACGGGAAAGAAAGGCAAATGGTCAGCAATCTCACAGGCGATAACCGTCCCGAGGGCAGGGTCGAACCCGGGACACAGCTCGGTGCGCTGGAAGCCTATGCCGCTCAGGCCCACGGTTACCTCAGTGTCGGGGGTGATCAGCTCAATCAGCTGCCCGGATTGCTGCGTCCGCTGGTTCTGGAGTCCTGGCTGCGCAGTGTGCGCGGCGGGGTCGATCCCATGGACGTACTCGACGGCCGCGGTCTGCGCGGCGCCGATCTGCAGCGCTACCGCGACAACCATCCGATTGCCACGGTGATGCCACTGGTCGACAAGTTGCTGCTGCAGGACGCCACCGGTATCGGGCTGATCGTGGTTGTCGCCGACCAGTTCGGCCGGGTGCTCTCGGTGCACGGCAATCCCGACCGGGTCGAGGCCGCCGCCGAGGTCGGCCTGCGCGAGGGCGACGATCTGTCCGAACGCCGCATCGGTACGAATGCGGTCGGACTGGTGGTTCGTACCGGCCGCGCCACCTGGATCCACGGCCCGGAACATTTCCTGCACCGGATGCATCAGCTCACGGGAGCGGCCGCGCCCGTGCACGATCCGGACGGCCGGTTGGTCGGCGTGCTGATGATCGCCGGCGGCGTGCGCGTCGCCCGCCCGGAGATACTGGCATTGGTGAAGGCCGCCGCGACCGCGGCGGAGATGGATCTGGTGCTCGCGGCCGTGCGCACCGAACAGCGCGGCGCGGATCGTCGTGCGCCCGTGGATCATTCGTCGTCGCAGCGGACCGCCGGCCGGCTGGCGCTGGAGGTGCTGGGTCTGGGCCAGCCGCAGCTGTCGGTCGACGGCGAGCGTATCGCGTTGTCGCAGCGGCATGCCGAGATCCTGCTGTTGCTGGCCGAACATGCCGAAGGTCTGTCCGCCGATCATCTGGCACTGCTGCTCGACGACACCGACCTCGACAACGCCACCATCCGGGCCGCCATGTCGCGGCTGCGCTCGGTGGTCGGCCCGGACGTCTTCGGTTCGCGCCCGTATCGGTTGCGGGTGCCGGTGTCCACGGATGTGGAGGCGCTGCGCGCGGCGCTGGATTCGGGGGATGTGCACAGTGCGGTCCGCCATTACACCGGACCGGTGCTGCCCCGTTCGACCGCTCCCGGAGTTATAGACATCCGCGATGAATTGCGGGTGCGGCTGCGGACCGCGGTGTTACGTTCCGGTGACGCTGCGGTGCTGAGCCGGTGGACCTCGGGCGCCGAGGGCCGTGACGATGCCGCCGCGTGGGTGGCGTATCGAGCCACCGCGGATCGCGATTCTGCTCTGTATGCCCAGATCGAGGCCAAAATTCGGGTGCTCGACCGGCGGATGGGCGCCGATGCAACGCAGATGCAACGTTTCGGCTCGTAGGCTCCGCGTCTGAAAGTGTCCTGACTCACACAAACAGGTCACAGTGTGGTTTCGGGCACATCTCTGCCCGGATATCGACCGAATTGGACGCTAGTCCGAGTTTTTTTGAAGGATCTCGTTCCTTTTTATTAGTCTTCGGCCTAGTGTTCGCTGCATCGGTGGCGTAAGCCGCCACCGGCCGATGCAGGAGATGAGGCCGCGGGAGCTCGGGGCCGCGATGTTGGAGGAAGTCGAGTTCGAGGATGAGTTGGTGACCGCACCGGTTCACCGAAATTACTGAGACACAAACCATTTCGCTCTTTCACACCTTCGCGATCGCGTGAGGTGTATTCGCCGAACCAACCGTGGCAAAGCCAGGGTCCGCGTCGTCACGCGAGGCCCGGGGCTTATTTCGTGCTGCACGAAAAGCGTTCGGTCGCTGGGTATTTCGTCAATCGAGGAGGCTCTGGTGCAGGGTTCGGAGTTGAGCGGATTCGGTCCGGGGGAAAGTCACGGTGCCGAGACCACGTCGGATCCGTCGCCGTTCCCGTTGACACCGGCGCAGCTCGGAGTCTGGTACGCCCAGCTGCTCGACCCGGGAACTCCGATCAATATCGCCCAGTACGTCGACGTGCACGGCGACCTCGATGTCGAAGTCCTGCAAAAGGTCTCGGTCGACGCGGCACGGGAGTTCGGGTCCACGGTGGTGCGGCTCGGCGAAACCGACGGCGAGCCGTATCAGTGCGTGGACCCGCGGCTTCCCGTCGACATCGTGCCGGTCGATCTGCGTGATACTCCCGATCCGGTCGCCGCCGCCCACGACTGGATGCGCGCGGACTACACGCGACCGGTGGATCTGCTGACGGACCGGCTGTTCGCCGGGGCCGTGCTGCGGGTCGGCGAACGGCGATGGTTCTGGTATCTGCGCGCCCACCACATCGTTCTCGACGGATTCGGCGCCCTGACCAACACCATGCGCGTCGCCGAGCGCTACACCGCCGAACTGCGCGGCGTCGAACCCGAACCGGCCAAGGCGGGCAGCCTCGAATCGCTGGTGGAGGGCGAATACGGCTACCGCGACAGCACCCGATTCGGCTCGGACCGGCAGTACTGGGGTGAGCGGGTCCGCGATCTGGACGGCGCGACCACCCTCAACGGCCGCACCGCACCCCGTGCGGCCGGGAATCTGGTGCACGGCCGCCGCCTGCCGGACAAGGTCGTCACCCGGATGAACGACCTTGCGACAGCGCATGATTCGAGCGCGGCGGTGGTATTGCTCGCGGCCTTCGCGGCTTATCTGGCCCGGCTGACCGGACGCGACGAGGCGGTGCTGAGCCTGCCGGTCACCGCCCGCACGACCGCGGTGATGCGGCGTTCGGCCGGCATGCTCTCCAATATCGTCCCGCTGCGGCTGCAGGTCGGCGACGCCACCTGGGCGCAGCTGCTGCAACAGACCCGGGTCGAGGTCGCCGGTGCCCTGCGGCATCAGCGCTACCGGCACGAGGACATCCGCCGCGACGCCGGAATGGAAGGCCTGGCCACCCGGCGCGCGCTGTTCGGGCCGCTGGCCAACATCATGCTGTTCCGCAGCGATCTGACCCTGGGCGATACCGCCGGCCGCTATCACGTGCTCTCGACCGGGCCGGTCGAGGATATGAGCCTCAACGTCTACTACGGCGACAGCGACCGTGTGCACGTGGACTTCGAGGCCAACCCGAATCTGTACGGCGCCGACGACATCGCCCGCCATCACGCGCGCTTCGTCCGGTTCCTCGAGCGGCTGGTCGACCTCGATCCCGAGCGGCCGCTGTCGTCGGTGGCGGTCACCACCGATCTGGAGCGCGAGGTCAGCCTCCGGATCTGGAATGCCACCGAGGTGGACATCACCGAGTCGGCGGGGGCGGACGCGACCCTGGTGTCGATGTTCGAGCGTCAGGTCGCGCGGACCCCGGAGGCCGTCGCACTGCGCGGCACGCGGACCCTCGGCTACGCCGGATTCGCGGCCGAGGTCAACCGGCTCGCGCGCCACCTGATCGCGCGCGGCGCCGGGCCGGAAACCACGGTGGCACTGCATATTCGGCGTTCACCGGAGCTCGTGGTCGCGATGTACGCGGTGCTGGCGGCCGGTGCGGCGTATGTGCCGCTGGACCCCGATCATCCCGCCGAACGCATCGGGTACGTGCTCGAGACCGCGAAGCCGGTCTGCGTGCTGACCACCGTCGCCGATCACGGTGACGGCGACACCCGATGGATCGACATCGACGCACTGGACCTGTCGGCGCTGTCCGATCGGCCGGTTACCGACGCCGAGCGCGTCTCGCCGCTGCGGCCGCAGCATCCCGCGTACGTCATCTTCACCTCGGGCTCCACCGGACGGCCGAAGGGCGTCGCGGTCCCCCACGCCGCGATCGTCAACCGGCTGGTCTGGATGCAGAGCGCCTACCGGCTCACCGCCGCCGACGTCGTATTGCAGAAGACCCCGGCCACCTTCGACGTGTCGGTGTGGGAGTTCTTCTGGCCGTTGCAGGCCGGGGCGAGCCTGGTGCTGGCCTCGCCCGACGGGCATCGCGATCCGGCCTATCTGCGTGCGGCGATCGCCGAATTCGGCGTCACCATCGCGCATTTCGTGCCCTCGATGCTCGCCGCGTTCCTCGGCGGCGTGGTCGACGGCTCCGCGTTGGGCTCGCTGCGGGCGGTGTTCGCATCGGGTGAGGCGTTGCCCGGGCCGCTGGCGCAGCGACTGCTCGCCGTCGCGCCGCGCGCGCGGCTGCACAATCTGTACGGTCCCACCGAGGCGGCGGTCGATGTCACCGCGCATCAGGTGGGCCCGCTCGATACCACCGGTGTGCCGATCGGCGCACCGGTCTTCAACACCCGGCTGTACGTGCTCGACGCACGGTTACGGCCGGTGCCCGTCGGCGTTCCGGGTGAGCTGTATCTGTCGGGGGTTCAGCTCGCCCGGGGCTACGTCGGGAGGCCGGAGCTGACCGCCGAACGGTTCGTCGCCGATCCGTTCGCGGACAGTGAATCGGAGGCCGGCCCCGGGGCACGGATGTATCGCACCGGGGACCTGGTCCGCTGGACCGCCGACGGCGAACTCGACTATCTCGGCCGCACCGATTTCCAGGTCAAGCTGCGCGGACTGCGGATCGAACTCGGCGAGATCGAAGCGGTGCTCGGCGCGGTGCCCGGGGTCGCGCGCGCGGTGGTCGTGGTGCGCGACGATGCCGGGACCGGTGCGCAACTGGTCGCCTATCTGGTCGAAACCACCGCCGGCGCGGTCGACGTGGCGCGGGTGCGCAGCGCGGCCACGCGGGAATTGCCCGGTTATATGGCGCCGGCGGCCTATGTGATGCTCGCATCGCTGCCGGTCAACGCCTCCGGCAAACTCGATCGGGCCGCGCTGCCCGCGCCCGAGCGGACCGCCGGACGGTACCGCCGGCCGCAGTCGGTCTCGGAACGGGCCGTCGCCGAGGTGTTCGGTGAGGTGCTCGGCCGTGAACGCATCGGACTCGACGACGATTTCTTCGCCCTGGGTGGCAATTCGCTGGTCGCGACGCAGGTGGCGGCGCGACTGAACGCCGATCTCGGCTGCGCCCTCGGTGTGCGGGAACTGTTCGAGGCCACCACGGTCGAGGCGCTCGCCGAGCTGATCGACCGCGCCTTCGAAACCGAGGACATGCACGAGAGCGCGGGTCCGGTCGCGGGGCCGCGTCCGCGGGTGCTGCCGCTCTCGCCCGCGCAGCAGCGCATCTGGTTCCTCAACCGGTTCGAGCAGGACAGCGCCGGCTACAACATGCCGTTCGTGGTCCGGATGACCGGTGCGGTCGATACCGATGCCCTGCGCTCGGCCCTCGCCGATGTGGTGGCCCGGCACGAGGTGCTGCGCACGGTCTTTCCCGCGGACGACGACCTCGTGGCGCGGCAGCATATTCTTCCCGCCGAGCACGTGGGCCCGGAAACCTTCGCGGTGGAAACCGTTGCCGCGGAGGGGCTCGACGCCGAGCTGGCCCGGCTGGCCGCGCGCGGCTTCGATCTGGCCGCCGAAATCCCGTTGCGTGCGGTGATTTTCGAGCTGTCCGCCGACGATGTCGCGTTGGCGATCGTGCTGCACCACATCGCCGCGGACGGACTGTCGCTGCCGGTGCTGGCGCGGGATGTGGCCGCGGCCTACACCCTGCGCCGGTCGGGAGTCGACGCCGTCGAGACGCCGCCGGCGGTGCAGTACGCCGATTACGCACTGTGGCAACGGGATCGGCTGGGTGATTCCGAAGATCCCGATTCCCTGGCCGCCCAGCAGCTCGGCTACTGGTCGCACACGCTGGCGGGAATTCCCGACCAGCTGGACCTGCCCGCCGATCGGCCGCGGCCCGCGGTGGCCGGCGGCCGGGGTGCCACCTACCGCTTCGACCTGCCCGCGCACCTGCACGCGGCGATCGCCGAACTCGCCCGCGCCCAGGGCGTTTCGACCTTCATGGTGCTGCACGGCGCGCTGGCCGCGCTGCTCGCACGCGTCTCGGGTGGTGAGGACATCGTGATCGGAACCCCGGTCGCCGGTCGCGGTCACCGCGAACTCGACGATCTGATCGGCATGTTCGTCAACACGCTGGTGCTGCGCACCCGAGTGGCGGCCGACGAACCGTTCACCGCTCTGCTGCAACGGGTCCGGGCCGTGGACCTGGGTGCCTTCGCCCACGCCGATCTGCCCTTCGAACAGTTGGTGGAGGCGCTCAATCCGGTCCGATCGCAGGCCCGGCATCCGTTGTTCCAGGTGATGCTGGGTGTGGCCGACACTCAGGACATCGCCGTCGAGTTACCCGGATTGTCCGTGCGGACGAGTACCCTGGACACGGCGGTGACCAAGTTCGACCTTCAACTGACGGTCACCGAAAGCTTCGCCGGTGCCGGTCCCGGGGAAGGTCCGGCACCGGCGGGGATCACGGCGGAGTTCACCTACGCCACAGATCTTTTCGAGCCGGACACCATCGCGGGCTATGCGCGATGGTGGCGGCAACTGCTCGCCCATGCGGTCGCCGAGCCCACCCGCGCGGTGGGGCAGCTGCCGCTGCTCGATGCGGCCGAGCTGCGGCGCGCGATCGAATCCGGCCGTCGCGGCGCCGAGGAATCCGCCCCCGGCGTGCTCACCGCATTCGAGCGGCAGGTGCTCCTGCGACCCGACGCGGTCGCAGTGGTCGACGGCGAGCGGCACTACACCTATGCCGAGCTGTCGGCCCGGATCAACCGCCTGGCGCGGCATCTCGTCGGCGCGGGCGTCGGCCCGGAATCGCTGGTCGTCCTGGGTATGCGCCGGTCCGCCGAGCTGGTGATCGGCGCCTACGCCGTACTGGCCGCCGGCGGTGCGTACGTGCCGGTCGACCCGGATCAGCCGACCGCCCGATTGCGGCAGATGGCCGAGACCGCCGCGCCGGTGTGCATGCTGACCGCAGGTGACTCGCCCGATCTCGACGTCCGGCAGATCGCGATCGATGCGCTCGAATTGGACGGCCTGTCCGATCGCCCGCTCACCGACGCCGACCGGCTCGCCCCGGTGCGCTCGGCCGCCACCGCGTACGTCATCTTCACCTCCGGGTCCACCGGGGCACCGAAAGGTGTTGCCGTCCAGCGTAGTTCGCTCGACAACCAGATCGCATGGATCACCGCCGAGTACGGAATCGGCGAGCGGGACGTGGTGCTGTTCAAGACCCCGGCCACCTTCGACGTCTCGGTGTGGGAGCTGTTCGCGCCGCTGAGCAGCGGAGCGCGGCTCGTGGTGGCCACCCCGGACGGGCACCGAGACACCGCCTATCTGGCGGCGACGATCGCCCGGCACGCCGTGACCATGACCTCGTTCGTACCGTCGATGCTGGCGACCTTCGCGACCACCGTGGCGCCGGCCGATATTCGCACGCTGCGTTGTGTTCTCGTCGCCGGGGAGGCGCTCAACGGTGCGGCGGTGCGCGCGTTCGCCGCGGTGAGCGATGCCGCGGTACACAATCTGTACGGGCCTACGGAATTCACCGTGCACGCCACCCACGCCCCGATCACCCCCGGCCACACCGGCCCGGCGCCGATCGGTAAACCGGTGCGCGACAGTCGTATTCTGGTGCTCGACAGGCAATTGCGGCCGGTCCCCGATCTGGTGATCGGCGAGCTGTATCTGTCCGGTGCGCAGGTCGCCCGCGGTTACCAGGGGCGGACCGGCGCGACCGCCCAGCGATTCGTGGCCGATCCGTTCGGACCCGCCGGCGCACGCATGTACCGCACCGGTGACCTGGTACGCCGTCTGCGCACCGGGGAACTGGAATATCTGGGGCGCAGCGACTTCCAGGTGAAGGTGCGGGGCCAGCGTATCGAATTGGGCGAGATCGAGGCGGCCCTGCTGGCCACGCCGGGTATCGACGCCGCCGCGGTGCGGGTGTACCGGCATCGGGCCGGTGATCTGCTGGTGGCGTATGTCGTGTGCGACGGCGATCCGCAGACCCTCGCCGAGAGCCGGCTGCGGGATCGGTTGCCCTCGTACATGGTGCCGAGCGTGTACGTCGCGCTGGCGGCCATGCCGCTCACGGCCTCCGGCAAACTCGATCGCGCGGCCCTGCCCGATCCCGTGCTGGCCGCCGAACGGTTCCGGGCGCCGGAGAGCGCCGAGGAGAAGGCGGTCGCGGCGGTCTTCGCCGGTGTGCTGGGTGCCGAACAGGTCGGACTCGACGACGACTTCTTCGCCCTCGGCGGCAATTCGCTGGTGGCCACCCAGGTTTCGGCACGGCTGGCCGAGACGCTGGACCGCGAGGTCCCGGTGCGCCTGCTGTTCGAGAATCCGGGCGTCGCGAAACTCGCTCGGCGACTGCGGGATTCGGCCCCGCGCCGCCACCTCGCGCTGATCGCCGGGCCGCGGCCGCAATCGCTGCCGCTGTCCTACGCGCAGCAGCGCATGTGGTTCCGCAACCAGTTCGACACCGAATCGGCGGTCGACAATCTGACCACCGCCATCCGGCTGCACGGGACGTTGGACATCACCGCACTCGCCGCGGCGGTGCGCGATGTGCTGGCACGGCACGAGGCCCTGCGGACCCGCTATCCCGCCGTCGACGGGGTGCCCTTCCAGGACGTGCTCGATCCGGCGGACGTGGTGATCGACCTGACGCCGCAGCCGGTGCGCGAGGACGAATTCGCGCAGCGTCTGCGGGCCGAGGCGGCCGTCGCCTTCGTGGTGCGCGATCAGGCGCCGATCCGGACGGCACTGCTGCGCTGCGCCGCCGACGTGCACGTACTCGTCGTCTCGATTCACCACATCGCGGCGGACGGCTGGTCGATCGCGCCGCTGACGCGGGATCTGATGCAGGCTTACGCCGCGCGTACGGCGGGTCGGGCACCGCAGTGGCCGGCGCTGCCGGTGCAGTACGCCGACTACGCGCTCTGGCAGCGGGCCGTGCTGGGCTCCGAAGACGATCCGAATTCGCCCATCGCCGAGCAGATCCGGTTCTGGGCAGCCGAACTGGCGGGACTGCCCGATGTGCTGGCCCTGCCGGGCGATCGGCCGCGGCCGGCGACGGCGACGGGCCGCGGTGCCCGGTACCGCTTCGCGCTGCCCGCCGAGACCGTCTCCGCGCTGCGGACCCACGCCGAGCGGACCGGCGCCACCTTCTTCATGGCGCTGCACGCCGCCTTCGCGGTGGTCCTGGCGAAACTGTCCGGGCAGCGCGATATCGCGATCGGTACGCCGATCGCCGGGCGGGGTGAGGCCGCGCTCGACGATCTGGTCGGCATGTTCGTCAATACGCTGGTGCTGCGCGCCGACGTCGCGCCCGAGTCCTCGTTCGCCGCACTGCTCGACACGGTGCGCGACGGCGACCTGCGCGCCTTCGCCCACCGCGACGTCCCGTTCGAGCGTCTGGTCGAGGTGCTGAACCCGATGCGTTCGGCGGCCCGGCATCCGCTGTTCCAGGTGATGCTGGATCTGCGCCAGGCCGCCGCCGGTGCACCGCGGCTGCCCGGCCTGCGCGCGAGGACACTCGAACTCGATTCCGGCACAGCCAAATTCGACCTGCACCTGACCGCCGAGGAACAGGCCGACGGCAGCCTGGCAGCGGTCTTCGAATATGCGACGGACCTGTTCGACGAGCCCACGATCGCGGGATTCGCGCGCCGGTTCCGGCTGGTACTCGAAGCCTTGGTCGCGCAGCCGGAACGGCCGGTCGGCGATATCGAACCGATGTCGGCAGCCGAACGCGAACAGACCCTGGTGACGTGGAACGACACCGCGCACGAGGTGCCGGCGACCACGCTGGCCGATCTGTTCGCCGAGCGGGCGCGCCGCAGCCCGGACGCCGTCGCCGTGCGTTTCGAGGGCACCCAATGGACCTACGCCGAGATCGCGGCGCGGGTGAATCGATTGGCGCGGCTGCTGGTGTCGATCGGCGTCGGCCCCGGGCGCACCGTGGCACTGGGTATCCGCCGCAGCGACGACCTGGTGGTCGCCATGTACGCGGTGGTCGCCGCGGGCGCGGCCTACGTACCGCTCGACCCCGACCACCCGGCCCACCGCACCGGTGACGTCCTGCGCACCGCGCGACCGGTGTGCGTCCTGACCCGCTCCACCGACGGACTCGATCTCGATACCAGCGGTCTGGTCAGTCACTGCGCCATCCTGGACATCGACCTGTTCGACACCGGCGACTACTCGTCGGCGCCGCTCACCGACGCCGACCGCCTGCGACCGCTGCTGCCCGGCCATCCCGCCTACGTCCTGTTCACCTCCGGGTCGACGGGCCGGCCCAAGGGTGTGGCGGTGAGTCACCGGGCGATCGTGAACCGGCTGGTGTGGATGCAGTCGGAATACGAACTGACCGCCTGCGATGTCGTACTGCAGAAGACTCCGGCGACCTTCGATGTGTCGGTGTGGGAGTTCTTCTGGCCGTTGCAGGTCGGCGCCCGGCTCGTGGTGGCCCGGCCCGACGGCCATCGCGACCCCGCCTACCTCGCCGAAGTGATTCGCGCCGAACATGTTTCGGTAGCGCATTTCGTGCCCTCGATGCTCGCGGTGTTCCTCGCGCACGCGCGGCCGGGGTCACTCCGGACGGTGTTCGCCTCCGGTGAGGCGCTGCCGGCGGAGGTCGCGCAGCGCGTGCGGGCGGCGACCGGCGCGCGACTGCACAACCTCTACGGGCCGACCGAGGCCGCGGTCGACGTCACTCACCACGAGGTCGTCGACACCGACACCACGGCCGTGCCGATCGGCCGCCCGGTGTTCAACACCCGGCTGTACGTACTGGACGCGCGGTTGCGCCCGGTGCCGGTCGGCGTCGCCGGTGAGCTGTATCTGGCCGGCTCGCAGCTGGCCGAAGGGTACGTCGGGCGCCCCGACATCACCGCCGAGCGTTTCGTGGCCGATCCGTTCGGCGCCGGGGAGCGGCTCTACCGCACCGGCGACCTGGTCGCGTGGAATCCTCGCGGTGAACTGGAGTACTTGGGCCGCATCGACTTTCAGGTCAAGGTGCGTGGCCTGCGCATCGAATTGGGTGAGATCGAAGCGGCGCTCACCGCGGTGCCGGAGATCGATCGTGCCGTGGTGGTCGTCCGCCCCGACCCGCAGACCGGCGACCGGCTGGTCGCGTACCTGCTGCCCGCCGAGGGCGCCGGCATCGATGTCGACGCGGTGAAGGCCGCACTGGCGCGGCGACTGCCGGCCTATATGCTCCCGGCGGCGTACGTCGTCCTCGAGGCGTTCCCGCTCAACGGCTCCGGCAAGCTGGACCGCGGCGCCCTGCCCGATCCGGTCTGGCAGGCGCGCGAATACCACGCACCGGCGACGGCGGCCGAAGCCGTTGTCGCCGAGGTCTTCGCGGAGGTGCTCGGCGCCGAGCGCGTGGGCCGCGACGACGACTTCTTCGACCTCGGCGGCAATTCGCTGCTCGCCACCCAGGTGCTGGCCCGCATCGGCGCCGCGCTGGACACCCAGCTGCCGGTTCGCCTGCTGTTCGAGGCCACCACGGTGGCCGAGCTGGCGGCGCGCGCCGAGCTGCTGGCCGGTACCGGTGCGCGCGCCCCGCTGACCGCGCGCACGCTCCCGGAGCAGGTGCCGCTCTCGGCGGCGCAGCGGCGGATCTGGTTCCTCAACCGCTACCGCGCCGACGAACGGGCGGCGGCCGCGGTCGACGTCATCCCGCTGGCACTGCGGTTGCGCGGAGACCTGGATGTCGACGCCCTGCGCGCGGCCCTGGCCGATGTCGTCGAGCGGCACGAGACGCTGCGCACCCGCTACCCCGATACCGCGGACGGGCCGGTGCAGGTCGTCGAGCCCGCCGCGGCGCACATCCCGGCGTTGCGCGTGGCCGCGGTGAGCGAGCAGACGCTGGCCGAGCGCATCGCCGGGATCTGCGCCACCGACTTCGATCTCACCGCCGAGACCGGCTTGCGCGCCGAGCTTTTCGCGCTGTCCGGCGATCATCACGTACTGCTGCTGGTCCTGCACCACATCTGCGCCGACGGCCTTTCCCTGGCCCCCCTGGCCGCCGATGTGACGACCGCATACGCCGCACGCCGCTCCGGGCACGCACCCGGCTGGCAGGACCTGCCGGTGCGGTACCGCGACTACACGCTGTGGCAGGCGGAGGTCCTCGGCGATCCGGCCGATCCGGAATCCGAACTGTCCCGCCAGCGCGAATTCTGGCGCACCCGCCTGGCCGGGCTGCCGGAACAGCTGGAACTGCCCACCGACCGTCCGCGTCCGGCGACGCCGTCGTATCGCGGCGGCAGCCACCACTTCCAGATCGACTCCGATCTGCACAGCGAACTGGGCGAACTCGCCCGCAAACACGAGACCACCCTGTTCAGCACGGTGCATGCCGCGCTGGCGGTACTGCTGTCGCGGATGTCGGGCACCTCCGACATCGCGATCGGCACCCCGGTGGCCGGGCGTGGCGAGGCCGCGCTGGATCCGATGGTCGGCATGTTCGTCAACACCATCGTGTTGCGCAGCGAGATCGACAGTCGCGAGCACTTCCACACGGTGCTCGATACCGTTCGCGCCCAGGATATTTCGTCCCTGTCACAGGTCGACGTGCCGTTCGAGCAGGTGGTGGAGATGCTGGCGCCGGCCCGCACCGCGAGCCGCCATCCGCTGTTCCAGGTGGCGCTGACCTTCCAGAACTTCACCCTGCCCGAGGTCGAACTGCCGGGACTGCACGTCACGCCCGAGCCGGTCGACGCGGCGGCGGTCGCGTTCGACCTGCAGTTCACGCTGGTCGAGGCCATCGACGACGACGGCCGCGCGGGCGGAATGTCGGTCGAGATAACCTATGCCACAGACCTTTTCGACGCGGCGACGATCGCGGAGCTGGCGCGGCGCTTCGAGCAGGTACTGGCCGCGGTCAGCCACGATCACACCGTCGTGGTCGGCGACATCCAGTTGCTCAGCGCCGAGGAACAGCATCGCGCGCTGTACGAATGGTCCGTGAGCGGCGCCGACCGTGCCGAAACGACCACCATCGCCACGCGTTTCGCGGCGGCCGCGCACGCCGATCGAACGGCGATCGCGGTGCGCGCCGGCGACGCCACCCTCACCTACGGCGAACTCGCGGACCGGGCCCACGGCCTCGCGCGGCGCCTGATCGCGGCCGGCGCCGGTCCGGAAACGCTGGTGGCCGTGGCGCTTCCGCGATCTGCGGATCTGATCGTCGCACTGCTCGCGGTCGTCGAATCCGGCGCCGGCTATCTGCCGATCGATCCGGATTACCCCGCCGACCGGATCGAGTACATCCTCGGCGACGCCCGGCCGGTGTGCGCGATCACCGATGCGGACGGCGCGGCCCGGCGCTGGTTCGACGGCCCGGTGATCGACCTGGACACCGTGTCCTGGCAGGAGCTGGACAGCGCGCCGATCACGGATGCCGACCGCCGCTCGCCGCTGCGCCCGGACAACACCGCCTACGTGATCTACACCTCCGGTTCCACCGGCCGTCCCAAGGGTGTGCAGGTGCCACACGCCAATGTGATTCGGCTGCTGGACAATTCCCGCGAGCGATTCCACTTCGACCGCTCCGATGTGTGGACACTGTTCCACTCCTACGCCTTCGACTTCTCGGTGTGGGAGCTGTGGGGTGCGCTGCTGCACGGCGGCCGGATCGTCGTCGTCGACTACTTCACCTCCCGGTCGCCGCAGCAGTTCCGGGATCTGTTGATCGACGAGGGCGTGACGGTCCTCAACCAGACGCCCTCGGCGTTCTACCAGCTGATGAGCGCGGATCTGGCCGAAGACCCGGCCGACTATCGCCTGCGCTACGTGATCTTCGGCGGCGAAGCGCTGGAGCCGGCGCGGCTGCGGGACTGGCCGGCGCGGTATCCGCACACACCGCGGCTGATCAATATGTACGGCATCACCGAGACCACGGTGCACGTGTCGTTCCGGCCGATCGACGCGCGCACCGGCGCGGCCGGCGTGATCGGTGGCGCCCTGCCGGGTCTGACCGTGCGGCTGCTCGATTCCCGGCTGCGGCCGGTCCCGGTGGGCGTGCCGGGCGAGATCTACGTCTCCGGCGGACAGCTCGCCCGCGGATATCTGCGGCGGCCCGGCCTGACCGCCGGGCGATTCGTGGCCGACCCCTACGGGACGGCGGGTTCGCTCGCCTACCGCTCCGGCGACCTGGCGCGGTGGACCGCGACCGGTGACCTCGAATATCTGGGTCGCGCCGACCATCAGGTGAACCTGCGCGGCTTCCGGGTCGAACTCGGCGAGATCGAGGCCGCCCTGCTGGCCGTGGATTCGGTGGCGCAGGCCGCGGTCGTGGTGCGCGCGGACGAGGGAGCCGAAGCCCGGATCGTCGGATATGTGGTCGGTGCCGGCCTCGACGTGCTGTCGGTGCGTCGCACGGTGGCCGAGCGGCTGCCCGAGCACATGGTTCCCGCGGCCGTGGTCGCGGTGGATCGAATTCCGTTGACCGTCAACGGAAAACTCGATGTGCGCGCCTTGCCGGCGCCGGTGTTCGAGACGGTCGGCTACCGCCGGCCGACGAGCGCCGCCGAGCAGATCGTGGCGGATGTGTTCAGCGAGGTGCTCGGCGATATCGATACCGAACGCGCGGTGGGTGCCGACGACGACTTCTTCGCTCTCGGCGGCAGCTCGCTCTCGGCGGCCAAGGCCGTCGCCCGTATCGGCGCGGCGCTCGGTGTGAGCGTCCCGGTGCGCACACTGTTCGAGAATCCGCGGGTCGCCGACCTCGCGGTGGCGGCGCTGTCCGGCGGCGCCCGGCCCGCGTTGGTCGCCGGTGAGCGTCCGGCTCGGCTGCCGCTCTCGCCGGCCCAGCAGCGGATGTGGTTCCTCAACCGCTTCGACCGCACGTCGGCCGCCTACAACATTCCGCTGGCACTGCGCCTGTCCGGCGACCTGGACCGGCAGGCTCTCGGTGCGGCGCTGCGCGATGTGGTGGCCCGGCACGAATCGCTGCGCACCGTCTACCCCGAGATCGGCGGCGAACCGGCCCAGGTGATCCTGCCGGCGGAACGGGTCCGGATCGACGCGACCGCCGAACCGGTCACCGAAGACACACTGCCGCAACGCGTCCGGGATCTGTTCGGCACCGGATTCGACGTCACCGCCGACGTGCCCGTGCGGGTGCGGATGTTCGAACTCGCCCCGGACGAACATGTGCTGGCGGCGGTGCTGCATCACATCTGCGCCGACGGCTCCTCGATCGTGCCGTTCGTCGCCGATCTGATGCGCGCCTACGAGGCCCGGGCCCGCTCCGACCGGCCCGGCTGGTCGCCGCTGCCGGTGCAGTACGCCGACTACGCCCTGTGGCAGAAGCGCCTGCTGGGCGCCGAGGACGATGCCGAGTCGGTGGCCGCCCGGCAGATCGCGTTCTGGCGTGCAACATTGGCCGGCCTGCCGGATCAGCTCGATCTGCCGACCGACCGGCCCCGCCCGGCCCGCCAGAGCCTGCACGGTCGCCGCGTCGCGTTCGCCGTCGACGCCGAATTGCACCGGCGGCTGGCCGGATTGGGCCGTGGCGCCGGCGCCACGGTGTTCATGGTCGTGCACGCGGCCTTCGCGGCGGTGCTGGCCCGGCTGTGCGACACCGGCGACATCGCGGTGGGCACGCCCGTCGCGGGGCGCAACGACGCCGCGCTGGACGAGGTCATCGGCATGTTCGTCAATACCGTGGTGTTGCGGACCGCGGTCGATGTGGACGCCTCCTTCGACACGCTGCTCGACGCCGTACGGGCAGCCGATATCGCCGCCCTCTCGCATACCGACGTGCCGTTCGAACGCCTCGTCGAGGTGTTGAATCCGCGTCGCTCGACCGCCCGGCATCCGCTGGTGCAGGTGGGCCTGTCGTTCCAGAACCACGATCGCGCCACCCTGCGACTACCGGGCCTGACCGTCACCGAGGTCGAATCCGACAGTGCGATCGCGCAATTCGATCTGCATCTGTTCGCCGTCGACCACCACACCGAGACCGGGACACCGGCGGGTATCGAGCTGGCACTCGGCTACGCGACCGATCTGTTCACCGCCGAGACCGCCGAGCGGATCGCCGACCAGGTGAGCCGGGTCCTGCACACGGTGGCCGCCGCCCCCGCGACCCGGATCCGCGATCTGGATCTGCTCGGCGAACAGCAGTACCGGTTCGTGATCGAGGACTGCAACCGGACGGCGCGGGAAATCCCCGAGGCGACGCTGGTGGATCTGGTCGACGCGCGGGTCGCCGCGGATCCCGCGGCGGTGGCGCTGATCGACGAGAGCGGCGCCGAACTGAGCTATCGCGAATTCGACACCCGGGTCAACCGGCTGGCCCGCCACCTCATCGGCCTCGGTGTGCGTCCGGAGGCGAATGTGGTGCTGGCGCTGCGCCGTTCGGTCGATCTGGTGATCGCCATGTTCGCGGTGGCCAAGGCCGGTGGCGCCTATGTGCCGATCGATCCCGGCCATCCGGCCGACCGGATCGCGCATATCGTCGAGACCGCGCGGCCGGTGTGCGTGCTGGGCAGCGATGCGGTGGCGGGGATACCTGACGGCATCGCGGTGGTGGATCCCGGCACGGATCTGTCGGACCAGCCGGGAACGCCGATCACCGCTGCCGACCGGGTCGCGCCGCTGCGGCCGTCGAACACCGCGTATGTCGTATTCACCTCCGGCTCCACCGGACGCCCCAAGGGCGTGGCGGTCTCGCACGGCGCCATCGTCAATCAATTGCTGTGGCTGCGAGCCGAATTCGGCATCGACGGGACCGATCGCACGCTGCTCAAGACGCCCGCGACCTTCGACCTCTCGGTGTGGGAGTTCTGGTCCGTGCTGGTCAGCGGCGGAGCCCTGGTGATCAGTGAGCCGGGCAGCGAACGCGATCCCGACCACCTGCGCGAGCTCATGCGGCGGCACCGGGTCAGCGTGCTGTTCACCGTGCCCTCGCTGCTGGGCATGCTGCTGGCCGACGAAACCGTCCTGCCGCAGACGCTGCGGGCCGTCCTCGCGATCGGTGAGACGCTGCCGCAGTCGACGGCGCGGCAGTTCGCAAGCCGCAGCGAGGCAACGCTGTTCAATCTGTACGGCCCCACCGAAACCGCCGTGTCGATCACCTCGCACCGGGTCGGCGCCGATCCGGAGCCGGTGGTGCCGATCGGCGCACCGGTCTGGAACAGCCGGGCCCATGTGCTCGATCGGCGGCTGCGGCCGGTTCCGTCGGGTGTGCCCGGCGAGCTGTATCTGGCCGGTGACCAGCTGGCCCGCGGCTATCAGGAACACCCGGCGCTCACCGCGGGGCGTTTCGTCGCCGATCCGTTCCACGGTGGCCGCATGTACCGCACGGGCGATATCGTGCGCCGCCGGACCGACGGGCTGCTCGAATATCTGGAGCGGGCCGACTTCCAGGTCAAGATCGGCGGTTTCCGGATCGAACTCGGCGACGTGGAGGCCGCTCTGCTGCGCCGGCCCGGCGTCGAGGCCGCGGTCGCGGTGGCCCGCACGGACGGTAGCGCCGGACCGCGCCTGATCGCCTACGCCGCGGTACCCGGCGCGGATGTCGACGCGAACACGCTGCGCGAGGCGCTCGGCAGCGAACTGCCGAAGTACATGGTGCCGGCGGCCGTGGTGGTGCTGGACGCGCTGCCGCTCACGGCCAACGGCAAGGTCGACCGCGATCGGCTGCCCGCCCCGGTGCTGTCCGAGGCCGAATTCCGGGCACCGGGCACCGATACCGAACGCCTGGTGGCAGCGGAATTCGCCGATATCGTCGGACGGCCGGCCGACGGCGAGTCGCCGATCGGCGCCGGCACCGACTTCTTCGAACTCGGCGGCAACTCGCTCGCGGCCGCCCGCCTGGCCGCGCGGCTCGGTGCGGCCTCGGGCGTGCGGGTGCCGGTGGCCGCGGTGTTC
>NZ_BAFQ01000183.1 GCF_000308375.1 Nocardia aobensis NBRC 100429 | reverse complement strand
GGGTGAAGGTCTACGAGGCGATCGTCAAGGGCGAGAACATCCCCGAACCGGGCATCCCGGAATCGTTCAAGGTTCTGCTCAAGGAACTGCAGTCACTGTGCCTCAACGTCGAAGTGCTGTCCTCCGACGGCGCCGCGATCGAGATGCGCGACGGTGACGACGAGGACCTCGAGCGTGCCGCGGCGAACCTCGGCATCAACCTGTCCCGCAACGAGGCTGCGACGGTCGACGACCTCGCGCAGTAGCCGATCGGTCCCGGCGCCCGCATTGGGCGCCGGGGCATAGTTTCCCGCTCCGCGGAAGTGGTCCGCCACGGCGGACGAACTAGCGAACTTTGCTCGATACTGAACCCGAACAGGGGAAAGGAAGTTACGTGCTAGACGTCAACTTCTTCGATGAACTCCGGATCGGCCTGGCGACCGCCGAAGACATTCGCAACTGGTCCTACGGTGAGGTCAAGAAGCCGGAGACCATCAACTACCGCACGCTCAAGCCGGAGAAGGACGGCTTGTTCTGCGAGAAGATCTTCGGTCCCACCCGGGACTGGGAGTGCTACTGCGGCAAGTACAAGTGTGTCCGCTTCAAGGGCATCATCTGTGAGCGCTGTGGCGTCGAGGTGACCCGCGCCAAGGTGCGTCGTGAGCGGATGGGCCACATCGAACTGGCCGCGCCGGTCACCCACATCTGGTACTTCAAGGGTGTGCCGAGCCGTCTCGGTTACCTGCTGGACCTGGCGCCGAAGGATCTCGAGAAGATCATCTACTTCGCCGCCTACGTCATCACCGCCGTCGACGAGGATCTGCGCCACAACGAGCTGTCCACGCTCGAGGCGGAGATGGAGGTCGAGAAGAAGACGATCGCCGACCAGCGCGACGCCGACCTGGAGGCCCGCGCCCAGAAGCTCGAGGCCGACCTGGCCGAGCTCGAGGCCGAGGGTGCCAAGTCCGATGTCCGCCGCAAGGTCAAGGACGGCGGCGAGCGCGAGATGCGCCAGCTGCGCGACCGTGCCCAGCGGGAGCTGGACCGGCTCGACGAGATCTGGACCACCTTCACCAAGCTGGCTCCCAAGCAGCTGATCGTGGACGAGGTGCTCTACCGCGAGCTGCAGGACCGCTACGGCGAGTACTTCACCGGCGCGATGGGTGCCGAAGCCATCCAGAAGCTGATGGAGACCTTCGACATCGAGGCCGAGGCCGAGAACCTGCGCGAAACCATTCGCACCGGTAAGGGCCAGAAGAAGCTGCGTGCGCTCAAGCGGCTGAAGGTCGTCGCGGCCTTCCAGACCAACGGCAACTCGCCGATGGGCATGGTGCTCGACGCCGTTCCGGTGATTCCGCCGGAGCTGCGCCCGATGGTTCAGCTCGACGGTGGCCGCTTCGCCACCTCCGACCTGAACGACCTGTACCGCCGCGTGATCAACCGCAACAACCGCCTCAAGCGACTGATCGACCTCGGCGCCCCCGAGATCATCGTCAACAACGAGAAGCGGATGCTGCAGGAGTCCGTGGACGCGCTGTTCGACAACGGCCGTCGCGGTCGCCCGGTGACCGGGCCCGGTAACCGCCCGCTGAAGTCCCTGAGCGATCTGCTCAAGGGTAAGCAGGGTCGTTTCCGTCAGAACCTGCTCGGTAAGCGCGTCGACTACTCGGGCCGTTCGGTCATCGTCGTCGGTCCGCAGCTGAAGCTGCACCAGTGTGGTCTGCCCAAGCTGATGGCGCTGGAGCTGTTCAAGCCGTTCGTGATGAAGCGTCTGGTCGACCTGAACCACGCGCAGAACATCAAGTCCGCCAAGCGGATGGTCGAGCGGCAGCGCGCCCAGGTGTGGGACGTCCTCGAAGAGGTCATCGCCGAGCACCCGGTCATGCTGAACCGTGCGCCCACGCTGCACCGCCTCGGTATCCAGGCCTTCGAGCCGCTGCTGGTCGAAGGTAAGGCCATCCAGCTGCACCCGCTGGTCTGTGAGGCCTTCAACGCCGACTTCGACGGTGACCAGATGGCCGTGCACCTGCCGCTGTCCGCGGAGGCGCAGGCCGAGGCCCGCATCCTGATGCTGTCGTCGAACAACATCCTGTCCCCGGCGTCCGGCCGCCCGCTGGCCATGCCGCGTCTGGACATGGTGACCGGTCTGTACTACCTGACCCGCCTGGAAGAGGGCGCCAAGGGCGAGTACCGGCCTGCCACCGCGGATGCTCCCGAGCAGGGCGTCTACGCGTCGCCGGCCGAGGCCCAGATGGCCGTCGACCGCGGCGAGCTGACGGTTCGCTCGCTGATCAAGGTGCGTCTGACCGAGCAGCGCCCGCCGAAGGACGTCGAGGCGGAGCTGTTCCCCGAGGGCTGGCAGCGCGGCGACGCGTGGCTGTGTGAAACCACCCTGGGCCGCGTCATCTTCAACGAGCTGCTGCCCGCGGACTACGCGTTCATCAACGAGCAGATGCCGAAGAAGCGGCAGGCGACGATCATCAACGATCTCGCCGAGCGCTACCCGATGATCGTGGTCGCGCAGACCGTCGACAAGCTCAAGGACGCCGGCTTCTACTGGGCCACGCGTTCGGGTGTCACCGTCTCCATGTCGGACGTTCTCGTTCCGCCGGAGAAGGCCGAGATCATGGAGCGCTACGAGGCGCAGTCCGACCAGATCGAGAAGAAGTACCAGCGTGGTGCTCTCGACCACCAGGAGCGCAACAACGCCCTGGTCAAGATCTGGCAGGAAGCGACCGAAGAGGTCGGTAAGGCGCTGCGTGCGCACTACCCGGCCGACAACCCGATCATCACGATCGTCGATTCGGGCGCCACGGGTAACTTCACCCAGACTCGTACCCTCGCGGGCATGAAGGGTCTGGTGACCAACCCGAAGGGTGAGTTCATTCCGCGACCGATCAAGTCCTCGTTCCGTGAGGGCCTGACCGTTCTGGAGTACTTCATCAACACCCACGGTGCGCGAAAGGGTCTGGCCGACACCGCGCTTCGTACCGCCGACTCGGGTTACCTGACCCGTCGTCTGGTGGACGTGTCGCAGGACGTCATCGTGCGCGAGACCGACTGTGGCACCGAGCGCGGCATCCTCGTCGCGATCGCCGAGAAGCAGCCCGACGGTCTGCTCATCCGCGATCCGCACGTGGAGACCAGCACCTATGCCCGGACGCTGGCCGCCGACGCGGTCGACGCCGACGGCAACGTCATCGTGGAGAAGGGTCACGACCTCGGCGACCCGGCCATCGAGGCGCTGCTCGAGGCCGGCATCACCGACGTCAAGGTCCGCTCGGTGCTCACCTGCACCACCGGCACCGGCGTGTGTGCGACCTGCTACGGCCGCTCGATGGCGACCGGCAAGCTGGTCGACATCGGTGAGGCCGTCGGTATCGTCGCCGCCCAGTCCATCGGTGAGCCCGGCACCCAGCTGACCATGCGTACCTTCCACCAGGGTGGTGTCGCGGGTGACGACATCACCGGCGGTCTGCCCCGCGTGCAGGAGCTGTTCGAGGCTCGTGTGCCCAAGGGCAAGGCGCCGATCGCGGAGGTCTCGGGCCGGATCCGGCTCGAGGACGACGACCGCTTCTACAAGATCACCATCATTCCGGACGACGGTTCGGACGAGGTGGTCTACGACAAGCTGTCGAAGCGTCAGCGTCTGCGGGTGTTCAAGCACGACGACGGTTCCGAGCGTCTGCTCGCCGACGGCGACCACGTCGAGGTCGGCCAGCAGTTGCTGGAGGGCTCGGCCGATCCGCACGAGGTGCTGCGCGTGATGGGTCCGCGGCAGGTGCAGATTCACCTGGTGCACGAGGTCCAGGAGGTGTACCGGTCGCAGGGTGTGTCCATCCACGACAAGCACATCGAGGTCATCGTTCGCCAGATGCTGCGCCGCGTCACCATCATCGACTCGGGTGCGACGGAGTTCCTGCCCGGTTCGCTGGTGGAGCGTTCGGAGTTCGAGGGATCCAACCGCCGCGTCGTCGCCGAGGGTGGCGAGCCCGCGTCGGGTCGCCCGGTGCTGATGGGTATCACCAAGGCGTCGCTGGCCACCGATTCGTGGCTGTCGGCGGCCTCCTTCCAGGAGACGACTCGTGTCTTGACGGACGCGGCGATCAACTGCCGCTCCGACAAGCTGATCGGCCTGAAGGAGAACGTGATCATCGGTAAGCTGATCCCGGCCGGTACCGGTATCAACCGCTACCGCAACATCCAGGTGCAGCCGACCGAAGAGGCCCGTGCCGCGGCGTACGCGGTGCCGTCCTACGACGACACCTACTACAGCCCGGAGGGCTTCGGCACCACGACCGGTGCCGCGGTCCCGCTGGACGACTACGGTTTCAGCGACTACCGGTAATCCCGCGTAGTAAGGCACTTCGCCCCGCCTCGGTCATCCGAGGCGGGGCGTTGTCGTATCGGCCGGGTCGGCCGGTGCGCTAGGGCTCGTCGGGCGAGGGCCGGTCGGGCGCGTGGTCGGGGGGATCGAGCAATCGCGTGCGGAGGTGCTCGAGAACCAGGTCGAGCGCCTGACGGGTCGGATGGCCGGGCGTGTCGACGAGGTGTTCGGTCAGTACGGAATGCGGCGGCGTCGGCGCGTCCGGATTCGCATCCTCGGGGTCCAGTTCGACTGCCAGGAAGGCCGGGCCCAATTGTCTGCGCAGCGAGGCGAATCGTTCCTCCGGGACCAGCCGATCACCGCGGAATCGCAGGCCGAGGACGCCGAGGCCCTGCGCGCATCGTTGCTGAATGCGCGCGAGATCCGCGGTGCCGATACCGATTTCGGCACGTCGGCGGCGCGTCACCGGTACCGGCGTGGCCGGTTGCGACAGCACCGGCGCGAGCAGATGGTCGTCGGCGGCCATGGCGAGGGCGAAACCTCCGGTCAAGCACATGCCGACGGCCCCGATGCCCGGCCCGCCGCAACGCCGGTGTTCGGCGGCGCCCAGGGCGCGCAGCCAGTTCGTGATGGGTGAGGCTCCCGGGCCGGCCAGCATGCTGAACTCTCGTCCGACGCAGAGCCGGGCCATGGCGCCGACACCGTAGGCCGCGCTGCTCAGCAGGCCGTGAGCGGCCGGATTCGGATCGCGTCCGGCCGTACCGAACATATCCGGCAGCACCGCGGTCAGGCCGAGATCGCGTACCCGGCGGGCGAATTCGGCGACCCTCGGCGTGATGCCGGGGACTTCGGTCATCACGATCACCGCCGGGCCCGATCCCGATCGGAGTATCGGGTGGCTGATACCCGTGTGACTGAACGATTCGCGCGTGAAGTCGATCAGGGGATCGTCGGCCATGATGTCTCCGTGGCTCGGGCCTGCGCGTCGAAGGTGCGGCGGGCGGCGATGAACAGGGTGGTGCAGACGTCGGTGAGCGCGGCGGGGGATTGCGGGCTGCCGCCCATCAGCCAGTCGACCAGGAGATGGTTGACGCCGCCGACGAGGGCGACCGCGGCCGAATGTTGTTCGAGCGACAGCGGTTCGGCGCGGGTGGCGGCCCAGGCGGCGGTGACGATCTCGGCGAATTCGCGCAGCACCTCGTGGCGGCGTTCCTCCATGGCGGGGGATACACCGACGGCCTCGATCAGGGCCACCCTGGCAAGTCGCCGATCCTCGGTCAGATTTCCGATGAACGTCTGCAATCCGGCGCGGGTCTGGGCGTCGATGTCGTCGCCCGCGGAGGTCATCGCGGCCACGGTCGCGGCGCGCACCCGCGTCACGACTTCGGAATACAGGGCGGCCAGGCAACTTTCGCGGTCGGTGAAGGATTCGTAGAAGTAGCGTTCGGTGAGTCGTGCGGCGCGGCAGATCTGTTTGACCGAACTGCCCGCATAACCGCTGGTGCCGAAAACCTCCAGTGCGGCGTCCAGGATCGCCGCGCGCCGCTGCTCCCGGCGCTCGTCCGGCATCAGTCCCTGGTACTTCCGTCCTGGCATGCCCCTGTCCTCACGTCCCGACCTATGGCACACTAGAGCATCGTTGCTGACACGCAGGCATGTCAGAATGGAGAACCATCCATGACCTCACCGATCGCCGGTCGTGTCGTCGCGGTGACCGGCGGGGCGCGGGGCATAGGCCGGGAGATCGCGCGTGTGCTCGCCGAGGCCGGTGCCCGGGTCGCCGTCGGCGACCGCGACGAGCCGGCGGCCATCACCACCGCGGCCGAATTGTCCGGTACCGTACGCGGATTCGCCCTCGACGTGACCGATACGGAGTCCTTCCGCACCTTCCTCGCTGCCGTGGAATCGCTGTGGGGTCCGATCGACGTACTGGTCAACAATGCCGGCGTGATGTGGGTGGGCTCGTTCGACGACGAGCCCGAGGCCGCGACCGCGCGCATGCTGGAGGTCAATCTGCACGGCGTCATTCGCGGCGTGCGGCTGGTCGCGCCGGGCATGCGGGCGCGCGGGCAGGGCCACATCGTCACCATCGCCTCGGCCGCCGCGCGGTTGTCCCCGCCCGGCGAATCGACCTATGCCGCGACCAAACACGGGGTGCTCGGCTACCTGACCGGCGTGCGCGAGGAACTGCGCGGCAGCGGCGTGCGGATCTCGGTGATCATGCCGGGGGTGGTCGCGACCGACCTGGCCGCGGGTACCGACACCGGCGCCGCGAAACTGCTGGAGCCCGCCGATGTGGCGCGAGCGGTGCTGCGGACGATCGAACGCCCTCGGTTCGAGGTCACCGTGCCGCGGTACATCGGTCCGCTCGTCCGGCTCGCCGAACTGCTTCCCCAACGCCTGCGAGACCTGACCTTGCGTCGCATGGTCCCGGATCAGGTCGCCGCGACCCGCGGTTCCACCGCCCGCGCCGCCTACGAACGTGGCCTCACCGATCCGGCCGATCCCACCGGCGAGGACGGCTCGTGACCACGACCCGAGGTCGGCGGCCGATCATCGCGGCCGGCCCGTCGCTGCATGGCGCGCTGAACGCGACGTAGCGACCACAGACCGCGTCGGCGCAGCATTGAGCCGCCCGCGCCGACGCATCCGGCCTGCCGGTTCCGGTCGACCGGAACCGGCAGGCGCTCGGGGGAAGCGATCGGCGTCGTCCCGGACTATCCGCCGACGTAGGCGGCGAGGTGTTCGCCGGTGAGGGTCGAGGAGTCGGCGACCAGATCGGCCGGTGTTCCCTCGAAGACGACGCGCCCGCCGTCGTGGCCGGCGCCAGGACCGAGGTCGATGATCCAGTCGGCATGTGCCATCACGGCCTGGTGGTGTTCGATGACGATCACCGATTTGCCCGAGTCCACGAGGCGGTCGAGCAGGCCGAGCAGATTCTCCACGTCGGCGAGGTGCAGACCCGTGGTCGGCTCGTCGAGAACGTAGACCCCGCCCTTCTCGCCCATGTGGGTGGCGAGTTTGATGCGCTGGCGTTCACCGCCCGAGAGCGTGGTGAGGGGCTGGCCCAGTTTCAGATACCCGAGTCCGACATCATCGAGGCGCTGCAGAATCTTGTGCGCCGCCGGGATTTTCGCCTCGCCCGCGCCGAAGAACTCCTCGGCTTCGGCGACCGACATTTCCAGCACCTCGCTGATGTTGCGCCCGCCGAGGTGGTAGTCCAGGACGGCCGCCTGGAAGCGTTTCCCGTCGCATTCCTCGCAGGTGGTCGCGACGCCTGCCATCATCGCCAGATCGGTATAGATCACGCCCGCGCCGTTGCAGGTGGGGCACGCGCCTTCGGAATTCGCGCTGAACAGCGCCGGCTTGACGCCGTTGGCCTTGGCGAACGCTTTGCGGATCGGCTCGAGCAGTCCGGTGTAGGTGGCCGGATTGCTGCGCCGCGAACCGCGAATCGCGCCCTGGTCGACCACCACGACGTCCTCGCGGTCGGCGACCGATCCGTGGATGAGCGAACTCTTACCGGATCCGGCCACGCCGGTGACCACACACAGCACGCCGAGCGGGATGTCGACGTCCACGTTCTTCAGGTTGTGGGTGGAGGCGCCGCGAATCTCCAACGCGCCGGACGACTTTCGCGGGGCGTCCTTGAGTTTGGCCCGGTCGTCGAGGTGGCGGCCGGTGATCGTGTCGCTGGCACGCAGGCCCTCGAGGTCGCCCTCGAAACAGACTGTGCCGCCCTGGCTTCCGGCCCCCGGACCCAGATCGACGATATGGTCGGCGATCGCGATCGCCTCCGGTTTGTGCTCCACCACCAGCACCGTGTTGCCCTTGTCGCGCAACTGCAGCAGCAGGTTGTTCATCCGCTCGATGTCGTGGGGGTGCAGGCCGATGGTGGGCTCGTCGAAGACATAGGTGACATCGGTCAGGGAGGATCCGAGGTGGCGAATCATCTTGGTGCGCTGCGCTTCACCGCCGGAGAGCGTGCCCGCCGGCCGATCCAGCGACAGGTAGCCGAGGCCGATCTCGGTGAACGAGTCGAGCAGGTGCTGCAGGCCCTTCAGCAGCGGCGCGACCGACGGCTCGTCGAGTTCGCGCACCCATGCGGCGAGATCGCTGATCTGCATCCGGCAGACGTCGGCGATGCTCTTGTCACCGATCTTCGAGGACCGGGCCTCGACGCTGAGCCGGGTGCCCTCACATTCCGGGCAGATCGTGAAGGTCACCGCACGCTCGACGAACGCGCGGATATGCGGCTGCAGCGAGTCGACATCCTTGGACAGCATCGACTTCTGGATCTTGGGGACCAAACCCTCGTAGGTGAGGTTGATGCCCTCGACCTTGATCTTGGTCGGCTCCTTGTAGAGCAGATCGTGCAGTTCGCGCTTGTTGTACCTGCGGATCGGCTTGTCCGGGTCGAACAGTCCGCAACCGCGGTAGATGCGGCCGAACCAGCCGTCCATGCTGTAGCCGGGGATGGTGAGCGCGCCCTCGTTGAGCGACAGGCTTTCGTCGTAGAGCGCGGTCAGGTCGAAGTCGGTGACCGAGCCCATGCCCTCACAGCGCGGGCACATACCGCCGAGGCGGTGGAAGGTCGCCTTCTCGGCCTTGGTCTTACCGCCCCGCTCGACCGTGATCGCACCGCTGGCGGTCACCGAGGGCACATTGAACGAATACGCGTTCGGCGAGCCGATCTGCGGCTGGGCGAGGCGGCTGAACAGGATGCGCAACATCGCGTTGGCGTCGGTGGCGGTGCCGACCGTGGAGCGGGGGTTCGCGCCCATCCGCTCCTGGTCGACCGAGATCGCGGTGGTGAGGCCGTCCAGGAAATCGACCTCCGGCCGCGACAGCGTCGGCATGAAGCCCTGGACGAAGGCGCTGTAGGTCTCGTTGATCATCCGCTGCGATTCCGCGGCGATGGTGCCGAAGACCAGCGAACTCTTCCCCGATCCCGAGACGCCGGTGAAGACGGTCAGGCGTCGCTTGGGGATTTCGACGCTGATGTCCTTCAGGTTGTTGACCCGTGCACCGTGTACGCGGATCAGGTCGTGGGTGTCGGCAACGTGCCGGCCCGGCGTCGCGGCCTTGCTCATGGTTTCTCCAATGTCGGGTGGGCGGCCCGGTCCGCCGACCGGCTCGGTTGTCGGGGTCGGCTCAGGAGGCCTGTTGGATCCGCAGCAGATTGCCCGAGGGGTCGCGGAACGCGCAGTCGCGCAGTCCGTAGGGCTGATCGGTCGGCTCCTGCACGACCTCGGCCCCGTTCGCCTGCAGCCGCTCGAACACCTCGTCGACGTTCTCGGCGGCCAGATTGAGGCTGGCGAAAGTGCCCTTGGCCATCATCTCGGAGATGGTGCGCTGCTCTTCCTCGGTCACGCCGGGGGTGGCGTTCGGCGGGTAGAGCACGATCGAGATGTCCGGCTGTCCGGCGGGGCCCACCGTGATCCAGTGCATGCCCTTGAAGCCGACGTCGTTGCGCACCTCGAAGCCGAGGGTGTCGCGGTAGAAGGCCAGCGCCGCCTCCGGATCGTCTTGCGGGAGGAAGGTGTCGTGAATGGTGATGTTCATGTCGCTCACGCTAATTCCTACTCCGTAACCTGCGCTTCTCGATTCCTGATCGGTCTGGTGACCTGTTTCGCGACACACGACGGCATGCCCAGGGTGGCGTCGGCGGCCTCCCGCCGGTAGACGCTCGGCGGTACTCCGACCAGTTCGGTGAAGCGGGTACTGAAGGTGCCCAGTGATTGGCAGCCGACCTCGAAGCACACCTCCGTGACGCTGAGATCGCCGCGCCGCAGCAGCGCCATCGCGCGTTCGATGCGCCGCGTCATGAGGTATCCGTACGGTGATTCCCCGTAGGCGAGGCGGAACTGCCGGCTCAGATGGCCCGCGGACATGTGCACATCGCGGGCGAGGGCCTCCACGTCCAGGGGTTTCGCATATTCCCGGTCGATGCGGTCGCGGACCTTGCGCAACCGCGCGAGATCGCGCAGGCGCGGGTCGGGGGCAGATGTGCTGCTCACAACGCGATGGTGCCACGTGGCACCGACATTGCCCAGCAACCCTCACCACGAGCGGGACGAGGGGATGCGGACGGCGAGGTCAGCGCTCTCGGACCGGTGGGCATGTCTTCCCCGCGAGATGGCATTTGTCCTCGAATCCGGCGGGCAGCCAATTTCCGGACAGCAGCAGCGGATGATTCGGGAAGTGCAGCTGGGCGGCGACGACGAATATCAGTACAGCCCAAGGTGTTCGGACCTGCCACTGGTGGAAGGTGTTGTTGCGGTCGACGTAGCGCGCGACCACGTGGTCGGCGGCGGTCAGGTCGATCGTCTCGAGCGAGGCCCAGCGGATTCGGAAGGAGTAGTCGGGATTGGTGAGGTGGATGCGGCGGTCGGAGATCATCACCGAACCGGGACGTTCGGCAATCCAGCGCGGCTGGGACGCGGCCTCCGCACGCTGGCGCCGGGCCTGGTTCACCAGCGCATTCCCCAGTTGCGCGGCCGCGACGAAGGAGGCGCTGCCCGCGACGTAGATGTTGTTGCGGGTCCAGCCGCCGTTGCCGGGCGAGCGCCAGAACGACCAGGTCGCCGGGCCCTCGGCGATACACACCTCACCCGGATCGATCCGGATCCGGGTCGACTTGACGGGCATGCGCGCCAACTCCTCGCGGCGCAGCAGATCGAGCACCCCGCACGTGTACAGCAGGTGGTCGTCGAACCACGTCCATCCGGCCCGGTCGGCGAGGGCTCGGTCGATATCGGCCAATGGGTCGAACACTGCGATCTCACCACCTTCATCGACATCTGCGGCGCTGGATATCCACGGTATCGGAGGAGGCCGCGCCCGGCGAGGGCCGCCGAATCCGCCCGGTGAGGACGCCGGATTCGTCCGGTAAACTGCTGACGCCTCGGTGGGCTCGACCAGAAGGGGGACCGTGGCCGCACTCGCGATCGGCGAGACGTTCGCCGATTACCTCATCGAGGGCGTGCTCGGCCGTGGCGGAATGGGAACGGTCTATCTCGCCCGCCATCCCCGGCTGCCCCGCCGGGTGGCGCTGAAACTGCTCGACCGCGAGGTCTCCGCCGATCACGAGCGGCGCCGCCGGTTCGATCAGGAAGCCGATATCGTTGCCCGCCTGGAACATCCGGGCATCGTGCGGGTCTACGACCGCGGCGCCGACGACGGGCACCTGTGGATCTCGATGCAGTATGTGCACGGCACCGATGCGGCGCGGCTGGACCGGCGCGCCCTCACCACCGAGCGGGTGCTGCGCATCGTCACCGAAACCGCTGCGGCACTGGACTATGCGCACGGCAAGGCGGTGTTGCACCGCGACATCAAACCGGCGAACCTTCTCCTCGAAGCGCCCGAGGCCGGCCGCGCCGAACGGACCGTCCTCACCGATTTCGGCATCGCGCGATTGCAGGACGCCGACACCGAACTCACGGTCACCGGCACCCTCACCGCCACGCTCGCCTACGCCTCGCCCGAGCAGCTCTCCGGCGAATCGCTGGACCATCGCTGCGACCAGTACTCCCTGGCCTGCACCCTGTTCACGCTGTTGTGCGGGCGACCGCCCTATGCCGGAACCAATCCGGGTCAGGTGGTCGCCGGGCACGTCACGAAACCGATTCCCCGGCCGACCGCGCTGCGCGCGGACCTGCCGCCCGCCCTCGATCCCGTGCTGGCGCGGGCGATGGCGAAGCAGCCGCACGAGCGGTACGGCAGCTGTGCGGAATTCGTGGCTGACGTGTCGGAAGCGCTGTCCGGCAACAGATTCGGCGCGGTCAGTGATGTCTACCGTGCTCCCGCTCCGGATCACGCGGCCGGTACGGATTCGTGGGAGTCCGCCTCGCAGCCGCAGGAACGCTCGGCGGCGCGGTTGGCGCAGGGATACCCGACATCGGCTACCGCACCGACGCAGTCCCGGGCACAGTCGGCGTTCGGCGCACCGGGGCCCGGGCATCGGCCGGCGCAGGGGCCCCCGCATTCCGACGGCGCCGGTTCCGGGCAGTCACCGGTAGTGCCCGCCCGGGCAGCGCGGCGGAAAGTGCGGATCCGGCGGGGTGCGGCTGCGGCGGGCGTCGTCATCGTGCTGGCCGGCGCCGGGGTGGCGGTCGACAGATGGTCGGGCGGGCATTCGACGGCCGACGGCGGCTGGGGGCCGAAGTACCAGCCCATCGCGGACAATTTTGCGCAGGTGGTATCCGCGCGCCCCGGAGAGACCGGATGGCTGGGGACGCGGTGCGCGGTGGATCCGACGACGGGCGACCGGGCGGCGATAGCCTGTGAGAATCCGGACCGCGATCTGCGGGTGGAACTCGTCGACCTCGAAAAGGTCGACGCTGCAGTGGAATTCGCCGCGGACGCGAGTAAGCACAGTGGCGATCTGCTGGCGAGACATCCGGGCTTCACCGATCCGCTGGATGTCGTGCTGCCCACGCCGGATGCGACCGGGCCACAGGACCTCTACACGCTGTTTCCGCAGGATGTGCACCGGTCCCGATTCGTCGTCGGCCTGCGCTGGACCAAGCACGCGGCGCTGGAGGTCTACGATCGCTGGTGGCGGCAGCTGCCGTTGGGTATCGCCCCGCCGGATGCGACAGCCCCGGCGGATGCGAAAACCGAAGCGCCGGACAGTGTTCCGTGGTGCTACGCGGCCAGGACCGCGACCGACGTCAACGACGATACGCCAGGCGGCACCGGATCCGGTCCGGATGCCGTGTTGGGCTACGAGTTCGCGCAGTACGCCACCCGAAGCGGTTCGGCGGCAAGGCAATACGTCGTGCCCGAAGCGGCGGCGGTGCCCGCTGCCGAAACCCTGCAGGCTCGGATCGCCCAGGTGCCGGTGGGCACCCAGCACTGCGTGCACGTGACCGGTGGCGATGTCCCGGACCGCTTTCAGGTGCAGGTTTTCGAACGCCGTCCCGACCGCGGGTTCCTCTACCACGCGTACACCGCCATCACGGCCGACCGCGACGGCCGCGTGCTGATCCGGGAGATCCGGACCTGATCCGGCACCGGTCGGAAGAGGTACTACGACCATATATCGCTGGTCCTGGGGCACTTCACAGATCGCCGGACGCTGTCCTAGCGTTGTCGGATGGCTGCACCCGAGCCGTCCGGTGACGAGCATCGCCGCAGCGGGGGCCCGTTCGCGCGGGCACGTGTCGCCGATGCGCTGAGCTACGGCGGGCTGGTTGCCGTGCGGATGTGGTGGCGAGAACCCGCCGACTATCGCTGGCTGCTGAGCACGCTGCGCAACCAGGCGGCACTCGGCTTGCTGAAATTCTCGATCGGCACATCCGGCTTGGGCCTGAGTTTCGTCGCCCTCATGCTCCTGCTGTCGGCCGAAGGCCCGCAGAACGCGGCCGGCCGGGCGGTTATCGGCCTGTTCGCCGTTCTGGCGTTGGTGGTGGGCGTGCGCTGGTACCTGCTGCCGTGGCCGAGTGCCTGGGCGTCACTGGCGTTGATCGCGCTCGCAGACCTCGGCATCACGATCAACGGTCTGCTGGTCTCCAACCGTGTGGCGATGATCAACAACACCGCCCTCATCCTGACCGGCGGCTATCTGGCGCTCTTCCACAGCGCCAAGGCGCTCGCCGTGCACGCGGGTTGGTCGCTGTTCTCGGTGCTGCTGGTCACGGTACGAATGGGCACCCCCGCCAACTCGGATCGTGACGTCCCACTCGCGATCGCCACCACGCTGATCATGGTGCTCGCGGTCGTCCTCGTACTGCCGACGCTGCAGTTCTTCTATTGGGTGCTCCGCACGAACGCGTTGTCGGATCCACTGACCACCCTGTTGAACCGGCGTGGACTCGACTACCACCTGCCCGGATTGTTCGCCGCCGGTACGCCGATCTGCGCGATGATCATCGACCTGGATCGATTCAAGGAGGTCAACGACACCTTCGGTCATCAGGAGGGCGACAGGGTGCTGGCCAGAACCGCGGCACGGTTGCGCGACACCACCGACCCCGCTGCCACCATCGCGCGCACCGGCGGGGAGGAGTTCACGATCGTCGGACGTCTGGACGCCGGAGCCGCTCGGGCACTGGCCGAGCGGCTCCGGCGCGCGATCGAGAGTTCGGGCGACGGCGCCCTGGTCACCGCCAGCATCGGAGTGGCGGTCCTCGACGACAGCGAAGTAACCGATGACCGTCTCTCGCCCGAGTTGCTACTCCGTTTCGCGGACACCGCCATGTATCGGGCGAAACAGCGAGGGGGCAATGGCATCGTCGTCCGGGAACTACGCGAACCTCTCACTTGATCGGGACACAGGGCCACGGGTGCCGTGTCTCGGAAATGGGCTCGTCCCAGTGAGATCGATGCGGCAGCATGGGCGATCATGCGCTACTCACTGGCCGACGTCCTGCCCTCGGTGGCCGCCGCCCTGGGGATGGATGTGCACAATCCGACGTGCACTACGTGATCCCCGGCTATCAGCGCGATTCGGGACTGACCCGTGCGGCCTTCCGCGCCGCGGGCACCGTGCATCCGGCCACCGATCTCGATCAGGTGCGGGCCGGAATCCGCGCCGTCGCACGCCATTGCGGCACCGGCCGGCGCTTCGCGTACGCCTACTTCGCCGACCTGGACGTCGCCGGCCACCTGCACGGCCCGGAATCTCCGGAGTGGCTGCGGGTACTGGCCGATATCGACAGCGCGGTGGCGGATCTGCTGACCGACCTCCCAGCCGAGTGCACCCTCCTGATCACCGGCGATCACGGGATGATCCACGCCGATACCGTCGTCGACCTCGACGCCCGCCCGCATCTGCATCGCGGCGTGCGGGCGATCGCCGGCGAGGCCCGGGTGCGCCACATCTATCTCGAGGATGCGTCGGCGCGGTCCGATGTGCTCGCCGCCTGGACCGAGGAATTGTCCACGGCCGCAACGGTTGTCACTCGCGAACAGGCCGTGGACGAGCACTGGTTCGGCCAGACGCCACCCAGTTCGTCCCGCTCATCGCGTCGCGATGACCCGTCTCCGTGCGCGAGTGTCCGATCACGCCCCGGACGTGCCGGGTGCCGAGTCCCGCCGCCGGGTCGATCGGTGCTCGATCGCCGCGGCGACCTCTTCGATCGCCCTTCGGATGAGCCGTCCGTAACCATCGTCCGCGAGTGCGCCGGTATGCCGTCGCGCCGCCGCGATGTGCTCCGCGGCGGCCGCGAACGACCCGAGCAGCCGGTAGTTGTCGGCGAGGTTCAGATGCAGTGAGGGATAGAAGCCGGCGATGTGCAGACTCGCGTGATGGCTCTGCACGCGTGCCTCGGTGAGGGTGTCGGCCGCGTCCAGCGCCCGCACATCCCACACCAGTGCCTGGGCCGGATCGGTGTGGAGGTCGGCCAGGTAGTGGGCGAGGGTGCATCGGTGCAGCGGATCGCCCGCCGGTCCGATGTCCTGCCACAGCGAGACGAGTTGCGTTCGGGCGGAGTCGGTTTCGCCGTTGCGGCCGCGTTCCACGGCCGCGCCGATGGCCGCCATGGTGGGGTCGTGGGCAACGGCGTCGGTCATGATTCCTCGATGTGGCCAGGGGCGACGGGCATCGCCACGGTGGTGAGGTCGCCGTCGTCCGCGGATCGGATGACGACGGGCTGCTTCGGACCGGCGATGTCGATCATCACGTCGGGCCCGATGGCTGCGCCGATCGCCGGATAGAGGGTGGTGATGTCGAAGGTGAGCTCGACGTCCGGCCCGGTTACCGCGGCCGAAACCGCCTCGCTCGTACCGGAACCGGCACTCGCGAGCGCTACCGCCCCGGCGCGGACGCACAGCCGGATATGCCGCGCGCGCAGCGATTCCATCGCCCGGACGAGGGTGTCCCTCGGCGTCACGATGCGTGTGCGGGCGGTCTCGATGGAGCCCAGCAGCATCCGATGGTCGGGAAACGGCCCCGGCAGGATGCGGCACGTCCCGGCCGGCGACTCGCCCGCCCGGAATCGGACGGAATGCGGTCCGGCATCCAGCCGGACCTGATGGTGGCGGCGGATCCGCGGCACGGCCAGCCGCAGATCGTCACCGTCGACGGTGGCGGCCCACTCGGTCGAACTCGGTCGCTCGGGCACCAGGGTGCGGGTGGCGAGCCGGTAGCGGTCGGTGGCCGTGAGCGTCAGCGCCTCGGCCGAGACCTCGACGTGGACGCCGCTCAGGACGGGATGCTCCGGTTCGTGCACGGTCGCGGCGAGTATCTGCTCGACGGCCGTCGCGAAGACCGGACCGCTGACGGTCGCGACCGCCCACCCGCGCCCGGTGCCCAGGGCCGCCTTGATCTCGGCCGCCCGTCCCCGAGCCCGCCGTACGTGCTGTTCCAGTCCGGCGACGTGCTCGTCGATGAGCTGTCCCGCGCTCTCGCCCTCGGCCGCCAGCACCGCCGCGATCGTGTCCAGCGGCATGCCGATCTCGCGCAGCCCCCGAATCGCCACCGCCCGTTCCAGCTGGTCGTCGGCGTAATACCGATATCCCGACATCGGATCCACGATCGCGGGCGGCAGCAACCCGGAATCGGCGTAGAACCGCAGTGCGCTCGCCGTGAGCCCGCTGGCCCGTGCGAACGCTCCGATCGTCACCATTGCGGATTCCGTCACCGCCCCATCATGAAGCTTCAGCCGACCTGAAGGTCAAGGGGTGGTGACGGCCGAGGGCGGTGCCCGGCCTCAGCGGCGCAAGGTCCGCGAATGCGCCGAGACCAGTGCGTGCGGGCAGTGCGGCCGGGCGCGGGGCGGGGGTGCGAAGCCGTCGAACCGCGCCGGCGGCGCCGGTGCGCGCAGGGTCACCGTCGACGTCCACGGCCGCGCCGGCATCTCCATCCGGCACGCGACGTTCCAGCCGAACGGAATCGCATGGGCGCGTTCGCCGTGTTCCTCCAGGCGATCGGTGAATTCCGCGAGGACGTCCAGGGTGTCGGCGAGATGGGTCAAGACATCGGCCTGATCGGAGCCGAGGGTGAAACGGCTGCCGCTCGCCACGCAGAACGGGCTGCCGGCGAGTACGACGAACGATGCGTCGCTGTCGGCGCACAGCCGCCGGACCGTGCGCACGGCGTCACCGCTGATGGGGCAGTCGCCGGGTTCGACGACGATCCGCACCAGCAGGCAATCGAAGAATCGCCGCGGTACGCCCACGGCGGTGGTGGGCAGTTCCACCGCACAGGGACCGGCATCGACGGGCGTGTATTCGAAACTGCGCCAACGACTTCCGGAAATTCTCATCGCCGTGCCCGCCTCACGGTGCGGCCGGCGCGTTCCGCTCGACGCCGCAGAGGGTGTAGCAGAACACGAACGGTTCGGTGCCGTCGTTGAACCAGGCGTGCGGTGCGCCGTGCTGCACGACGCAATCGCCCGGTCGCAGTGCCACATCCACGTCGTCGCCGATCCGCAGCCGGCCCTCGCCGCTGAGCACCACCACGAAGTCGACGCTCTCGGTGGCGTGCACGCCGGGACGAGCCGGGTCGAAGGCGGCCATCATGCCCGGCAACTTCTGCTCCGCCTCGGCCGCCACGACCGCCATCTCCGCCTCGGACACCTCGGCGGGGGGCTCGTAGCTCAGGCCCGGCGGGACGGAGATGAAGCCGAAGCGCACTCCGCCGGGTCCGGGAAAGTAGCTGGTGTCGACGTCGGACGGCATCCGGTCGACCGGAAGTGCGGGCAGTTCGTCGACCTCCCACATCCGATGAAGTTGCGCCCCCGGCAGCAGCGCCAGCGTCAGCGGCTCGAAGTTCTCGTCGGAAAGTACTCGGCCCTGTCCGGAACCGTCGTCCCCGACCACGATCCTGCGCATGGAAACCTCCTGATCCTCATCCATTCCGCGCCGATCCGGACCCGCATTCCGCCGTTGTACAGCCCGTTTCCGGATATCAGCTCACCGGCACGGTAGCGAGCGCCGGGGCATGCCCACATGTCCTGGAACGCAGGGCCATTGTTCAGGTGCGCAGAATCGGAAAACCGGCAATGATATCCGCGATGACCACTGCCGAATCGGAGACGACGAGTGCGATCGAGCCGCACGAGCGGGTCGATTACTGGGCTCATCTGATCAGCTCGTACCAGTGCACCCTGGGCTACCGGTTTCCGACTTCCGCGGATTTTCGCGGACGCACCTCGCTGCGGCGTACCGAGTCGTATCAACTGGTCGGCTGGGAATCCGATGCTGTCACCTATTTCCGGAGTCCGCGGCTCATCCGCGCCGACCCCGACTCCGACTATCGGTTGCTCGTACCGATCACCGGCACCCTGACTTTCCGCCACGGTGACGACACCGGTGCGTTGCCGCCCGGCAGTGCGTGCCTGGTCTCCACCGACGAACCCTTCGAGATGTCGATGTGCGAGGGCTCGCACGGGCTCATCGTCACCATTGCGCGCGAGGACATCCGGCACCGCCTCAACCGCCGGGAGCCGCCACCGCGGCCGCTGAACCTCAGCACCGGAATCGGCGGGGTCGCGGGAGCGGTCGCCGGCACCCTGTACACCGAGCGCGCCGCGCTCACCGACCACCAATTCGACACCGTCGCAGAACAATTGGTGGATCTGCTGTGCATGCAGATTCTCGGGGAGGCACCGAGTGCGCCCGCCCAGCTGGCGCAGGTGGAGGCGAGCGCCCGGCGCTACATCCGCACGCATGCGGGCGATCCGGAGCTCACCGGCGCGCGCGTCGCGGCGGCCCTCGGCTGGTCGCTGCGTCAGCTGCAGCTGGCATTCAGTCAGGCCGGTACCACGCCGAGCGAGGTCATTCGGGAGCAGCGCCTGCAGATCGCCCGCGATCGCCTGCGCAATCCCGCCTATCGGCAGCGCAGCGTCGCCGATATCGGCGCGGATCTGGGATTCGGTTCGGCCAGTAGTTTCACCAAGGCGTTCCGCCGCCGCTTCGACACCACCCCCGGACAGTTGCGCGGCTGAACGACCCGGCCGTCGGCCGGAATGCGAACGGCCCGCCTCCGTGCATGGGGTCGGGGGCGGGCCGGCGGTTGCGGAGCGCGGCTCAGTTGAAGATGCCGCCGCCTTGGGTGGCGGACCCGGCCGACCCCGTCACGAACAGGTTCATGATGTTGGTGAAGACGCTGCTCGAGTTCACTGTGCCGGCGGAGTTGGAGTCGATCAGGGCGATAAAGGCGTTCATGAACTGCTTCCTCGTGCATCATGGGTCCGCGGACCCGGTTGGGTGTCCTGCCGTGCTCAGCGCAGTGGAATGAAGCTTAACCAAAATCCGGCAAATCTGAACCACCTTCTTTTCGGATTTTTCGGACACCCCGCCGGACCGGTGGGGCGGTGTGCTGTGGACAGGGTTCCTCGTACAGAGTAAAAAAGTGGAACACGTTTCAATTCTGTGCGCGACGGGAGACGCAATGGACCACGCTGCCATGGGCGAGCTGGTGATGGCCGGATTTCAGAAGCTGGGATTCATCCAGTTCGCGGGGGTGGAAGGGGTGGAATATCTGCCCGGCCGCAACGTGGTGAGCATGGCGCCGAAGCCGGAACACCTCAATCACAACGGCGACGTGCATGCCGCCATTCTGTTCGGCCTGGCCGAAACGGCCGCGATGGGCGCCTCCATCTCCGGCATCGTGGACCTGATGGGCGAGACATTCATCGTCGCGCGCGACGGCCGGATCGAATATCTGGCCCGGGCCAAAGGCGAGGCGGGCCCGTTCCGTGCCACCTCGGAATTGACCGCGGCGGAACTGGAACAGGCCCGCGCCGAGATCGCCGCGCAGCAGCCGGTGGAACTGGCGATGCCGGTCGACATCACCGACAGCACCGGTAAGTCGGTCGCCGCGGCCACGTTCACCGCGGTGATTCGGCCGCGGCGCAAATAAGCGGGCGGCGAACGGGTTTCAGCGCTCGCTGTCCAACATGGCCATCTGCGGGGCGGCGTAGCGGTCACCGGCGACCGCCTCGGCGGGCGCCGCCGCCTCGATCGCGGCGAGCTCCGACTCGGAGAGCCGAATCTCCAGTGCGGCAACGGCTTCGGACCAGCGATCCACGCGGCGCGCGCCGATCAGCGGAACGATATCGGCGCCCCGGGTCAGTACCCAGGCGATCGCCAGTTGTGCCACACTCACGCCGTGGCGGTCGCCGATCTCCGCCAGTGCCGAGACCAGCCGGAGATTGGCGGTGAGATTCTCACCCTGGAATCGCGGGCTGTGCGCGCGGAAATCGTCGGGGGCGAAGGTCTGGTTCGCGCGCAGGGAGTCGCTCAGCAATCCGCGCGAGAGCACCCCGTAGGCGGTGATCCCGATGCCGAGTTCCCGTGCCGTCGGCAGGATTTCGCGTTCGATGCCCCGGGTGATGAGCGCGTACTCGATCTGCAGATCGACGATCGGCGCCACCGCCGCCGCACGCCGCAGGGTCTGCGCGCCTACCTCGGACAATCCGATGTGGCGCACATAGCCGGCCTGCACCATCTCCGCGATCGCCCCCACGGTGTCCTCGATCGGCACCGCCGGATCCAGCCGGGCGGGACGGTAGATGTCGACGTAGTCGACTCCCAACCGCTGCAGCGAATAGTGCAGGAAGTTGCGCATCGCCTCCGGTCGCGTGTCGACGCCGCCGAAGCTGCCGTCCGGACCGCGCAGCGCACCGAATTTCACGCTCAGCTGGTAGTCCTCGCGTGGACGCTGAGCGAGGGCACGGTGGATCAGCATTTCGTTGTGGCCGGCGCCGTAGAAGTCGCCGGTGTCGACGAGGGTGGCGCCGGAGTCGAGGGCGGCGTGGATGGTGGCGATCGATTCGGTCTCGTCGGAAGCCCCGTAGGCGCCCGACATCCCCATCGCGCCCAGACCGACGCGTCCGACCTTCGGGCCCGTCTCGCCCAGTTGTGTCTGCTCGATAGTCATGACCGAATCCTGCGCCTCGATGCGTCGCCTCGGCAGAGATCGTTTATCGGGGGATCGGCGATCCCTGGCTGCGGCCGCTCGCGCGGGGCACAGTGGAGTGATGAATCGCGAGGAACTGGCCGATTTCCTGCGGCGGCGGCGCGAGCAACTCCAGCCCGCCGATGTGGGCCTGCTGCCCGGCACCCGCCGCCGGACTCCCGGCCTGCGTCGCGACGAGGTCGCCCTGCTCGCCGGGATGTCCACCGATTACTACACCCGCCTCGAACAGTCGCGGGGTCCGCGACCCTCCGTGCAGGTTCTCGGCGCGCTCGCCCGCGCGCTGCGGCTCAGCGACGACGAGCGCGACCATCTCTACCACTTGTGCGGGCATGCGGCGCCGCATCGCGGCGGCGGCGACCGGCACGTCGGGCCCGGGCTGCTCTATCTCCTGGACAAGCTGGAGGACACGCCCGCCTGCGTGGTGTCGGACCTCGGCGAGATCCTCGCGCAGAACCGCATGCACATCAACATGACGGGTGACCACACCCGCTTCACCGGCATGGACCGCTACCTGCTGTGGCGCTGGTTCACCGATCCGATCGGCCGGAAGACGTTTCCCGACGCCGACTGGGACCGGCTGACGCGCCGGCACGTCGCCGATCTGCGCGCCACCGCGGCGCGGCGGGCGGGCGACGCCGACGTCACCGAACTGGTGACGAAGCTGCGGGCCGTCAGTCCCGAATTCGAACGGCTGTGGTCGGCGCACGAGGTCGCGGTCCGGATCAGCGATGCCAAGCGGATCCGGCACCCGCAGGTCGGGCTGCTCGACCTGGTCTGCGAAACGCTGGTCACGCCGAATGCGGCCCAGCATCTGCTGGTCTACTATCCGCGTCCCGGAACCGACGCCAAGGAGCGGCTGGAACTGTTGCGCGTCATCGGAACCCAGTCCATGACCGACGACACCGATTCGGGCAGTACGGTTTTCGACCGGAGCTGATCAGCGGGGCGGGAATTCGCGACGGGTGCGTGGGCGCAGCCGCAGATTGGGCAGCGGTGGCGCCGGAATGCGTTGCTGCGGAGTATGTCCCGCGACATCGCCGAAGCGCTCGGTGTCGTGCTTCTCCCACGCGGTGCGGGCGGCGTCGATCTCGTCGTGACTGCGGCCGACGAAATTCCACCACATCACCAGATCCTCGCCGAAGGGCTCGCCGCCGATCAGCACCACCCGCGCGCCGGATTCACTGCGCAACCGCAGTTCGGCGCGGTCGCTGCCCAGATACAGCAGCGGACCGGGTTCGGCGAGGACGTCGTCGATGCGCACCTCGCCCGACATCACCAGCACCGCATGCTCGAATTCCGGTGCCAGCGGCAGACGCGCGTCCGCACCCCGGCCGACGGTGATGTCCGCGCCGACGATCGGGGAGTAGGTGATCGCCGGTGAGCGCACCTCCCCGAGCGAGCCGATGAGCACGGTCGCGCGCAGTCCCGGCCGGGCCAGCACCGGCAGCTCGCGATGCTGCTCGAAATGCGGTGCGATATCGCGGTGCGCATCCGGCAGCGCGATCCAGAACTGCAGTCCCTGCCCGGCGGGCGCACCGGGCACCGTGTACTCCGAATGCGCGATGCCGCGCCCGGAGGTCATCAGATTCAGCTGGCCGGGCTCGATCTCCACATCGGATCCGACGCTGTCGCGATGACGGATCCGGCCGTCGAAGGGCCAGGTCACCGTCTGCAATCCGATATGCGGATGGGGATCGATATCCGGCGGCAGCCGATGCGAGGTCTCGGTCGAACCGAAGTGGTCGAGGAAACACCAGGCGCCGACCGTCGGCAGATCACGCTGCGGCAGTACCCGCATCACCGTGACGCCGCGCACGCCGCCCAGTGGCACCTCCCGGGCCGGATGGAAATCCGCCCGCGGGCCGGGCGCCGGCGACGATTCGCACAGCGCCTCGGCGGGATTCGCCTCGAGATCGCTCATCGGCCACCTCCGGTCCGGGGTCACCGCTGATGCCGGGCGCGGTTACCGCTGAATGCCTTTGCCCACTACGTGAGCATCGTAGTCCGGGTGCTTGTCGAGCCAGCTCTTGATGAACGAACAGCGGGGCACGATCGCGCGGCCGCGGTCGATCGCGTCCGTGATCGCATGCCGCGCCAGCGTGCCGGCCAGGCCCTTCCCGCTGAACTCCGAATCCACCTCGGTGTGGATGAAGGTCGTGTCCTCGCCGTTGTCGCGATATTCGGCGAATCCGGCGAGTTTGTCGCCGTACCACACCTCGTAGCGGTGCTGCGCGTCGTTGCGGACGACTGCTGCGGTCGCGGCCTGATCGATCATCGGGTTACTCCTTCCGTTCCCGCACCGGATGCCTGCTCATGATCGACACGCGATTGAACGCGCCGATGGTCGTCGCGACCCAGACGATCACCGAAACCTGTTCGTCCGACAGCTGTTTCCGCGCATGGGCGTACACACGTTGCAGGGTGTCCTCATCGGGCAACGTGGTGGTCGTCTCGGCGAGTGCGAGGGCGGCGCATTCGGACGGGGTGAACAACTCGGTACGCCGCCAGGCCGGCAACACGTCGAGCTGCTGTCGGGTCACGCCGGCCTTCAGCGCTGCCTGGGAGTGCAGGTCCAGGCAGTACGCGCAGCCGTTGATCTGCGAGACGCGCACGTTGACCAGCTCGACCAGGGAACGGTCGAGACCGGCGGCCGCGGCCGCGTTGCGGACGGCCAGTGCGACGTTGTTGAGCGCACGGAAGGGCTCGGGACTCTGTTTGTCGATCCAGATGCGGGCATCGGCGGCGGGGGTTTGCATAGCGGAGGCATCCTAACCGTGCGCTGCGTCACCATGCGCGGGATGTATGCGACGTCACGCGGGTTCAGATTTGTTGCATGGCAGCGACTCTGCCCTCGTAGAGGCCGATCTTGCGGTCGAGCACGGCGAGTGTGCTGTGCAGGTCCTCGATCTGGGCGAGCACGCCCTCGCGAGTTTTCCGGAACATCTCCAGCCGCTCCGGGGTGGTCTCGTCACCGGCCCGCACCAGTTCGGCGTAGTGGACCATATCGGCGACCGACATCCCGGTGGTGCGCAGGCAGCCGATCAGATGCAGCCAGCTCAGATCGCGATCGCTGAACCGGCGCTTACCGCTGGAATCGCGGCCGATGTAGTCCATCAGGCCGATTCGCTCGTACCAGCGCAGCGTGTCGCGGGTGAGGCCGGACTTCTCCGCGGCATCGCCGATCGAATACTTGGGGCGCTCGTAGTCCTCGGTGTGCTCGAGGGGATTCGCCGTGGTTGCCGTCATCGCCACTCGCCTTCCTGACCCGCTTCCCGACCCGCGGGCCCGCGCTTCGACAGTACCGACCTGGAGTGCACTCCATGCAAGCCCGGGCGCATCGCCCGGGCCCGGCCCGGCCGCGGCTCAGCCCCGCTGCGGCAGTTCCTGCACGGCCCACTTGTTGCCGTCGGGATCGGCGAAATAGGTGAACAGACCCCAGCCCTCGTCCTTGACCGGCGTGGCCTCCACACCCGCGGCCACCAGCTGCCGGTAGGCCTCCTCGGCGCTGGCCACCACCATCTGCATACCGACCACGCTGCCCGGCGCGGCGTCGGTGATGCCCCGGCCGATGCAGATCGAACAGCCCGAACCCGGCGGGGTCAGCTGCACGAACCGGATGTCCTCGGACGGGCTGGCGTCGTGATCGGCGTTGAATCCGATGCTCGTGTAGAAGGCTTTCGCCCGGTCGACGTCGGTGACCGGGATGGCGACGAGTTCGATTTTCCAATCCATGTGAGGAGCATCTCATCGACCACCGACATTGATGATGGC
>NZ_BAFQ01000184.1 GCF_000308375.1 Nocardia aobensis NBRC 100429 | reverse complement strand
CCGGTCGCCTGCCGCGGCCCGCGCCGGCCGCCTGGGGTCTGGCCGCCGGTCTGATCGTGGCGAGTGTGCTGTTGACCGCGTTCGCCGTGGTAGCTGCGCTCGAGCCCGGGGTGGACAACGGCAACAAGGCCTTCGTCGACACCAAGGCCACCCAGGAGGTGACCGCGGCGGCCGACAACGCGCTCAAGACGGTCTATTCCTACGACGTCAAGACCGTCGGCGGCTACAAGGATGCCGTGCACAAGGTCGTCACCGGCAAGATGCGCGGCGATTTCGACAAGTTCGCCGACACCACGGTCTCCGCGATCCAGCAGGCGCAGTCGACCGCGCAGGCCACTCCCGACCCCATCGGTGTGACTTTGCTCACTGATGACCGGGCGGAACTGCTGGTGAATCTGACCGTGAGCGCGACCAAGAACGGTGCTCCGCAGGAGAGCGCGTCGGGTCCGATCGTGTTGCACATGCAGAAGGTGGACGGTCACTGGCTGGCGAGCGAGATCGCCGACCGTTGAGTGGTCCAGACGGGTTCGGAAGTATGTTCGAGCCCGTCACCTGCGGAATCTTCCCAGCTCAGCGGCGGATATTCCCTCGCGTGACGGTGTGATTCGCCAGCGCCACAGGGGATCTCGCGGTTATCGAGGTGGTCTCGCCACTTGACGACTTACGTCCGAACCGTCACGCTATTCACAACAGCGGCAGCTGTGGCAGGGTCGAGTACCCAGGTCGAGGCGCCGCCGGAGACTCGAACGCAGCCAGCGGAAGCGGGTCCGGCGCGCCGAACATCCGGAACTCGGTTCGGATGGTACTTTGACACCCCTTCTTCGTGGGTGTAGGTTTGGACTTTGCGCTGGCTGCCTCCTGTCCATTCCTTGATCGCATCACGAAAGTTCCACCGTTGAGGTGTTACTTCCGTTGTTTGCTGTTCGGGTTTTGTCCGGGTTGTAACCAGCAGAACTCGTAGCAGACAAGCGACGGTCGTTTGGTGTCTTGTACGTACAGGCACCGGGCGACGCGCGTGAGGTGCTGGAAGGACGCATCTTGGCAGTCTCCACCCAGACCAAGGCCGGTATTCCCGGAGCCCCGAAGCGGGTGTCTTTCGCGAAGATTCGTGAGCCCTTGGAGGTTCCGGACCTTCTCGATCTACAAACCGAATCGTTCGCGTGGCTGGTCGGTGCCCCCGATTGGCGTGAGCGGGCCATCGCCCGAGGCGACGCCAGCCCGGTCGGTGGGCTGGAGGAGGTGCTCGAGGAGCTCTCGCCGATCGAGGACTTCTCCGGTTCGATGTCCCTGTCCTTCTCCGATCCGCGCTTCGAAGAGGTCAAGGCCTCTATCGATGAGTGCAAGGACAAGGACATGACCTACGCGGCACCGCTGTTCGTGACCGCGGAGTTCATCAACAACAACACCGGTGAGATCAAGTCCCAGACGGTCTTCATGGGTGATTTCCCGATGATGACCGACAAGGGCACGTTCATCATCAACGGCACCGAGCGCGTGGTCGTCTCGCAGCTGGTGCGCTCGCCGGGTGTGTACTTCGACGAGTCCATCGACAAGGGCACCGAGAAGACGCTGCACAGCGTGCGCGTCATCCCGTCGCGTGGTGCGTGGCTGGAATTCGATGTCGACAAGCGCGACACCGTCGGTGTGCGTATCGATCGCAAGCGTCGTCAGCCGGTCACCGTGCTGCTCAAGGCGCTGGGCATGACCACCGAGGAGATCACCGAGCGTTTCGGTTTCTCCGAGATCATGCTGTCGACCCTGGAGAAGGACAACACCGCCGGCCAGGACGAGGCGCTGCTCGACATCTACCGCAAGCTGCGTCCGGGCGAGCCGCCGACCAAGGAATCCGCGCAGACCCTGCTGGAGAACCTGTTCTTCAAGGAGAAGCGCTACGACCTGGCCCGCGTCGGCCGCTACAAGGTCAACAAGAAGCTGGGCGTCAACACCGGTGAGCCGGTGGTCGGCTCGACGCTGAACCGCGAGGACATCGTCGCCACCATCGAGTACCTGGTGCGCCTGCACCAGGGCGACAAGCTGATGACCGTCCCCGGCGGCGTCGAGGTTCCGGTCGAGGTCGACGACATCGACCACTTCGGCAACCGTCGCCTGCGCACCGTCGGCGAGCTGATCCAGAACCAGCTGCGCGTCGGCCTCTCGCGGATGGAACGTGTCGTGCGTGAGCGCATGACCACCCAGGACGTCGAGGCCATCACCCCGCAGACCCTGATCAACATCCGCCCGATCACGGCGGCGATCCGGGAGTTCTTCGGTACCTCGCAGCTGTCGCAGTTCATGGACCAGAACAACCCGCTCTCGGGTCTGACCCACAAGCGTCGTCTGTCGGCGCTGGGCCCGGGTGGTCTGTCCCGTGAGCGCGCCGGCCTGGAAGTGCGCGACGTGCACCCCTCGCACTACGGCCGCATGTGCCCGATCGAGACCCCGGAAGGCCCGAACATCGGCCTGATCGGTTCGCTGTCGGTGTACGCGCGGGTCAACCCGTTCGGTTTCATCGAGACCCCCTACCGCAAGGTGGAGAACGGCCGGGTCACCGACGAGGTCAAGTACCTGACCGCCGACGAGGAGGACCGGCACGTCCGGGCCCAGGCGAATTCGCCCGTCGACGCCGACGGCAACTTCCTCGACGAGCGCGTGCTCGCCCGCCGCGGTAACGAGGAGATGGAATACGTCTCCCCGGCCGAGGTCGACTACATGGATGTCTCGCCGCGCCAGATGGTGTCGGTGGCGACCGCCATGATTCCGTTCCTCGAGCACGACGACGCCAACCGCGCCCTGATGGGTGCGAACATGCAGCGTCAGGCCGTGCCGCTGATCCGTTCCGAGTCGCCGCTGGTCGGCACCGGTATGGAGCTGCGTGCCGCGGTGGACGCCGGCGATGTGGTCGTCAACGAGAAGCCGGGTGTGGTGGAGGAGGTTTCCGCCGACTACATCACCGTCATGCACGACGACGGCACTCGTAAGAGCTACCGGATGCGGAAGTTCGCCCGCTCCAACCAGGGCACCTGCGCCAACCAGCGTCCGATCGTGGACGAGGGCCAGCGGGTCGAGCACGGCCAGGTTCTGGCCGACGGCCCGTGCACCGAGAACGGTGAGATGGCGCTGGGTAAGAATCTGCTGGTGGCGATCATGCCGTGGGAGGGTCACAACTACGAGGACGCGATCATCTTGTCGCAGCGTCTCGTGGAGGAGGATGTGCTGACCTCGATTCACATCGAGGAGCACGAGATCGATGCGCGTGATACCAAGCTCGGTGCCGAGGAGATCACCCGCGATATCCCGAACGTCTCCGATGAGGTGCTGGCCGATCTGGACGAGCGTGGCATCGTCCGTATCGGTGCCGAGGTGCGTGATGGTGACATCCTGGTCGGCAAGGTGACCCCGAAGGGTGAGACCGAGCTGACCCCGGAGGAGCGGTTGTTGCGCGCGATCTTCGGTGAGAAGGCGCGCGAGGTGCGTGACACCTCGTTGAAGGTGCCCCACGGTGAGTCGGGCAAGGTGATCGGTATTCGTGTGTTCTCGCGTGAGGACGACGACGATCTTCCTCCGGGCGTCAACGAGCTGGTGCGCGTGTATGTGGCGCAGAAGCGCAAGATCCAGGACGGTGACAAGCTCGCGGGTCGTCACGGCAACAAGGGTGTCATCGGCAAGATCCTGCCGAAGGAGGACATGCCGTTCATGCCGGACGGCACTCCGGTCGACATCATCTTGAACACCCATGGTGTTCCGCGTCGTATGAACATCGGCCAGATCCTCGAGACACATCTCGGCTGGATCGCCAAGGCCGGCTGGCAGGTCGACGGCGCCGAATCCGGCAACCTGCCGGACTGGGCGAAGAACCTGCCCGAGGAGATGCTGGGTCAGGAATCCGACACCAACATCGCGACCCCGGTGTTCGACGGTGCGCAGGAAGACGAGCTGACCGGCCTGCTGGGTTCCACTCTGCCGAACCGCGACGGCGAGACCATGGTCGACGCCAA
>NZ_BAFQ01000185.1 GCF_000308375.1 Nocardia aobensis NBRC 100429 | reverse complement strand
CCTAACTCGATGAACCCGGTGTGAGCGGGTCGACGTCCCCTGCGGCCGGAAGGTCTGACAGTCTGGGGATGTGAATCCATCGACAGCACAGGCCCAGGTCGTGGTGGACGAGCTGGTGCGCGGGGGTGTGCGCGATGTCGTGCTGTGCCCGGGCTCACGCAACGCGCCGCTGGCCTTCGCGCTGCAGGCGGCAGATGCGGCGGGGCGGCTGCGACTGCATATGCGCATCGACGAGCGGACCGCCGGATTTCTCGCGGTCGGCATGGCGGTGTCCACCGGGTCGCCGGTGCCGGTGGTGATGACCTCGGGAACCGCCGTGGCCAACCTCGGGCCCGCGGTGCTGGAGGCCAACTACGCCCGGCAGCCGCTGATCGTGCTCAGCGCCAACCGGCCCTACGAGATGCTCGGCAGCGGCGCCAATCAGACCGTCGAGCAGTTCGGCCTGTTCGGCAGTCAGGTACGGGCCGCGATCAGCCTGGGCCTGGCCGAAGCGGAACCGGATTACCGCAGTCAGAACAGTGTGTGGCGGGCCGCGGTCTGCCGCGTCCTGGCCGCCGCGCGCGGCACCCGGTCCGGCAACGCCGGGCCCGTGCACTTCGACATTCCGCTGCGCGAGCCGCTGGTCCCCGATGCCGTTGCCGGCGAGCCGATTCCGGCCGGACGCGCCGGTGACGCGCCGTGGACCGAAACCCAGTACGCGACCCTGGACGTACCGCTGGACATCGACCTGACGCTCGATACCGTCGTCATCTCCGGTCACGGCGCGGGCTATCGCGCCGAGTTGGCGCAGCTGCCCACGGTCGCCGAACCGACCGCCGCGATGCCCGGCCCCGCCCTGCATCCGCTGGCGCTGCCGCTGTTGAAGCCGCGCCAAGCCGTCATCACCGGCCGGCCGACGCTGCATCGGCAGGTGTCGAAGGTGCTGGCCGATCCGGATGTCACCGTCTTCGCGCTGACCACCGGGCCGCGCTGGCCCGATGTGTCCGGCAATGTCGTCGGCACCGGCACCCGCGCGGTCACCTCGGGGGCGCCGCGCCCGGAGTGGCTCGAGCAGTGCCGCGAACTCGACGCGATGGCGTGCCGCGCGATCCGCACCGAACTCGCCCGCCATCCCAAGCCGACCGGCCTGCACGTGGCCTCGGTGGTGATGGACGCCCTGCGCGAGGGCGACCAGCTACTGCTCGGCGCCTCGAATCCGGTGCGCGACGCGGCGCTCGTGTCGCATCCGCGTCCCGGTGTGAAGGTGCTGTCCAACCGCGGCGTGGCCGGTATCGACGGCACGGTGTCCACCGCGGTCGGCGCGGCCCTGAGCCATCCCGGCCGGACCTTCGCGCTGATCGGCGATCTGACCTTCCTGCACGACGCCTCCGGCCTGCTGATCGGCCCGGGGGAGCCGCGCCCGGCGGATCTGACCATCGTGGTCGCCAACGACGACGGTGGCGGCATCTTCGAACTGCTCGAACAGGGTGATCCGCAATACGCCGGCGTCTTCGAGCGCATCTTCGGCACCCCGCACGGGATGGATCTGGCCGCGCTGTGCGCCGCCTACCGGATTCCGCACCGGCAGGTCGACCCCGCCGAACTGGCGGTGGAAATGACCGGGCACGCCCACGGCATTCGCGTGCTGGAGGTTGCAACCGAGCGATCCAGCCTGCGCGAGTTGCATGCCGCGGTGCGTGCCGGCATCGAATAAATCGGTACCGAATAGACCGGGTACCGGCTAGACCGGGAACCGGTCAGCTCAGTAACCGGCCTCGGGTTCGTCGTATTCGTCGTCGAGCGGCACGGGAATCGACTGCTCGATGAGGTCGGCCTCGGCGGCTTCGCGGTCGACGGCCGGTGTGTCGAATTCGGGTTCGTCCGGCGCCACCTCGAGATTCTGGTCCAGCTGGTCGGCCTCCGGAACCATATCGACGGAGGTGGTGTCGATGGTGGGATCGGTCATCGGTTGCTCCCTTCCGCTCGGGGGTCCGATTCGCCGGATACCGCGATCCGGCACTGTCGAGGATGCCCTCACCGCGTGCGGCTGGCAACCGTTCGTTCGCGGCCGCCGATGAATTCGGGTGGTCCGCGTCGTCCTCTCTATGAGCGCCTGTGCCGGTACAGGCCGTATTCGGAGGAGGACCACATGGCGACACCCCACTTCGATCTGGAGAGCGCCACCGATGCGATGACCGAGATCATCAGCGGCATCGGCGCGGACGATCTGAGCGCCGCGACCCCGAGCCCGGGGGTCAGCGTGCGGGATCTGCTGTTCCACACCCTCGGATTCACCGAGGGATTCCGTCAGGGTGCCACCAAGGAAGGCGTCGGCCGCTCCGCGCCGCCGCAGCAGGCGCCGGATGCGGATCTGCCCGAGGGGTGGGGCGAGCTGATCACGACGCAGTTGAAGGCGCTCACCGAGGCGTGGCGCGATCCGGCCGCCTGGGAGGGCGATACCGAGGTGGGCGGCGTCACCGCCCCCGCGCCCGCGATGGCCGGATTCGCCCTGAACGAGGTGGTGATGCACAGCTGGGACCTGGCGTGTGCCACGGGTCGCCGCTTCGAGCCGGCCGACAAGGATGTAGCGGTGCTGCTCGAGCAGTTCCGGGAGACGCCGCGCGAAGGCGTTCCGGGGCTGTTCGGCCCGGTGATCGAGGTGCCCGCCGACGCGTCGGACTGGGAGCGCCTGCTCGGCCTGACCGGGCGAGATCCGTACCGGCAGGTGTGAGCGTTCCGTTCGCTCACCGGGTGAACAGGCCTGCGGTGGCGGCTGTCGTCGCGGCTTCCGCGGCGGTCACCGCGACCGCATCGTCGATCGGGTCGCCGGAGATCAGGAAGCGGTAGTACAGCGGGGCCGAGACGGCGGAAACCACGGCGCGGGCATCGGTTCCGGGGGCGAGTTCGCCGCGTTCGACCGCGGCCGTGACGCACGGCTCCCATTCGGTGATCCGCACGTCGTAGAACCGGTGCAGGGCCGCGGTGGTTTCCGGATCGCAGATGGCCGCGGCGACAAGGGCTTTGAACAGCGGGCCCTGGCGTGGGTCGGTCAGGGTGCGCGCGACGAGGCGGGCATTGGCGGTGAGGTCGCCGCCCAGCGATCCGGTATCGGCGTGCGGCAGCGAGGTTTCCGCCATATCGGTGAGCATGTCCGCCATCAGCCCGGCCGGGGTGCGCCAGCGGCGGTAGACGGTGGTCTTGCCGACCTCCGCGCGGGCCGCGACCTCGGCGAGGTCGAGTTCGGCGAAGCCGCGTTCGGCCAGTAGATCCCCGGCCGCACGCAGGACGGATTCGCGGACGCGCGCCGTGCGACCGCCCGGGCGTACCGAACCGGGAGCGGCAGTGTCCGAGCTCATAACGGTCCTCCAGTTTCATTAGCGTCGGATCGAGTGTATCGTCTCACGTGTTAATGAAACTTCAGTTCCGTTAGGGGTTGGTCATGGACTATCGTCGATTGGGTGCCTCGGGTCTGCTCGTCCCGGCTCTCAGCTTCGGAGCGGGCACCTTCGGGGGCCGAGGCGAACTGTTCGGCGCGTGGGGCGATACCGACGCCCAGCAGGCGCGCCGGATGGTCGATGTGGCGCTGGAGGCCGGCGTCACGATGTTCGACACCGCGGACGTCTACTCCGACGGCGCCTCGGAAGAGATTCTGGGCCGCGCGATTCGCGGCCGCCGGGATCGAGTTCTGCTGTCCACCAAGGCAGGACTGCCCACCGGGCCCGGAGCCGCCGAGGCCGGGTCGGGACGTTCCCGGCTGATCGCGGCCGTCGATGCCGCGCTGCGCCGGCTCGGCACCGACTACATCGATCTGTTCCAGCTGCACGCCTTCGACGCCGCGACCCCGGTCGAGGAGGTGCTGGACACGCTCGCGGATCTGGTGCGCGCCGGGAAGATCCGCTATCTGGGCGCCTCCAACTTCGCGGGCTGGGAGCTCATGAAATCCCTCGCTGCCGCCGACCGCGGCGGTCATCCGCGGTATGTCGCCCATCAGGTCTACTACTCGCTGGTCGGCCGCGACTACGAATGGGAACTGATGCCGCTCGGCCGCGACCAGGGCGTCGGCGCGATGGTCTGGAGCCCGCTGGGCTGGGGCCGGTTGACCGGCAAGATCCGGCGCGGACAACCACTTCCGGCGGGCAGCCGCCTGCATCGCACCGCCGAGGCCGGCCCGCCGGTCGACGATGAACTGCTCTACGACGTCGTGGACGTGCTCGACGAACTCGCGGCCGAAACCGGGAAGTCCGTACCGCAGATCGCGCTGAACTGGCTGCTCTCGCGCCCGACCGTCGCGACGGTCATCGTCGGCGCCCGCAACGAGGAACAGCTGCGCCAGAACCTCGGTGCGGTCGGCTGGCAACTCGAGCCCGAGCAACTGGCCCGGCTGAACAAGGTCAGCGCCGTGACTCCGCCGTATCCGTACTACCCCTACTACCGGCTGCCGGATTTCGCGCGGGTCAACCCGCCGATCGGGGTCGCGTAGCGGGCGGCTCAGTACACATCGCGCACATACCGTTTCTCCGCGGTCAGCTGCTTCTTGAACGCCAGCGCCGCATCCTCGTCGAGATTGCCGTGGATGCGGGCGATCTTCAGCAGGGCGTCGTCGACGTCGCGGGCCATCCGCGCGGCGTCACCGCAGACGTACAGGTGAGCGCCGTCGCGCAGCCACGACCACAACTCGGCGCCGTGTTCGATCATGCGGTGCTGCACGTAGATCCGCTCGCGCTGATCCCGCGAGAAGGCGAGGTCGAGCCGGGTGAGAAACCCGGAGCGGAACATGTCCTCGAGTTCGGTGCGGTAGTAGAAGTGGTCCTGAGCGTGCTGATCGCCGAAGAACAACCAGTTGCGCCCGCGGCATCCCAGCGCGCGGCGTTCGTGCAGGAAGCCTCGGAACGGCGCGATGCCGGTGCCCGGGCCGACCATGATCATCGGCGCGTTCGGATCCAGCGGCGGCCGGAAATGCGGTGCGCGCTGCAGGAATACGGGCACACCACCGGTCTCGTCCCGGTCGGCGAGGAAGGTGGAACATACCCCGCCGCGCGGGTCGTCGGCGGCGCCGTAGCGCACCACACCGACGGTGAGCTGCACCTCGCGCGGACTCACCAGCGGGCTCGAGGAAATCGAATACTGCCGCGGTTGCAGCTTTTTCAGCACCGAGAGCCATTCCACCAGATCGGCCCGTACGGGAAAGTCGCGCAGAACGTCGACGGCATGGCGATCCCACAGATAGCGGTCCAGTTCGTTGCGGTTGTCGCGGCGCAGCAGCTTCGCCAACTGCTGACTGGGATTGTGGTCGGCGACGAAGGACAGCAGATCGCCACTGATCTTGGTGATGTCGAAATGCGTGCGCAGTGCCGATTCCAGTGGCACATCGCGTCCGTCGATCTCGATCGGCCGGGCACCGTCGAGTCCGGTCGCCGCCAGCCAATTCCGCACGGCGGCAGTGCTGTTCGCGGGCCACACCCCGAGGCTGTCGCCGACCTCGTAGCCGGCCTCCAGACCGCTCAGGTCGAATCCGAACTGCCGCACCTCCTTACCGGATCCGGGCCGTGACAGCAGGTCGTTGCGGATCAGCGGGGCCGAAACCGGGGCGTTGCGGGTGAAGGGCGCGGGGACCGATCGGGTGGTGCGCGCGGGCGCGGCGGTGCGGGCCTCGACGCGATCGAGTACCCGGACGCCGAGCCCCGCGGGCGCGCCGGTACGACCGGTGTCGGTGGACGGAACCGGACCCTCGCTGAGCGTGGCGGCCGCACCACTACCGCTGGGCGCGCCGCCATGGTCGTCGGTGGGCGAATTCCCGTGACCGTCGCCCAGGGCGGCGAGGACCGCGGTGATCCACTCCTGCGACGCATCCTCGTGATCCGGTTCGCTGTCGACGCGATCCAGCAGCCGGACACCTCCCCGTTCGGACAGCAGCCGATCCACCTTGCGGCCGTAGCCACAGAAGTCGTCGTAGGAGGAGTCGCCGAGGGCGAAGATTCCGTATCGGAGGCCTGGGAAGCGAGTGCCGCTGTCCTGCAGTCGATCCCAGAAGTCGGCGCCGTTGTCCGGTGGGCCGCCGTCACCGAAGGTGCTGGTGACGAGCAGGACGTCACCGGTCAGTTCCGGCAGTTCACACGCGTTCATCTCGACCAGCCGGGGCGCGTGCCCGTGCTCGGCGAGGGCCGCCGCGACCGTCGCGGCCAATTCTTCGGCGGTACCGGTCTGGGAAGCCCACACCACGGTCACCGGCCGTCGCTGCGGGCCGGCCGGAGTCGAGGGGGCTGCGGCTGTGGCGCCGGGCGGGGAGCCGGGGGCCCGCGAGTACATCCCCGCCAGCAGCCCGTCGATCCACCAGCGGCTGCGGTCGGACAGCGGCGCCGATTCCGGGAGGACGGGCTGCCCCTGGACCGGAAGCGATTGCAGCGCTGCCAGATACCCGCCCAGATAGATCCGCTCCGCCTCGCTGAGCATCGGCGCGGCTGCGGAATCGAGTCCCAGCATCGCGGCGAGGGGATGCGCTGCGGGTGCGCCGCCGGATACCACCGGGCCGGCGCCCACGGCGTCGACCCGGTCGTCCGGTTCGGTGCCTCCCGGGTCGTCCTCGTCGCGAGTGTCCCGAGCGGGCCCGACGCGGCGCAACGTCACCGCGCACGCCTTGAATTCCGGTTGCAGCGAATCCGGATCCACGGCGTCGTTGGTCACGGCATTGATGGTCAGATATTCCCCCTGTTCGTCGTTCCAGTGGAACGGTGCGAAACACGCGCCCGGCCGCACCCGATCGGTGATCTGCACGGGCAGCACCGCTCGCCCACGGCGAGAAGCGATTTCGATCTGATCGCCGGGGCGCACACCGAGTGCGCGCGCATCGTCGGGATGCACGTCGAGAAACGGCGCCGGATTCAATCTGTTCAGCTTCGCGACCCGCCCGGTCTTGGTCATCGTGTGCCATTGATGTTGGACACGACCGGTATTCAGGACGAAGGGATAGTCGTCGTCGGGCATTTCGGCGGCAGCCATATGCGGCCGTGGCCAGAACACGGCCCGGCCGCTCGCGGTGGGGAAGACCAGCGCGCCCGCATCGCCGGTGCGATAGCGAATCGGGTTGCGGCGCTGCGTGGCATCGGCGCAGGGCCACTGCATCGGACCCTCGCGCAGTGCGGCGTAACTCATTCCGCTCAGGTCGTATCCGGTCGCCGGATTCGCGAAACCGCGGATCTCGTCGAAGATCTCGGCGCTGGAAGCGTAGTCGAATCCCTCGAATCCCATCGCCGTCGCGATCCGCGCGATCCACTCCCAATCCGGCAGCGCCGCGCCGAGCGGCTCCACCGAATTCCGCAACAACGTGACATTGCGTTCGGAATTGACCATCACGCCGTCGGCTTCGGCCCACAGCGCCGCCGGTAGCAGCAGATCGGCATAGGCATTGGTCGCGGTATCGAGATAGGCGTCCTGGGTGATCACCAGTTCCGCCGCCTCCAGACCGGCGATGACGGTTTTGCGATTCGCCACCGAGGCCACCGGATTACTGCAGATGATCCAGCACGCCTTGATCCGGCCGTCGGCCAATTCCCGGAACATGTCGATCGTGCCGCGTCCGGATTCGGCGCGAATGGTGCCTGCCGGAAGCTGCCACGCGGTTTCGGCGAAACGGCGATCGGCGTCGACGAGGGCGCTGCGCTGCCCGGGCAAACCGGGACCCATATAGCCCATTTCGCGCCCGCCCATGGCATTCGGCTGCCCGGTCAGCGAGAACGGACCGCTCCCGGGCCGGCAGATGGCGCCGGTGGCCAGATGCAGATTGCAGATGGCATTGGTGTTCCACGTGCCGTGGGTGGACTGATTGAGCCCCATCGTCCACAGCGTCATCCATTCGCCGGCCGCGCCGATCCACGCCGCGGCGGTGCGAATATCGTCCTCGGCCAATCCGGTGATCTCGGCGACGCGGGCCGGTGGATAGTCGGCGAGGAATTGCGGCATCGCCTCCCAGCCCTCGGTGTGGGCGGCGATGAATTCGGCGTCGATATCACCGTTGCCGACCAGCAGGTGCAGCAATCCGTTCAGCAACGCCAGATCGGTGCCGGGCCTGATCTGCAGGAAAAGGTCGGCCCGGGCGGCGGTGTCGGTGCGCCGCGGATCCACCACGATCAGTTTGGCACCGGCCTTGAGCCGATCGGCCATGCGCAGGAACAGAATCGGATGACAGTCGGCCATATTCGAGCCGATCACGAAGAACAGGTCGGCGCGGTCCAGGTCGTCGTAGGAACCCGGCGGGCCGTCGGCGCCCAGCGATTGTTTGTATCCGGTACCGGCACTCGCCATGCACAGCCGCGAATTGGATTCGATATTCACCGTGCGCAGATAGCCCTTGGCCAATTTGTTCGCCAGATACTGCGCTTCGAGTGTCATCTGACCGGAGACGTAGAGCGCGACGGCATCGGGCCCGTATTCGTCGACGATGGCGCGCAACCGCTGCGCCGCCTGCCGCACGGCCTCCTCGACCGCGAGTTCGACCGGTTCCTGCCCGCGCCGGGGCCGGTGCAGCGCCGTGGTCATGCGTCCGGGGGCGCGCATCAATTCCAGGTGCGTGGCGCCCTTGGTGCACAGTCGTCCGGCATTGACCGGATGCAGTTTGTCGCCACTCACCTTCGCGATGACGGGGGCGCCGGCCGCGTCGCGCTCGGTCCGCACCGTGATGCCGCAGCCCACGCCGCAGTAGGAGCACGCGGTCCGGACGGTGCTCGTGGAGTTCTCGGCGCTCGACACACCCCCGATGATGGCGAGCTGCCGTTGCGACGGATTTACCGAACGTTATCGGCAGATGACGAAAATTCTCACCTCAGCGGTGCCGTCGCGGTGAGATTTCCGGTTCGCACCCGGTCGGGCCTCGTTTGCGCCGGCGGTCCGGCCGGGCGCGGTGAGCTACTTCACCCCAGTTTGTAACCGCGATGCAGCGCGACGATGCCGCCGGTCAGATTCCGCCACTGCACCGACGACCAGCCGGCGTCGGAGATCCGCATCGCCAGCTGTCGCTGATTGGGCCACGCCCGGATCGATTCGGCCAGGTAGACGTAGGCATCCGGATTGCTGCTGACGGCCTCGGCGACCTTCGGCAGCACCTTCATCAGGTATTCCATGTAGATCGTGCGGAACGGCCCGAAGACCGGGGTGGAGAATTCCGCCACGACCAGGCGTCCGCCCGGTTTGGTGACGCGCAGCATTTCGCGCAGGGCCGCGTCCGGTTCGGAGACATTGCGCAGGCCGTAGGAGATGGCGACCGCGTCGAAGGAATCGTCGGCGAACGGCAGGGCGGTGGCGTCGCCGTTCACCATCGGAACCCGGCGGAACCGCCCCGCCTCCAACATGCCTTTGGAGAAGTCCAGGGCCAGGCACCAGGCTCCCGATTTCGCGAATTCCGCGGTGGAGACGCCGGTTCCGGCCGCCAGATCCAGCACCCGCTCCCCGGGCCGCAGGGCCAGCGCGCGGCGGGTGGCCCAGCGCCAATAGCGGTCCTGTCCGCCGGTGAGCACCGTGTTGGTCAGGTCGTACCGCTTCGCGACCCCGTCGAACATGGATGCGACCTCATGCGGTTGCTTGTCCAACGAGGCCCGAAACGACTCTGTCTTCGCCACGGGAGTGACCCTAGCGCTCGGCGCCCGGGGCGGGGACGCGGGCCGGTGCGCGATCACGGGGAGGATTGGGCGCCTGCGCTATTCGCTCCTCCGGCTCGACAGTGCGTAGGCCAGCTGTTTGACCATCTCGGTCGCCAGCACCGCCTGGCCGGAGGTCGAGAAGTGGATGCGATCCGCACTGAGCAGGTTGGCGCGAGCGTTGACCGGGTGATCCCACATGTCGACCACGACCGCCCCGTAGCCGGCGGCGACTCGGCGCGTGATGTCGTTCATGCTGCGGATTCGCTCGGGCCAGTCGGGCACAGCCGGTACGACATAGGCGCTCCCGAGGGTGAACGTCGTCAGCAGGGCGCCCGTGCTCGCCGCGACGTCGTACATGCGCCGCATCGCAGTTTCGATCTCGTCGAAATCGGGATCGCGCCGCGTGATGTCGTTCGGGCCGCATGGCAGATGCAGCAGGTCCGGACGGAACGCCGCGATGCGGTCGAGTTGGTGGGCCGACGTCTGCCCCGTGGTGGCCCCGATCTTCGCGGTAGCGAGATATCGCATGTCCGGGCGCACGCGCCGCAGTATCCGCACGAGTCGCTCGGACCAGCCCGCGTTCCCGTAGCCGGGGGTGGGGTCGCCGACTCCGGCCGACAAGCTGTCGCCGGCCACGCCGAAGCGGCGCCACGGCGCGTCGAACAGCAATGCGGCCGCGGTGGTCTCGGACAGGCAGAGCGGATCGGCCTCCTCGGCCGTCGCCTTTGTCGTGGGTGTCGGCATGGTCACTCGATTCGCTTCGATCGACGGGTACGGGGTGTGATGCCGAAGGCCGTCGCCGCGCCTGCGAGGGCCACGATCGCGATGAACGACCAGCCGTGCCGGAAAGCGGCCACCATCCGGTCGGTGGTGCCGAACGATCCGAGCAGCGCGATCAGTACCGCGACGCCCACGACGTAGCCGAGCTGGCGGGCGGTGTTGACCACGGCGCTGCCGGTCGCCGAGCGGTCCGGCGGCAGATCTACGGCGGCCGAGGCGATCATCGTGGGCAGCGCGAGGCCGATGCCGATACCGGAGATCACCCAGCCCGGCAGCACCGCGGTGGTGTACCGCACGGGTGTGTCGGCGGTGCACAGCACGAGCAGGACACCGGCCGCGAACAGCGTATTGCCCAGGGCCACAACGACACCCGCCGGAAACCGGCGGATCAGTCGCTGGCTGACGGCGGCGAAGATCGGCACCATGATCGGGCCGGGGACGATGGCGAGCCCGGTTCGGATCGTGCTCAAGTGGGCCGCGTTCTCGAGCCACAGCGTGATGCTCAGGAACCAGGCCCCGAAGGCCGTGCAGAATGCCAGCACGGTGGCGTTGGCCCAGGCGAACGTCGGCACCCGGAACATATCCGGTGGCACCACCGGATCCGGATGCCGCCGCATCCGCACGACGAATCCGGCGATGCCGAGCGCCGCCACGGCCGCGGCCGCCCAGGTCGCGCCGCCGGGCCACGCATCGCTTTCGACCAGGGCCAGCGACAGCGCGCCGATCGCCACGATCAGCGCCGCCACCCCCAGTAGGTCGGGCATCCGGGCGGAGGTTCGCTGCGGCGGATTCGGCACCAGCCACGCGGCCGCGAGCCCGGTCACCACGCCGACCGGCAGGTTGATCAAGAAGACCCAGCGCCAGGAGATTTCCACCAGCGCTCCGCCGACCACCGGGCCGCAGGCCGCGGCGAACGAACTCGTCGTGGCCCAGATCTTCACCGCGCCCGGCACCCGGGCCGCCGGCAGCACGGTGAGCAGCAATCCCAGACCGGCCGGCGTCAGGGCCGCGGCGCCGATCGCTTGCACGACCCGGAACGCCACCAGCGCCCACAGCACCGGAGCCGCGGCACAGGCCACGCTCGCCGCCGTGAACAGGGCGAGGCCCGCGAGGAATCCGGTCTTGCGGCCGAAGCGATCCGAGAATCGGCCCGCCGGAATCAACAGGGCCGCGTAGACGATCGCGTAGCCGTTGAGCACCCAGCTCACATCGGCCGGCGACGATCCCCGGTAGGACTCGCCGATCTTCGTGAAGGCCACGTTCACCACGAAGACGTCGAGCATCGCCACGAATGCGGCCGAGCACAGGATCCATACGATCGCCGTCGAACGGTCGCGGACCGGCCGCACCGGCGTGGGTTCGTCCGCGGTCAAGGACTGTTCGGCTGTAGTGCCATCCATCAGGCATCCCTTCTCGTCGCCACCGGCGGTGCCGTCGCTCGCCGATGTGTTCGAAAGAATACGGTCGACCGTATGTTTACCGCAATAGTCGATGCCCTGTGCACGAGTGACATACGATCGACCGTATGGTCGTACCCGAGCAGCAAGCGGCAGCGGAAAGTGCTGATCAGCGGCTCCGTCGCGGCGCGCGTTCGCGCCACGCGGTGACTCGCCGCTCGATCGAGATCGCGTCGGTGGACGGACTCGACGGGTTGAGTTTCGGGCGGCTGGCCGATGATCTCGGCGTCAGCAAGGCCGGGATTCAGACCCTGTTCCGGACCAAGGAGAAGCTGCAACTCGCGACCGTGGAGGCGGCGCGGGAACTGTTCGTGGACACCGTCGTCCGACCGGCCCGGGACGCCCCGGCGGGGGTCGCGCGGCTTCGCGCCCTCGTCGACGAGTGGATCGACTACGTCCAGCGCCCGATGTTTCCCGGCGGGTGCTTTCTGGGCGCGAATCTGCCGATCTTCGACAGCCGGCCAGGACCCGTCCGCGATGCGCTACGAGAGCAACAGCGTGCCTGGGTCGCCCTGCTGACAGCGCAATTCCGGCGAGCGGTCGCCGCCGGCGAGATCGCCGACGTGGATCCCGAGGTGGCGGGCTTCGAGGTCGCCGCGGTGCTGAACGCCGTCAACGTGGCGCTGCGCCTCGGCGACGATGCCGCTGTGGGCATGGCCCGGCAGGTCGTCGACCGTCTGCTCGGTGAGGCTGCCTGAACCGCGGCCGGATCGCCTGCGACAGCGCGGTTCTCAGGCGCTGCGGTGCAGTTCTTCCCGGCCGCCGATCACCTCGTGATAGTGCCCCATCAGCTCGGTGCAGATCGCTGGCCAGGTGCGGTGCAGCACCGATTTGCGTGCGGCGCCGGCGAATCGAGCTCGAAGAGCCGGATCACGCAGCGCCGCAACCGCACTCGGCAGCAGTTCGGCGAACCGGTCGACGGGCAGCAGATATCCGTTGCGGCAGTGGGCGATCAGATCGCGCGGGCCGCCGGCATCGGGGCCGATCACCGGAGTACCGCAGGCCAGCGCCTCCTGCACGCCCTGGCAGAAGGTTTCGTGCTCGCCCGGGTGGACCATCAGATCGAGGCTCGCGTAGGCCCGCGCCAACTCGGCGCCGCCGAGTTCACCGGTGAAGACGGCCGTCGGCAGCAGGCGCTGCAGCTGCGCCCGTTCCGGTCCGTCGCCGACCACCACCAGCCGGATATCGGGATCGTCGGCCAGCGCGGCGAGACGTTCGACGTGTTTCTCCGGCGCCAGCCGGCCGACGAAACCGACCACCAGCCGGTCGCCGTCCGCCCACCGCGCGTGCAGGTCGGCGTCGCGCGCGCCGGGCGTGAACCGCACCGCGTCCACGCCCCGCGCCCAGCGGTGCACCCGGGTGATGCCGTGGCGCTCGAGATCCGCCATCGCCGCCGACGAGGGCGCCAGGGTGCGCGCCGCGCGATTGTGGATGCGCCGCGTCCAGGCCCACGCCGCCCGCTGCGCGGCCGCCAGCCCGTAACTGGCCGCGAATCCGGCCACATCGGTCTGATACACCGCCACGGCTGGCAGATCCAGCCGCAATGCCGCCGCCGCCCCGCCGGCGCCGAGCAGGAACGGCGAGGCCAGATGCACGACATCGGCATCGAAATCCTCGATCGCCGAGGTCAGCAATGGTTGCGGCAGGCCGACCGGCAGAGAGCTGATCCGCGGCACCATGACCGCCGGCACCCGGATCACCGGAAAGCGGCCGTAGGAGCGCGGCGCCGCGGCCCGGCCGCGAGGAGTGTCCGGGGCGATGACGAGCGCATCGTGTCCGCCGCGGTCCAGATGAGCCAGGACCTGCAGCACGGAGTTCACGACACCGTTCATATTCGGCAGAAACGATTCGGAGACGATCGCTACACGCACACCTGCAGTGTGCGGGGCGCGGCACGCCAGGACACCACACCCATGTGACGGATGTGCGAAGTTCGGGCGAACAGCTACCCGGAGGCGCGCACCGACCGGCGCTCGAAGCGGCGCACCACCCACAGCACCGGCAGCGCCACCACCCACACCACCACGATCACCGAGAGCGCCGGAATGACCGCGACCCGGGCGTCGCGCCCGGCGACCCGGACCAATTCCGGATCGCTGCGGCTGTATTCGACATTGATCCGCTCGCCGGCGGTGAGTTTGGTGGGATACAGCACGCCCACCTTCGGATTGTGCGTGACACCGTCCGGCGTCACATAGGTGACCGCGGACCGCAACCGGCCCGCCGACAACACCTCCGCGCTGGTCACGCCCTTGTCGGAGCTGATCAGCAGATCATCGCGCCAGGCCGCCAGCACCAGCAGCACGGCCAGCACGCTCACCGCGGCGGCGATCACCGCGATGGTGATCCGGGTCCGGCGAAGGCGAGGTGAACCGGCCTCGGCTCGGTGCTCGCGCGCAGCAGACTCGGTGGTTTCCGACACCGCACCAGGCTATTGCATGGTTCCGATAGCCTGTGCGCTCATGTCCCGAAACTTCCGCTTCACCGTGTCATACACCGTCCCGGTCGAGGAATTGCACCGGGCGCTCACGAGCGACGAATTCTGGCACGCCCGCTTCGAGGGCGCCGAGACCGCGACCATCGAACTGGCTCACCCGAACGGGCCCGGCACCATCCATCTGCGCATGACCGAGACGGCGCGCCAGGACAAGATCCCGGCCATCGTCCGCAAGGTGCTCAAGGCCGAACTCGTGCTCGAACGTACCGACGACTGGGGCCCGCTGGAGGGGAACTCCGCCGCGGGCACGTTCTCCGCGACCTCGTCGGGCATCTCCTCCGAGATGACCGGCAAGTACCTGCTGCGGGCCGCGGGCACGGGCTCCGAACTCGAGGTCAGCGGCAGTGTGAAGGTGAAGGTCCCGCTGGTCGGCGGGGCCATCGAGCCGCTCGCCGAACAGTTGCAGCACCGGGTGGTCAACAGCGAGCGCAAGTTCGTCGAGAAGTACTTCGCCACCGAATCCGGGGCATAGCAGACAGTGCTGGGTGCGAGCAGCGCGGGCTCGCACCCGTCCCGCGCCCGGCTACTGCGCCCCCGGACCGAACGCGCCACCGTCGAATTCGCGCTGTTCGACCAGGACGAGCCAATTGCCGGAGTTGTCGCGCATCACCGCCTCCACGCCGTACGGGCGTTCCGCGGGCGGCTGCACGAATTCGACACCCTTCGCGGTGAGCTCCTCGTAGGCCTTCTGGCAGTCCTCCGTGCGCAATCCCAGCGCGCCCATGGTGCCGTTGCCGAGGGAGCGGCGGATCGCCTCGGCCATCGTCTCGTCGAGCGGCGGACCCGGAACCATCAGCGTCACCTCGAGTTCGGGATGATCCGGTTGAGCGACGGTGACCCAGCGGAAACCGTTGTCGCCCATCGAGATATCGGCGGTTTCCACGAAACCCAGCTTGTCGATGTACCACTGCTTGGCGGCGGACTGATCGGTCACATACACCGTGACCAGCGATACGTTGGTGATCGTCGTCATGAGCTCAGGCTATGAGCTCTCGGTGCCCGCCGGCTTCTCCGAAATTGCGCCACCGGGACCGGGCGCCGGCTCCGGCGGTTTCCGGTCGGAGAGGCCGTGCATGAACACGTAACACCCTGGAATGCGCGGAACTCCGTCCGCCGCGAACTTCGCCTGATAGGCCGACGGCGTCATCCCCACCAGTTCGGTGAACTTGCGGCTGAACGAGCCCAGGCTCGTGTACCCGACCAGCATGCACGCCTCGGTCACGGTGATGTTGGTGGCGCGCAACAGGTCCTGTGCGCGTTCGATGCGCCGCTCGGCCAGATACAGCGCGGGGGTGCGGCCGTAGGTGGCGGCGAAACAGCGCAGGAAGTGATATTTCGAGACCCCGGCGGTCGCGGCCAGTTCGTCCACGTCGAGCGGACGGGCGTATTCGCGATCGACCAGATCCCGCGCCCGGCGCAGGTGCGGAAGCAGATCCTCCGGCACCGAGGGTGTGCGATCGCGGCGCGGACGTGACCCGCTGCGGTTGTCCACGCTGCCTCCTGTCCGGCCCTCGGCGCCGCGCATCGCTCAGCTGAACGGCGCCGGATCGTCGAAACGCAGCGATGCCCGGCCCGCCGCCCGCCAGGCCCGGGCGGTGAGGTCGGCATCCTCCTCGTCGACGAGATTGCCCATCACCCGCACGGCCGTGCGCTGCAGCAGCGCCGAACGCATCACCGGCGGTCCGCCGGTCGGGACCATCCGCGGATGGGTGGCCAGCGCCGCGATCCGGCGGGCCACCGAGAAGGTGCGTCCGTAGCGGGCGCGCAGCAGATCCGGCCACACCGTGGTCAGATCCGGTTCGCCCAGCAGTCCGGACAGCAGGTGACCGCCCTCGAGCCCGTAGTCGATGCCCTCGCCGTTGAGCGGATTCACACATCCGGCGGCATCACCCACCAGCACCCAGTTGCGGCCCGCGATATTCGACACCGCCCCGCCCATCGGCAGCAAAGCCGAGGCGACGGCCCGCGCCTCGCCCTCGAACTGCCATTCCGGCCGGCGCTGCGAAACATAATGCTGCAGAAGGGGTTTCAATGCGATATGCGAGGGCCGGCGTTCGCTGGCCAGGGAGCCCACACCGATGTTGACCTCGCCGTTGCCCAGGGGGAACACCCAGCCGTAGCCGGGGACCAGACCGCCCTCGGCATCGCGCAGTTCCAGATGCGAGGTGATCCATTCGTCGTCGCTGCGGGCGGAGCGGATGTAGGCGCGGGCGGCCACGCCGTAGGCGAAGCGGCGATGCCAGACGCGGCCCAGCAACTTCCCGACCGGCGAACGTACCCCGTCGGCGACGATGAGAATGTCGCAGCGGATGTCCTGCGAGCCCGCTTCGGTCTGCACGGTGACACCGGTGACCCGATCGTCCGCGCGCGCCACCGCGACCACCCGCACCCCGTCGACCATGCGCGCACCCCACTTGACCGCGGTCTCACGTAGCTTGTCGTCGAGTTCGGTTCGCGGAACAGCACTTCCGTAGGTGGGGAAGGACCCGCCCGGCCAGGGCAGCAGCGCCTCCCGGCCGAATCCGGCCATCCGCAGGCCCCGGTTCACGGTATGCGCGCGCAGCCATTCCCCGAGCCCGAGCGCCTCCAGCTCCGCGGTGGCGCGCGGGGTCAATCCGTCGCCGCAGGTCTTGTCCCGGGGAAACACCGCGGCATCGGTGAGCAACACCTCGCGCCCCGCCCGCGCCGCCCAGGCCGCCGCCGCGGAACCGGCCGGTCCCGCGCCCACCACCAGCACCTCGACGTGCTCGGGCAAGACCGTGCCGCCCTCACGTTCCGGTGCCGTCGAACCGCCGTCCTGAGCTGAACCCATAAGCCCAATAGTGGCAGAGGTGCAGCTCCCGGTTCGCTCGGGCGGCTTTTCGGCCGAGCCGATCGTCAGGGGCCATGAGCCCATCACCCGGCGAGCGCTGAAGAGATTCGGTCGAACCAGCTAGCCGGTGCCCACTTCTGGGTATGCACTTGCGAGATAGTGCTCGGCCCAGGGGGCCGAAACCCCGCCGAAGCGAAGCGGAGGCCAAATAACAGCGGAGGCCAATCACACAGAGGTGTTCATGGGCGCTGGAGGGGCAACACGCTAGGTTCTTCGGTGTGGGGACGGACGCGGCATTGGGAGAAGACATGAGTGCATCGGCTGTGAGCGATGAAAGCACCGTGGTTGCCGGGGTCGATCTCGGCGATCCCGAGCTCGCGGCGACCGTGCGCAACGGGCTCGACGAGGTGGAGAAGCTGCTGGTCAGCGAGCTCTCCGACGGGGAGGACTTCCTGCTGGAAGCCGCGCTGCACCTGGCGCGCGCCGGCGGTAAGCGGTTCCGGCCGCTGTTCACCATCCTCACCGGTCAGCTCGGTCCGCGCCCGACCGACCCCGATCTGATCACCGCCGGCACCGTGGTCGAACTGGTGCACCTGGCCACGCTCTACCACGACGACGTGATGGACGAGGCGTCGATGCGCCGCGGCGCCCCCAGCGTGAACTCCCGGTGGGGCAACAGCATCGCCATCCTCTCCGGCGACTATCTGTTCGCCCACGCCTCCCGGCTGGTGTCCACCCTGGGCCCGGACGCGGTGCGCATCATCGCCGAGACCTTCGCCGAACTGGTCACCGGTCAGATGCGGGAAACCTTGGGCGCCAAGAAATCTCAGGATCCGGTCGAACACTATCTGCGGGTGGTGTGGGAGAAGACCGGTTCGCTGATCGCCGCATCGGGGCGCTTCGGCGGTACCTTCTCCGGCGCGAGCCTCGACGACGTGGAACGGCTGGCTCGCCTGGGCGACGCGGTGGGCACCGCCTTCCAGATCTCCGACGACATCATCGACATCTCCTCGGTGTCCGAGCAGTCCGGTAAGACGCCCGGCACCGACCTGCGCGAGGGTGTGCACACCCTGCCGGTGCTGTACGCGCTGCGCGACGAGGGCGCCGAGGGGGACCGGCTGCGCACGCTGCTGGCCCGGCCGCTGGAATCCGACGACGAGGTCGCCGAGGCGCTGGAGCTGCTGTCCCGCTCGCGCGGCATGGTGCTGGCCAAGCAGAAGTTGCAGGGCTACGCCGATATCGCGCACGCCGAACTCTCCGCCCTGCCGCAGGGCCCGGCCAACGACGCGCTGGAGCGCCTGGTCCGATACACCATCGAGCGAGTCGGCTGAGCCTGTCCGCCGTCGCACGGCGGACAGGCTCGGAGTCCGGTATTCGCGCTGCTGTGATCGATATCGCAGCGCTGTGATCGATGACGCAAACGCTGACCGCCCGTGCCTGAGCGGAACCCGAGTTCCCCGCCGATCGTTGATCCGACATGCATGGTTACGCGAACGGTTTGAAGACCTTCGGGCTGATGGTCGGCCTGTCGGCACTGATCGTGTTCGCAGGCGCGATGTTCCGCAGCCCCACGATTCTGATCATCGCCATCCTGCTGGCCGTGGGCATGAACGCCTACGCCTACTTCAGCAGCGACAAGCTGGCCCTGCGGGCCATGCACGCGCAGCCGGTATCCGAACTCGAAGCGCCCGTGATGTACAAGATCGTGCGCGAGCTGGCCACCACCGCGCGCCAGCCCATGCCGCGGCTGTACATCAGCCCGACGAACGCGCCCAACGCGTTCGCCACCGGTCGCAACCCGCGGCATGCGGCGGTGTGCTGTACCAGCGGCATCCTGCAGATCCTGGACGAACGGGAACTGCGCGCGGTGCTCGGTCACGAACTGTCGCACGTCTACAACCGTGACATCCTGATCTCCTCGGTGGCCGGCGCCCTCGCCGCGGTCATCTCCGGCCTCGCCAACCTGGCCTTCTTCGCGAGCATGTTCGGCGGCGGCAGCCGCGACGGTGAAGGCCCGAACATCCTCGGCGTGTTGTTGGTCTCACTGCTGGGCCCGATCGCCGCCACCCTGATCAAACTCGCCGTCTCCCGCTCCCGCGAATACCAGGCCGATCAGGACGGCGCCGAACTCACCGGCGACCCGCTGGCCCTGGCCTCGGCGCTGCGCAAACTCGAACGCGGCACCCAGGCCGCGCCGCTGCCGCCCGAGCCGCAGCTGACCGCGCAGTCGCACCTGATGATCGCCAACCCCTTCCGGGCCGGCGACAAGATGGCGCGCTGGTTCTCCACCCACCCGCCGATGGGCGAGCGCATCCAGCGCCTCGAGCACATGGCGGGCGGGCCCCGCAGCTACTAGCGGTAGTTGACGAACTGCAGGGCCACGTCGAGGTCCGTGCCCTTCAGCAGCGCGATGACGGCCTGCAGGTCGTCGCGCTTCTTCCCGCTGACCCGCAGTTCGTCGCCCTGGATCTGCGCCTTCACGCCCTTGGGGCCCTCGTCGCGGATCTTTTTGGCGATCTTCTTCGCGTTCTCCGGGGAGATGCCCTGCACCAGGGTGCCGGTGATCTTGTAGGTCTTGCCCGAGGCGGCCGGCTCACCCGCGTCGAAGGCCTTCAATGAGATGTCGCGGCGAATCAGCTTTTCCTTGAACACCTCCAGCGCGGCCTTCACCCGTTCCTCGGATTCGGCCGACAGCACGATCTTCTCCTCACCCGACCAGTCGATGCTCGCACCCGTGCCACGGAAGTCGTAGCGGGTGTTGAGCTCCTTGGCCGCCTGGTTGAGGGCGTTGTCGACCTCCTGCCGGTCGACCTTGCTGACGACATCGAATGACGAATCGGCCACGCTGCGCTCCTGTCTGACGGCTCACATTTCACCCGGAACTCCGGTAGGGAACTTTCTACCCCGGCCGCCCCGCATCGGTCACGGCACCCCCGCTGGCCAGCCGGTTTGCATCCGAGCGCCCTGGTCGTTGTATTCTGCTCTGCGCGCTGGCAACAGTGCGAAAGGCGGATTGCCCGAGTGGCCAAAGGGAGCTGACTGTAAATCAGCCGCGCAAGCTTCGGAGGTTCGAATCCTTCATCCGCCACCCTCTCAGGGCCCTCCCTAATCGGGAAGGGCCCTCTTCTTGTTCGAGGGTGATTTGTGGGGGCCCGGCCCCCACACCCCCACGCCGGAGGGGCTTCGCCCCCCGGACCCCCCTTCCAGCCGGTGGCGTTTCCGGTGTCGGTCGCGTTCCGCCCCGCGGGCGCAGGGTTGTGGGCTGGTTCGGGTGTCTGTCTCGCCCGATGAGCGCAGACCTTGGCGGAGCAGTTTGAAAATCCGCTCTGACCAGCTGGTTTGGTAACTTTGCCGTGCAGTGTGTAACCTCGTTCAAGGCTTCAGCGCCCCGGGTTCGAGGATTCGAGTTCGGAGCGAATGGGGCCATGCCCCCTTAGCTCAGTCGGCAGAGCGTTTCCATGGTAAGGAAAAGGTCAACGGTTCGATTCCGTTAGGGGGCTCGCCGGATTGCCGGTGGTGACCGACGGCATGTCCGAGGCCGGGCGCCATGGCAAACCGACTTTATGGCGGTGTAGCTCAGTCGGTAGAGCAAACGACTCATAATCGTTGTGTCGCCGGTTCAAGTCCGGCCATCGCTACAAAACTGATACCCCGTCAGGTTGACCCGAAAGAAGGCATATCGTGGCCGCGAAGTCCACCGATGTCCGGCCAAAGATCACCTTGGCCTGCGAGCAGTGCAAGCATCGCAACTACATCACCAAGAAGAACCGGCGCAACGACCCGGATCGTCTGGAGCTGAAGAAGTTCTGCCCGAACTGCGGCACCCACCGGGCGCACCGCGAATCTCGCTAGATCTCATCGCGTGCACGCTGCCGCGCGCGAAGTCGGCGCCCGGATCCAGGGAGGTCTGTCGATGACCTTCCCGGATATTCGTGGACCGCGCCGACCCATGCAGCACCTCATGCCGGAGCAGGTTTCCCGACCCGCTCCGGCATTTGCTGTACTTGCGGTAGTTTCACGCTCCGCAGACTCCCGGTAGCGGAGTCAGATAGGGACTCAACTCTCCGTGACAATCAACACCGGAACCGATGCCGTGGCCGCGCAGAACGCCGACAGTGCACCGTTCGACCCGTCGGCCCACGCCGCCGCCATGGTCGGACACCACTACCGCGTCGACGACTACTACGAGGTCGGCCGCGAGAAGGTGCGCGAATACGCACGCGCGGTGCAGGACTATCACCCCGTGCACTGGGACGAGAGCGTCGCCCGCGAGTACGGCCACGACGGACTGGTCGCACCGGTGACGTTCATCTCCCTGGTCGGCATCCTGGCCCAGCGCAAGCTGTTCGAACAGGTCGTCACGGGTTACGACCTGAGCCAGATCATGCAGACCGACCAGATCCTGGAATTCCATCGTCCGATCCGGGTCGGCGACCAGCTCACCTGTGACGTCTACCTGCACTCGTTCCGGCAGGCCTTCGGCGGCGACATCATCGTCACCAAGAACATCGTCACGGCGCAGAACGACGAACTGGTGCTCACCACGTACACCACCCTGGTCGGCCGCAGCGGCGGTGACGTCGATCCCAATATCGCCGACGCGGTCCGCAACATCCTCATGCACGGCATGGCGGAGGCGCCCGACCGCCCGACCGCCGAGCCGCCCATCACGGCGCCCCCGGTGCCGGTGACCACCGTTCCCGAGGTCACGGTCAGCAAGCACACGCGCTCGTTCGACAGCGTGGCCGTCGGCGACGAACTGCCGGCCCGCACCGTCCGGCTCACCCGCGGCGATCTGGTGAACTACGCGGGCGTCTCCGGTGACGCGAACCCGATCCACTGGAGCGACGAGGTCGTCGCGCTCGCAGGCCTGGACAACGTCGTCGCGCACGGCATGCTGACCATGGGCCTGGGCGGCGGATTCGTCACCTCCTGGCTCGGTGATCCGGGCGCGGTGAAGGAATACAACGTGCGCTTCACCAGCCCGGTCTACGTGGCCGGCGACCACCCGGCCGAGGTCGAATACACCGGCAAGGTGAAGTCGGTGGACCCGGAGAACCACACCGCCGTGATCGCGATCGTCGCCAAATCCGGCGGCCGGAAAATTTTCGGACGTGCGACCGCGACGGTGCAGCTGGCATGATGGTCGGCGGGCCGGCAAGCCGCTTCGCGGTGGCTGACGGCCCGATTGGCTATCCGCCGGGGCGGTAACGTACACTCGGATTTCTGGGGTCGCCAGCCACTGCGCGCTGCTCTGAGGGGCTGGTTCCGGGCGGGTGACCGCCGGGGCCGGCACACCGGCGGAGCGGCGCGCGTGTTGTGTGGCCCCGGGTTGGCACAACTGAATAAGCACCGTGCTGGATGACATTGCGATTCCAGCCGAAGGGGCGTAGCTCAATTGGCAGAGCAGCGGTCTCCAAAACCGCAGGTTGCAGGTTCAAGTCCTGTCGCCCCTGCACTGGATGCCAGCGACGAGAGAGGGTTCACGTGAGCGACGAGCGGGACATTCGCCACGGCGCGCATGCCGCCGATGACGAAGACACCGCTGCGGTCAGCCGGCCGAGTGGTAAGCGGTCGACTCGCCGGGCTCGCGTCGGATCCTCCTCGGACACCGGCTCCGTCGCCACGATCGACCGTGGCGGCAGCTCGGATTCGGCATCGCGCAAGGCGTCCAAGTCGGCGGGTAAGAAGACCGCCGAACGCGGTCGGGGCAATCCCTTCAAGCGCCTGGTGAAGTTCCTGCGGGAAGTCATCGCGGAACTGCGCAAGGTGATCTGGCCCAACCGCAAGCAGATGGTCACCTATACGAGCGTTGTCCTGGTGTTCGTGATCTTCATGGTCGCGTTCATCAGCGGGTTGGACCTGGCGTTCATCAAGGGTGTCAACTGGCTGTTCGGCTAGCTGACCGGTGCGTCAGGAGCGGAGCCTGCGGAGTGACCCGTGGGCGCTGCCGGCCGTCCGCCGAGCGAGGACGGAAACCATAAGCCGGATTCACCTCCGGCGTAGTGGATGTACGTGACGACACAGGAAGCGAGTGCCCAGTGAGCACCCCGGAGAACGGCACAACCGACGAGTTCCCGGTCGACGACGAGGCGGCGGAGACGGCCGTCGACGAGGCGACCGTCTCGGACGGTACCGAGGCGTCCTCCGGCGAAGTCGAGGGCGGCACCACCGACACCGACGAGTCCGAGACCGACGCACCCGCGGAGCCCGCGGCACCGGAAGAGCCCGCCGACCCCGTCGCCGAGATGAAGGCCGCGCTGCGTCGCGCCCCCGGTGACTGGTACGTCATCCACTCCTACGCCGGTTACGAGAACAAGGTGAAGACCAACCTCGAGACCCGCGTGCAGAACCTGGGCCTCGAGGACTACATCTTCCAGGTCGAGGTGCCGACGGAGCAGGTCACCGAGATCAAGAACGGCCAGCGCAAGAACGTGCAGCGCAAGGTGCTGCCCGGCTACATCCTGGTCCGGATGGATCTCAACGACGAGTCGTGGGGCGCGGTCCGCAACACCCCCGGCGTCACCGGATTCGTCGGCGCCACCTCCCGTCCGTCGCCGCTGACGATCAACGACGTGGTGAAGTTCCTGGTCCCGGCCGAGCAGCAGCAGAAGAAGCCGGCTGCCGCCGCGGCGGGCGCCGCCGCGTCCACGTCGGAGACCGTCACCGAGGCCGCGGCCAAGCCGGCCATCGAGGTCGACTTCGAGGTCGGCGAATCGGTCACCGTGATGGACGGGCCGTTCGCGACGCTGCCGGCCAGCATCTCCGAGGTCAACGCCGAACAGCAGAAGCTGAAGGTGCTGGTGTCGATCTTCGGTCGCGAGACCCCGGTCGAACTCGCGTTCACGCAGGTCGCGAAGATCTGAGATTTCCGGGGTTCGCGCCCCGGGACAGGCTTACGGAAGTCCGTAAGGAACCTAAACCAAGGAAAGAAAGATGCCCCCCAAGAAGAAGAAGGTCGCCGGGCTCATCAAGCTCCAGATCCAGGCTGGTGCGGCCAACCCGGCTCCGCCGGTCGGCCCCGCGCTGGGTCAGCACGGCGTCAACATCATGGAGTTCTGCAAGGCGTACAACGCGGCGACCGAGTCGCAGCGTGGCAACGTCATCCCGGTCGAGATCACGGTCTACGAAGACCGCTCGTTCGACTTCAAGCTGAAGACTCCGCCCGCCGCCAAGCTGCTGCTCAAGGCCGCCGGTGTGCAGAAGGGCTCCGCCGAGCCGCACCGCAACAAGGTCGCCACGGTCACCATGGATCAGGTCCGGGAGATCGCCAAGACCAAGCAGGAAGATCTGAACGCCAACGACATCGATCAGGCGGCCAAGATCATCGCGGGTACCGCTCGCTCGATGGGTATCACCGTCGCCGACTGACGGTCCCGTCTCCGCCGGTGACCGGCGGAATGTGCGTGGGAGGGACGGCCAGTCCCGACAACCACTTCTGACTTACGAACAGGACAGAGAATCATGGCAAAACGAAGCAAGGCTTATCTCGAGGCGGCCGCCAAGGTCGACCGCGACCAGCTCTACTCTCCGCTGTCGGCCACCCGGCTGGCGAAGGAGACCTCGACCACGAAGACCGACGCGACCGTCGAGGTCGCCGTTCGTCTGGGCGTCGACCCGCGCAAGGCCGACCAGATGGTCCGCGGCACCGTCAACCTGCCGCACGGCACCGGTAAGACCGCGCGCGTCATCGTGTTCGCGGCCGGCGAGAAGGCCGCCGAGGCCGAGGCCGCCGGTGCGGACGCTGTCGGCGCCGAGGATCTGATCGAGCGCATCCAGGGCGGCTGGCTGGACTTCGACGCCGCGATCGCCACCCCGGACCAGATGGCCAAGGTCGGTCGCATCGCGCGTGTGCTGGGCCCCCGCGGCCTGATGCCGAACCCGAAGACGGGCACGGTCACCACCGATGTGACCAAGGCCGTCAACGAGATCAAGGGCGGCAAGATCAACTTCCGCGTCGACAAGCAGGCCAACCTGCACTTCGTGATCGGCAAGGCCTCCTTCGACGAGAAGAAGCTGGTCGAGAACTACGGCGCCGCGCTGGAGGAGATCCTGCGTGTGAAGCCGTCGACCGCCAAGGGCCGCTACGTCAAGAAGGTGACGATTTCGACGAACACCGGACCGGGCATCCCGGTGGACCCGAACCGCACCCGCAACCTCACCGAAGAGGACGCGTAAGGCGTAGGTAGCTTTCGAATACCGAAGGGCCGGTAGGGGTTTCCCCGCCGGCCCTTCGGCATTCCGGGAGTCGCGGCGGAGCAGAGGCCGGAAAAGACGGCCGATTTTGGGTTTCAGCTGCTCATCCGCTATTCTGTTCTACGGTCGCCGACCAGTTCGGTGATCACCCCCAATCGTTCTACCGAAGACCGTTGGTTGCTGCCGTCAGGCAGTCGAAGGTCCGGCGATATTGCCGGCGGCCCACGCAGGGAGAGCCGAGGTGAGGGACGACATGTGAGCCGAGTGCTCATGTCGAGTTTCTTGTGCGCCCCGGGACCACTCTGCGTCCGGGGCGTTTGCTTTGTCGCCGGGTCGACGTAGCCTCCCCGGGTCCAGCCTCCGCGAGTCGGTAGTTCATCGCAGAACCGACCATCCAGAGAGGAGGCGAAGTATGGCGAAACCAGAGAAGGTCACCGCGGTCGCGGAGATCACCGAGCAGTTCAAGAGTGCTACGGCCACTGTGATCACGGAATACCGTGGTCTGTCGGTCGGCAGCCTCACCCAGCTGCGTCGTGCGCTGGGCAGCAATGCCACCTACTCCGTCGCCAAGAACACCCTGGTCAAGCGTGCGGCCGCCGAGGCGGGCGTCGAAGGCCTGGATGACTTGTTCGTCGGTCCGACCGCGATCACCTTCATCACCGGTGAGCCGGTCGACGCCGCCAAGGCCCTCAAGACCTTCGCCAAGGACAACAAGGCGCTGGTCATCAAGGGCGGCTACATGGACGGCGCCGCGCTGTCGGTCTCCGAGGTCGAGCGCATCGCCGACCTGGAGTCGCGCGAGGTGCTGCTGTCCAAGCTGGCCGGCGCCATGAAGGGCAACCTGACCAAGGCGGCCGGCCTGTTCGCCGCGCCGGCCGGCCAGGTGGTTCGCCTGTTCGCCGCGCTCGAGGACAAGCAGCGCGCCGCGGGCGGTGCCGAAGCGGCCCCGGCCGCCGACGCCGAATAAGCCGACCCGGACAAGTCGACAAACCTCCATACTCTTTTCCCGCCGATGCGGGATGAACCGAAAGGAAACACCATGGCCAACGTGGACGAGCTGCTCGAGACCATCGGCAACATGACCCTGCTGGAGCTCTCGGACTTCGTCAAGAAGTTCGAGGAGAAGTTCGAGGTCACCGCCGCCGCTCCGGTCGCCGTCGCCGCTGTCGGTGGCGCCGCTGCTCCGGCCGAGGCCGCCGAGGAGCAGGACGAGTTCGACGTCATCCTCGAGGGTGCCGGCGACAAGAAGATCCAGGTCATCAAGGTCGTGCGTGAGATCGTCTCCGGCCTGGGCCTGAAGGAAGCCAAGGACCTGGTCGAGGGTGCCCCGAAGCCGATCCTGGAGAAGGTCGCCAAGGACGCCGCCGACGCCGCCAAGGCCAAGCTGGAAGAGGCCGGCGCGAAGGTTTCCGTCAAGTAATTGCGGTAATCGAGTCCGGAAAAGGGCGGTCCCGTTGCGGGGCCGCCCTTTTCGCATATTCGTGGTGAATGTTGTGAACTGTCGCGACCGGCTCATTACCGCCGACATTTCTACCGACCAGTCAGGTAGGGTGTCCTGCACCAGCGGCATGCGATACAGTGGCCGCACCCCAGTGTGACGCGTCACACCGCGCTGAAATACGGTGACGCGGCCGTGGGCGCTCGTCAGAAGAAATATGGAGGTCGACGTGGGCGTCGAGGTCAGGACCGAAGGTGTTACGAAATCTTTCGGGTCCCAGCGGATTTGGCAGGATGTCACTCTGACCCTGCCCACGGGGGAAGTCAGCGCCTTGCTCGGCCCCTCCGGTACCGGTAAATCGGTGTTCCTGAAGTCGTTGATCGGTCTGCTGCGCCCCGAGCGCGGCTCGATCTACATCGACGGCACCGACATCACCACCTGCTCCAACAAGGAGCTCTACGAGATCCGCAAGTTGTTCGGCGTTCTGTTCCAGGACGGCGCGCTGTTCGGCTCGATGAACCTGTTCGACAACGTGGCCTTCCCGCTGCGCGAGCACACCAAGAAGAGCGAATCCGAGATCAAGCAGATCGTGATGGAGAAGCTCGAGCTGACGGGTCTGCTCGGCGCCGAAGGCAAACTGCCCGGCGAGATCTCCGGTGGTATGCGCAAGCGTGCCGGCCTGGCCCGCGCGCTGGTGCTGGACCCGCAGATCATCCTCGTCGACGAGCCCGACTCCGGTCTGGACCCGGTGCGTACGACCTATCTGTCGCAGCTGCTGATCGACATCAACGCGCAGATCGACGCGACGATTCTGATCGTTACCCACAACATCAACCTGGCTCGTAGCGTGCCCGACAACATCGGCATGCTGTTCCGCCGCCAGCTGGTCATGTTCGGCCCGCGCGAGGTCCTGCTGACCTCCGAGGAGCCGGTGGTCAAGCAGTTCCTCAACGGCCGCATGGTCGGCCCGATCGGTATGTCGGAGGAGAAGGACGAGGCCCAGATGGCGCGCGAGCAGGCGCTCGCCGACGCCGGCCACTACGACAACGGCACCGAGGACGTCGAGGGCATCATCCCGCAGATGAAGGCCACCCCGGGTATGCCCGTGCGCCAGGCTGTGGAACGTCGTCGCCGCCGCGTGCTCGAGATCATGCACACCCTGCCGCACCAGGCGCAGGTGGCGATCCGCGAGTCCATGGAAGAGAACGGCGATACACAAGTCCTTCCGGCGTATACGGGTAACGCTCCGCAATATCAGGGCGGCACGTACGACACCACCGTGCGACACGACACAACCAACGGGTAACATACGCAACCGTGAATCAACCCCTGGCACGGCTGCGCACTCCGGTCGAGTCGGGATTTGCGCAGGCCGGCAATATATTTGCACTGCTCATTTCCGTGGCACGCAACACCCTGCGCCGGCCTTTCCAATGGCGCGAGTTCATCGAGCAGTCGTGGTTCATCGCGAGCGTCTCGATCCTGCCCGCCGCACTGGTGGCAATCCCGTTCGGCGCCGTTGTGGCATTGCAGACCGGTTCACTTATCAAGCAGCTCGGTGCTGAATCGTTCACCGGCGCAACCAGTGTGCTGGCAACTGTGCAGCAGGCCGCTCCCGTCGTCACCGCGCTGATCATCGCCGGTGCCGCGGGTTCGGCCGTGGCTGCCGACCTCGGCTCCCGCACCATCCGCGAAGAGATCGACGCGATGGAGGTGCTCGGCATCGATCCGGTGCAGCGTCTCGTCGTGCCGCGCGTCCTCGGCATGATGCTGGTGGCGCTGTTGCTCAACGGCCTGGTGTCGGTGGTCGGCATCTGCGGTGGATATTTCTTCAATGTGTTGCTGCAGGGCGGAACTCCCGGCGCCTACCTGGCGTCGTTCTCCGCGCTGGCGCAACTCCCGGACCTCTGGATCGGTGAATTCAAGGCTCTGATCTTCGGATTGCTCGCGGGCGTGATCGCCGCATACAAAGGTTTGAATCCCAAGGGGGGACCGAAAGGTGTTGGTGACGCGGTGAATCAATCCGTGGTGATCACCTTCCTGGTGCTCTTCTTCGTCAATCTGCTTCTGACGTTGGTGTACCTGCAGGTCGTCCCGGCCAAGGGTTCGTGACGATGGTTGTTTCCCAGCGTTCTCCGATCTTTTCGAGGCGGATGCGCCGAGTAGGTGCTGCGCTCAAGTCGCCGGTGAATGTCATCGATCGCGCCGGCGATCAGATGTCGTTCTATTCCAAGGCGATCGCCTGGATTCCGCGCACCGTCGTGCATTACCGCAAGGAGGTCATGCGGCTGCTGGCCGAGGTGACCTTCGGTTCGGGTGCACTCGCGGTCATCGGCGGCACCATCGGCGTCGTGGTGATGATGTCGGCCTCGGTCGGTGTCGTCGTCGGCCTGCAGGGTTTCAAAGCTCTCGACGCCCTCGGCAGTTCGGTGCTCACCGGCTTTCTGACCGGCTACATCAATACTCGCGAATTGGCGCCGCTGGTCGCGGCATTGGCATTGTCGGCGACGGTCGGCTGTGGTTTCACCGCGCAATTGGGTGCGATGCGAATTTCCGAGGAAATCGACGCGCTCGAGGTGATGGCGGTACCCGGCGTGCCGTTCCTGGTGACCACGCGCGTCATCGCGGGATTCGTTGCGGTGATTCCGCTCTACATCGTCGGCCTGCTCGGCACGTTCATCGCGTCCAGGCAGATCAGCGTGTGGTTCAACGGGCAATCCACGGGATCGTACGACCATTATTTCGGTCTGTTCCTGCCACCCGAAGACGTGCTGTATTCGTTCGTGAAGGTGCTGGTGTTCGCCTTCGTGATCATCCTGATCCATTGCTATTACGGCTTCAACGCCACCGGCGGTCCGGCCGGCGTCGGTGTGGCCGTGGGACGCGCGGTGCGTGCGTCGATCGTGCTGGTGAACATCCTCGACTTCTTCCTCAGCCTGGCGATCTGGGGTACGACGACGACAGTGCGAGTCGCGGGATGAGCGGACCAGGCGCGGCGGTAGCCCGAAAGGTGGGAGCATGAGCGCGCGCAGTGTGCAATTCTGGCGCTCTACCGAGAAACTCCGGATCCGCACGTTGGGCATCGTGTTCTTCGTGGTGATGGCGCTGTTTCTCGGCACGACGATCGCGGCCTACAACAAGGTGTGGGTCAAGGTGGTCAAGGTCGATCTGATCACCGATACGGTCGGAAACGCGTTGACCCGCAATGCGGATGTGAAAGTTCGCGGCGTCAATGTCGGCGAGGTGCGTTCCAGTGAATCCGCCAACGGCAAGGTGAAACTGCATCTGGCGATCGATCCGGACAAGGCTTCGAAGATTCCGTCCAATGTGACGGCCCGGCTGCTGCCGAAAACCCTGTTCGGCGAGCGTTATGTCGATCTGGTCTGGCCCGAGCAGCCCAGCCCGAAGCATCTGCAGGCGGGCATGACGCTGTATCAGGACGCCAGCGGCAATGCCGTCGAGGTGAGCCAGCTACTGGATTCGATCATGCCGCTGCTGCAGGCGATTCCGCCGCAGTACCTGGCCTCGACGCTGGGCGCGCTGTCGCAGGCGCTGGGTGGCCAGGGTGAGGAACTGGGCCACACCATCGATCGGCTCGACGACATCTTCCGCGATATCAACGGCGTGATGCCGCAGTTGCAGGACGATATCCACACCTTCGCGACGGTCGCCGACACCTATTCGGACGCGCTGCCGCAGCTGGTCGACGCCTTCGACAATCTGCGCACGCTGAATGCGACCATCGTGCAGAAGCGTTCGCAGTTGGACACGCTGTATTCGGTCCTGACCCCGACGTCGTCGAAGACCGCCGATTTCCTGACGGCCAACCACGACAACATCATCGATGTCGCGGCCGATTCGCGTGAGGCGCTGGAACTACTGGCGACCTATTCGCCCTCGTTCCCGTGCACGATGAAGAATTTCGCGCAGCTGAAGCCGCGCATCGACAACCTCTTCGGCAAGGGCACCGATACTCCGGGTTCGCGGGTGACGATCGAGATCACCAATCCGCGTGGCCGCTATCTGCCCAACCAGGACGAACCGCGTTGGCTGGATACGAACCGGCCGCCGGCGTGCTTCCCCGAATATCCGCTCGGGGTGGATCCCGGTCAGTATCCGACCGGGTCGGCCAACGACGGTTCCTATCAGCCGCCGACCCGGAATCCGGGTGACCAGAACATCGGTCAACTGCCGGCGGCGCAGTTCTCGGTCTACGGCGCAGCGGGCGCCACGACCATGGGTTCGCCCGCCGAACAGCACACCCTGGGTGCGATCTACGGTGCGGCGAACGGGGTTTCGCCCGATCAGGTGCCCAGCTGGGTGAGCCGGATCGGCGCCCCCGCGATGCGTGGAAGTGAGGTGAGTGTGCGATGAAGGCCACGTTGCGTGGTCTGGGCGGGCCCCTGACCAAACTGGGCATCTTCGTGCTGGTGACAGTGCTCGCGACCGCGTTCCTGGCGCTCACCATCGCCAACTATTCCGGCGGCGGCACCGAGTTCAAGGCGCGGTTCAGCGATGTGACATCGCTGAACAAGGGCGACGAGGTGCGCATCGCCGGTGTGCGGGTCGGCAAGGTGACCAAGGTGTCGGTCGTCGACCGCAACATGGCCGAGGTGCACTTCCAGCTCACCGATCGGGACTGGCTGCCCGCCTCCAGCACCGCGACCATCCGCTACCGCAACCTGGTGGGGCAGCGCTACATCGCGCTGGAGCAGGGCGCCGGACAGCAGGGCCGCAAGATCACGAAGGGCGCCACGATTCCGCTGGAGCGGACCAAGCCCGCGCTGAACCTCACCACCTTGTTCAACGGTTTCCGGCCGCTGTTCCAGACGTTGTCGGCCGAGGACGTGAACAAGCTGTCCTACGAGATCATCCAGGTCTTCCAGGGTGAATCGGGCACGATCACCGATCTGGTGCGCAACACCGCGAGCCTGACGAACAAGATCGCCGACAAGGACGCGGTGATCGGCGAGATCGTCAAGAACCTCAACCAGGTGCTGGACGCGGTGAACGCTCGCGACGGACAGCTCAACGATCTGATCGTCAACACCGAGGCGCTGGTGAGCGGGCTCAACGCTGAACGCGGCACGATCGGCTCGGCGGTGCAGTCGCTGGGCAATCTCGCCTCGGCGACCGCGGATCTGCTGGTTCCCACCCGGCCGACCCTGCAGGGGTCGATCGCCGGCCTGAACCAGCTGACCGGCACCCTGAACGATCGCTCCGGCGAGGTGAATCAGGCCCTGACGAATCTGCCGATCAAGATGGAGAAGCTGGGTCGCGCGGCGAGCTACGGCTCGTGGTTCCAGTTCTATCTCTGCGGTATCGATATCGTCGCCGGTCCCGGGGTGCAGGACGCGCCGCAATTGAACCTGCCGGCTCAGATGCCGACGGTGAATCAGCCGGTCTACACCAACCCGGCGCCGCGCTGTCACGGGAAGGGTGGCCGCTGATGGAAGACCGGGTTCTCCTCGGCAAGCGCAGCCCGGCGTTCATGGGCGGGCTCGGCTTGTTCATGGTGCTGCTGATCGCGTTGTCGGCGTTCTTCTTGGACAAGCTGCCGATCATCGGCGCGAGTACCAGTTACACCGCGGAATTCTCCGAGGCCGCGGGCCTGAAGAAGGGTAACGAGGTACGCGTCGCGGGCGTGAAGGTCGGCGATGTGTCCGATGTGCGCCTCGACGGCGACCGCGTGCTGGTCGACTTCCGGACCAAGGACGCGTGGATCGGCGATGCCACCACCGCGTCGATCCAGATCAAGACCCTGCTCGGGCAGAAGTATCTGGCGCTGGATCCCAAGGGTTCCCACCCGGCCGATCCGGACAAGCGAATTCCGTTGTCGCGCACAGTTTCTCCGTACGACGTGGTCGAGGCCTTCAGTGATGCCGCCTCGGATATCGAGAAGACCGACACCGCGCAACTGGCCACCAGCTTCCGGGTGCTCTCCGACGCGTTCTCCGGCACCCCGCCGGAGATCCGCGGCTCGATCGACGGCGTCGCCCGGCTGTCGGAGACGCTGGCCAAGCGCGACGAGGAGCTCAAGCACCTGTTCAACGCGACCAACAAAACCACCAAGGTGCTCGCCGACCGCAACGAGCAGTTCGAGCGGTTGCTGGCCAACGGCGGTGAGTTGCTGGCCGAGTTGAACGTCCGCCAGCAGGCCATCTCGCAGCTGCTCAACGGCGCGAAAACCGTTGCCGCCGAATTGAGTGCGCTGGTGCACGACAACGAGCAGCAGATCGGTCCGGCGCTGACCAATCTGAAGAAGTCCATCGACCTGCTCAACGACAATCAGCAGAACATCTCCAAGACGCTGAAGCTGGCGGCGCCGTTCTACGGCCTGTACGCCAACGTGCTGGGCAACGGGCGCTGGTTCGACGCGGTGATCGTCAACCTGATCCCGCCGGCGCTGCCGGAGATTCCGGGTAACCGCCCGCCGATCCGCACCCTGGGAGGCAACTGATGCAGGCTGCTCTCGGTAAGGGATCGCGCCGGGATCCGCTGACGGTGATCCGCGAATCCGGCCGCGGCACCAAGATCGCCCTGGCCCTCGGCACGGTTGCCGTGGTGGTCGTCGCCGGTGTGCTGTGGTGGCTGTTCAGCAGCTACAACACCACCAAGATCACCGCCTACTTCGACAAGTCGATCGGTATCTACGAGGGCTCCGAGGTGCGCATCCTCGGCGTCCCGGTGGGCAAGGTCGATTCGGTCACGCCGCAGGGTGATCAGGTGAAGGTCACCATGCACGTCGACCGGAAGTACGACATTCCGGCCGACGCCAAGGCCGCTCAGATCACGCCCTCGGTGGTGTCGGACCGCTACATCCAGCTCACGCCCGTCTACAAGGGCGGGCCGAAGATGCCGCGCAACGCCACCATCCCGCGCGACCGCACGGCGACCCCGGTCGAGGTCGACCGGCTGTACAGGAGCATCCAGGAACTGTCGGATGCGCTGGGGCCCAACGGCGCCAACAAGGACGGCGCGGTGAACGAGCTGGTCCGCACCGGTGCCGCGAATCTGTCCGGGAACGGGGACGCGCTGGCCAACAGCTTGACTCAGCTCTCGCACGCGGCCCGCTATCTGTCGGACGCGCGCGGCGACATCTTCGACACGATCAAGAATCTGCAGATCTTCGTGCACACCCTGGCGGTCAACGACCAGCAGGTGCGCCAATTCAACACGCAGCTGGCGGATCTGGCCGGATTCCTCTCCGGTGAGCGGGAGAACCTCGGGCAGGCACTGAATCTGCTGTCGATCGCGCTCGGCGACGTCGCCCGGTTCATCGACGACAACCGGGACCTGGTCGCCGAGAACGCCGATGCGCTGACCAAGCTGACCCAGACCCTGGCCGATCAGCGCCAGGATGTGGCGAACGCGCTGCCGGTGCTTCCGGTGGCGCTGAGCAACCTGATCAACATCCACAACGGTGAATCCGGCACGCTCGACATGCGCGCCAACTTCACCGATCTGCAGAATCCGTTCGGCGCCGTCTGCAAGATGCTCGACCTCGGCCAATTGCGGCCGGGCGACCCGAAATTCGATGCGATCAGCCGCCAGATGCGCCCGATCCTGGATCAGTGCAAGGTGATCACCGACCAGATCAAGGACGGTGTGCAGACGCCGTCGCTGGTGCTGCCGTTCGGCATCCTCAGCGGCGACAACATCCAGAAGACCCCGGCTCCCGGCAGCGTGCCGGGCACCCCGTCGGACCGGCAGCCGCCGTCGCAGCAGGAAGGTGGCCAGCGATGACGCCCTTCGCATTCCGCAGGACGGCCCGCGGCCTGGGTGCCGTCGCGGTGGTCGGCGTGACCGCGATGCTGGTGGGTTCGTGTTCCTCGGACGGTATCTACAGCGTGCCGCTGCCCGGCGGCGCCGATGTGGGTGACCATCCGATGCGTATCGACGTGCGTTTCGACGACGTCCTGGATCTGGTGCCGCAGTCGGCGGTCAAGGTCGAGGGTGTGCCGGTCGGCCGGGTGGAGTCCATCGACGTCGCCCCCGACGGCTGGACCGCGAGCGTGCACACCGTGGTCAACTCCTCGGTGAAGCTGCCCGCCAACGCGCACGCCGAGGTGCGGCAGTCGAATCTGCTCGGTGAGAAATTCGTCGAGCTCTCGGCGCCGAAGGAGGAGGTCTCGCCCGACCGGTTGAAGGACGGCGCGGTCATCCCCGTCGACCGGACCCGGCACGCGGTCGAGATCGAACAGGTCCTCGGTGCGCTGTCGCTGCTGCTCAACGGCGGTGGCGTGGCGCAGTTGCAGCCCATCGTGGTGGAACTGAACAAGGCGCTGGCCGGCCGGGAGAACCGGGTGCGGTCGCTGCTGGATCAGGCCGACACGCTCATCGACGGCCTCAACCAGCAGGTCGCCGATATTCAGCACGCGCTCGACAGCCTGGGCACGTTGTCCAGCCGGGTCGGGCAGCAGTCCGAGCAGATCGGCAAGATCCTCGACGAACTGCCGGCCGGTATCAAGATCCTCGACGAGCAGCGTCCGCAGCTGATCGGCTTGCTGAAGCAACTCGACCGGGTCGGCCAGGCCGGTGTCGACGTGCTGGACAAGTCCAAGGACAACCTGATCCGCGATCTGCAGGCACTGCGGCCGACGCTGCAGGAACTGGGCCGTTCGGCGCCCGATCTGGTGACCGCGTTCCCACTGGTCCTGACCTATCCGTTCCCGGACGAGGCGATCAAATCGACCTTCGGTGGTTCGGTGAACACCTGGCTGTCGGTGGACACCCAGATCGGTGTCCTGATGTCGAATCTCGGTGTGGGCAAACCGGATCCGGTGTACATCCCGCCCAAGTACGGGCCGCCGGTGCCGGTGGATCCGACCAATCCGTATTACAACGGCAACGGCCCGCGACCGGGCTGGCCGACGGTGTCGCTGGTACCGCTGCCGCCCACCGTGGTGGCTCCGGCCCCCGCCAAGCCGGGTGATCCGATCGGGTCGATTCTCGATCAGTTGGGAGTGCAGCCGCGATGAGTAGATTGGTGCGCTACCAGCTGATCGCCTTCGCGGTGATCGCCGTGCTCGGCGTGGTCTTCGTCGGCGCGAAGTACATTCACCTCGACCACATGCTCGGCTTCGGCCAGTATCAGGTGAAGGTGAAGGCCAAGACGACGGCCAACCTGTCCAAGGGCGCCGAGGTCACCTATCGCGGTGTGCCGGTCGGGCGGGTGGACTCGCTCGATATCACCCCCGACGGCGTGATGATCTATCTGGAACTGGATTCCGGGAAGCCGAAGGTCCCCGCCAGTGCCAAGGCCATGATCGCCAACCGTTCGGCGATCGGTGAGCAGTACCTGGATCTGGTGCCGGAGACGTCGAAGGGTCCCTACCTGCGCGACGGTTCGGTCATCGACGGCGCCGAGACCCCGATCCCGGTCGAGGATCTGCTCGCCAGCGTCAACCACTTCTCGAGTACGACGGATCTGGCGGCGTTGAGCACGACCGTCACCGAACTCGGTAAGGCCTTCGACGGGCAGGGCGACAACCTGCGCATCCTCGTCGATTCGCTGAACAAGTTCTCCCAGACCGGCGTCGAGGCGCTGCCGCAGACCGTGCAGCTGATCCGGGACGCCCAGACCGTGCTCGGCACCCAGGCCGACCAGTCGCCGGCGATCCGGACCTTCAGCGACGGCCTGGATCGGCTCGCCGTGCAGCTGCGCGCCAACGATCCCGATATCCGGCGGTTGATCGGCACCGGCGCCGACGCCGGCGAGCAGATCGGCAAGCTGCTCGATCAGAGCGCGCAGCCGCTGACCACGGATCTGTCGAATCTGCGGCTGCTGCTGCAGGCGGTGTCGCCGCAGACCTACACGCTGAAGCCGCTGCTGCAGATGCTGCCGCTGCTCTCGGTCGGTGGTTCGGCGACCGCGCCCGGCGACGGGACGACCCACTTCGGCCTGGTGCTGGAAACCAACAATCCGCCGGCCTGTACCGTCGGATACGAGGGAACTCAGCGCATTCTCGACCAGATGAAGGCGCAGAATCCCAATTTCGACGACACCCGCGACGATTTCCCGTTCAACACGGATGCGAAATGCACGGTGCCGTTCGGAAGTCCGACCGATGTCCGCGGCGGCGCGCGTGCGCAGTACGCCGATCCGAATGTCCCGCAGCCGTGGGATTCCAAGCCCAAGACCGATCCGGACAAGCTCAACCTGAGCCCCGTCGCCATCCAGTTGGCCACTCTCATCGGAGTGACCCCGAAGCGGTGAGGCGGGTACGGGAGGCAAGTCCGGAAAACCGACGACGCTAGGGTGTCGCTGTGAGTTCTGATCTGCCCAACCCCTCCTCGCAACCTGCGGTGGAGCCGCCGGACGATGCCGAAAAGGCGATAGCTGAGGCATCGCCGGAGGAGACCGCGCGCCGGTCCGCCGGTGAGCAGCCGGCCGCCCGGCCGGGTTCGTCGACACTGCGTACGGTCGTGACCTCGGTCGCGGCGGTGTGGCTGGTGGCGGCCCTGGTCCTGGCGGCGTGGTTCGGCACCGGCTGGGTCCGCGCGATGTGGTTCACCGACGGTCCGCGCGCCGATGCGCGCGATACCGCGCTGGATGCGGCCCGGCAGGCGGCGATCAACCTCACCTCGATGAATCCCGGCGATGTCGAGGGGTCGATCACCACCATGCGGTCCTCGATGACCGGCGACATGCTGACCCAGCTCAACGAGAACCACGACCGCATCAAGGATGCCGCCGAGAAGTCGAAGACCAAGATCGACAGCAAGGTGCTGGGAGCGGCGCTGAGCTCGCTGGACAGTGAGCGCGACAAGGCCTCGGCGATCGTCGTGCTGAAACTCACGCAGACCGCGCCCAACGTTCCGGTGCAGTCCTTCCGGGCCACCTGGACGCTGGATATGAAGAAGGACGGCGACACCTGGAAGGCCGAGCAGGCCAATTCGCTCGGCCAGCTGGTGTCGCTGGACACCCCCGGTCCCGCCGGGGCGGCCCAACCGCCCGCGAACGGAAACGCCGCGCCCGCGCCGAGCGCGCCCGCGAATCCGTCCGAGGCGCCCGCCCCCCAGCCGGGATCGTAGGAGAGGTACACCGATGGCATCCCGCCCGCCGATCAACAAGGTTTCCCCGCGGCTCAAGCCCGGCGACCGCTCGTCCGAATCCGCCGGGGGCACGATTCGCCGCCGCGGCGGCGCCGATCGCACCGCGTCGGGTGCGAAGTCCGCCAAGCCGGCCGGTAAGTCGGCGAACACCAAATCCCGCACCAGGACCGTGCGCGCGGGTGCGGCGACCACGCGTCCGGCGCCGCCCGTGGCAT
>NZ_BAFQ01000186.1 GCF_000308375.1 Nocardia aobensis NBRC 100429 | reverse complement strand
CTCGTCAACTGGGTGCTCGGCGTCGTGGTCCCGGAGGGCGGCCGGGACTGACGCTGTCGCGTCGCCGTTCGTCAGCCGAGGCCGAGCGCCAGTGCGGTGAGCAGGGACCAGCCCAGCATCGCCAAACCGGTATCGCGCAGCGAGGGAATCAATCCCGGTCCCTGCTGCCCACCGCGCACGGGGGCGTTGGATCGCACGGCGAGCGGTATCGCCAGCAGGCCCACCAGGGCCCACGGTGTGCGCATCGCCAGCAGCAGCGAGGCCACGAACGGCACCACCATCAGCACCAGATGCAGTGTGCGGGTGCGGGTGTCGCCCAGTTTGACGGCGAGGGTGGTCTTGCCGGTCAGCGAATCGGTGGGGATGTCGCGCAGATTGTTGGTGACCAGCACCGCGCTGGAGAACGCGCCGACCGCGATCGCGCCGACCAGTCCGGCCCAGTCGAGCCGTTCGGCCTGCACGAATTCGGTGCCCAGCACCGCGACCAGGCCGAAGAAGACGAAGACGGCGATCTCACCGAAACCGCTGTAGCCGTAAGGCTTACTGCCGCCGGTGTAGAACCAGGCGCCGGCCAGGCAGGCCGCGCCGATCAGCAGGAGCCACCACGCGGTGGTGATCACCAGGATCAATCCGAAGACCGCGCCCACGCTCAGACAGGCGATGGCCGCGCCGCGCACCGCGGCCGGACTCGCCAGACCCGAACCGACCAGTCGCAGTGGGCCGACGCGCTCGTCGTCGGTGCCGCGGATGCCGTCGGAGTAGTCGTTGGCGTAGTTGACGCCGATGATGAGAGTCAGCGAAACCAGCAGGCTCAGCAGGGCCTTCCACCACACCGCGGCATCCAGCGAGGCGGCCGCGCCGGTGCCGACGAGGACCGGGGCGATCGCATTGGGCAGCGTCCGCGGGCGGGCGCCTTCGAGCCATTGTGCTGCACTAGCCATATCCGGCAGCCTAATGGTGGTAGCCCGGAGGCGGCAGCGCAGTGTCACCACGCGACCCTGTCGACAACATTATTACGATATATCGGAGTAAACTCTACGAGATGTGTGGCCCGGGGAGCGGTCGGCCCCGGCGCAGCGCCCGATATTCATTCGACCGGTCACATACGATTGCGACGGCATGTTTCCTGATCACAGCGGCTCCGGGCCGGCATCGCGCTCCGCCCGTGCGAATGCCGGGACGACGCATACCCGGCCGGACAGCAGCGGCCGGGACGAAAGGCTGCCCGAGATGGATGTTCGCGTGGCGCTTCTGGGCGAGGTCGCGCTGCGCCGCGAGGCGGATCTCGTCGCGGTGCCCGGCGCTCGGGCGCGGTTGCTGGTCGCCGCGCTCGCCGTTCATCCTGGGCGCAGCCGCAGCGCCCAGGCGCTGATCGACGACATCTGGGGCGAGCAGCCGCCGCGCGCGCCGATGAACGCCCTGCACACGCAGGTCTCGAGACTGCGGTCGGCCTTGCCGGAGGGTGCGCTGGAAATCGGCCCGGCGGGGTACCGGCTGCTGCTGACCGAGGAGCAGGTCGACCTGAGCCTGGCCCGCGCCCTGGAACGGGAGGCGCAGCTGCGGTTCGAGCGCGGCGACACCGCCGGATGCCTCGGCCTGGTGCAGCGGGCCCGCGCGCTGTGGCGGGGCGAACCCGGTGCCGATCTGCCGCCCGGCCCCGTCGCCGACGAACTGCACGAATTCGCGGCCGCGCGCTGGTCGGCCCTGGACACCCTGGAACTGGCGGCGCGGGAGGCCGCCGGGGATCTCGGCGGTGCGCTGCGAGTGGCGCGGCGGGCGGCCGCGGCCGAGCCGCTCGACGAGCCCGCGCACGCCACCCTGATGCGCTTGCTCGCCGGCGACGGACGGGCGAACGAGGCCCTGGAGGTCTTCGCCGGACTGCGGACGCGGCTCGGTGAGGAATTGGGCGCGGACCCCGGCCCGGCGCTGGTCGCGTTGAACACCGCGATTCTGCGTGGCGACCATCCGGCGGTGGGCCCGGTGCCGTCGCATCCCGTGCCGGTCACCTCCGCGACACAGCGGGTGTCCACCGCCCAGCACGCGCTGACCTCGGAACCGCCCTACGGCCCGCCGGAAACCGCTGCCGCGCCGCCCAATACGGCCCTGGGCCTGCGCGCGGCCCCGAATCCGCTGCTGGGCCGCGACGGCGATCTGGTGGCGCTGGAGAAACTCGTCCAGGAATTCCGGGTGACGACCGTGCTCGGTCCGGGCGGTACCGGCAAGACCCGCGTCGCCAACGAGCTCGGTGCGCGGATCGCGGGCAGGCAGGCGGTGGCGCTGGTCGAATTGGCCTCGCTGCGTGCCGCTTCCGACGGCGATGCCGGTGAGCGCCACGCCGCGACGTGCGCGGAGATCGAGGCGGCCATCGGTGCGGTGCTCGGCGTCAACGAGTACTCCCGCGAAGCGAATGTGTTGCGCCGCAACCAGACCATCGACGGCCGGCGCCGATTGCGCGAGGCGCTGTCGTTGCGTCCCGTCCTGCTCATCCTGGACAACTGCGAACATCTCATCGACGCGGCGGCCGAGGTGGTCGCCGACCTGGTCGGCAGTTGTGAACATCTCACGGTGGTGACCACCAGCCGGGCGCCGCTGGCCATCACGGCGGAGACGGTCTATCCGTTGCCGCCCTTGGCGATCGACGCGCAGGGCTCACCCGCCACGGAGTTGTTCGTCAGCCGGGCGCGGGCGGTGCGCCCCTCGGCCCGGCTGGATCCGGCGGTCGTGGCCCGGCTGTGCCGCACCCTGGACGGGCTGCCGCTGGCCATCGAACTCGCCGCGGCCCGCGTGCGGACCATGAGCGTGGAGGAGATCGAAAGCCGGCTCGACCATCGCTTCGCGCTGTTGCGTTCGGGTGACCGCAGCTCACCCGAACGCCACCGCACCCTGCACGCGGTGATCGAGTGGAGCTGGAATCTGCTCGAACCCGAACAGCGGGTGGCCCTGCGGCGGCTGTGCCGGTTCCCCGCCGGATTCTCCCTGGACGCAGCGGAATCCGTGGTGGCGGGGACGGATTCGATCGACGCGGTGGCCGCGGTGGACGGCTTGGTGAGCCAGTCGCTGCTGACCGTACTGGCCGACGACGAGATGGTCGCCACCCGCTACCGCATGCTCGAGACGGTGCGCGAATTCGGTGAGGAACAGCTGATCGCCACCGGTGAGGCCGATCTCGTGATGGACCGGATGTGCTGCTGGGCACGGAAATTCGCGCACGACGCGGCACGGAACTACGAGGGTCCGGATCAGATTCGCACCGTGCTGTCGGTCGCCGCCGAACTCGACAACCTGCTGGCGGTGTTGCGCCACGCCGCGGAGACCGGCGATTCCCGCACGGTGTACGCGGTGTTCGCGCCCGTCGCCATGCTGTGGGTGATGCGCGGCGCCCATATGGAGCTGATGAGCTGGGCGCCCCGGATCGTGCCGGTGCCGCCGCCCGAGGGGCCGCGCACCCGCGTCGAGTCGGATCTGGAGTTGCAGAGCTACATCTTCCTGGCGATGCATATGGCCTTCGGCGATCCCGGACTGCGGCCCATCGCGGTGATCCGCGCCCGCGCTCGCCGCTTGCTAGCCACGGCCGATCTCACGCCCGGAATCCGATTTCTCGGTGCCATGCTCTGCGCGCGAATCACTGTCGCCCACGGCGTGCGTTTGATGGCGGCGGGTACCCGCTCCGACGACGATCTCGTGCGTGCGCTCGCCTTCCTGCTGCGCGCCAATATGCGGGAGAACGCGAGCTATACCGCCGGGTCGATCCGCGATGCGCGGCAAGCCCTCGCATTGGCCGAGGGGCGCGATGTCTGGGGCACCGCGATGTGCTCCCAGCATCTCGGGCAGATGGCCTCGCAGGCGGCACGCTACGAGGAGGCCGTGGCCTACTACCGTCGCGCGGCCGAGCTGATGCAGCAGTTGCGCTGCTTCGAGGAAAGTGTGGAATTGCGCAGCTTCCTCGCGGTCTCCATGGTCGGCGCCGGACAGTTGGTCGAGGCGCGGCGCGAACTCGAATACGCGCTGGGTGTCATCGACGACGGCGTCGGACTGGACGAACCGGTGACGCAGCCCAACCACCGCAAGGGCGCGGTCGTGGCCGGAATGGCGGAACTCGAACTGGCGGAGGGCGAGATCGAGCGTGGTCTGCGCACGTTCCGGCGCAGCCTGCAACTGTTCGATTGGCCCAATTCCGGTGGTGGCCCCGGGCCGGGCGACATCATCGTCGCCAGTGCCGTACTCGACGCCCACATTCTCCACGATGCCCTGCACGAGGTGCCGCGATTGCCCGGTCAGCTGGCGCGAGCGGCGCGTGAGCGGCTCACTCAGTTCATCGATCTCCCGCAGATCGGGGGTGCCGCCGGTGCGCTGGGCTCCTTCCTGATCCGGTCCGGCACCGACCCGGAAACCGGCGCGAGGCTGCTGGCGCTGGCGGTGAAGGTGATCGGCCGCCAGGACTATTCCTCGATGCGCTGGAATCGGCATCTGGCTCTGGCGCGGGCCACCGTCGGCGCGGAGCTGATCGTTGCCGGGCATGATGCGGTCTCGAGACTCAACCGCCGTTCGGCCGCACAGCGCGTCCTGGCGATGCTGCCGGAGCTCGAAACTCTGCTGGGCGCCTGAGACGGTAGTCGGGCGATCGCCGGACTGCGTGCCGGGTGATGCGGTCATAGCCGTGAAAAGGGTTGTCCGCCGGTCGCTTTCGCGACCGGCGGACACGGGGGAGCGGCACATCACGCCCGGCGCATGTAGGCCCGGATGGCCAGCGGGGCGAAGATCGCGATCACGACCGCCGAGCCGATCAGGCACCACGCCAGGTTGCTGCTGTAGATGTTGCCGTTCATCAGCTCGCGGCACGAATTCACCATGTAGTACACGGGATTGGCCTTGTTGATGCCCTGCATCCAGCCGGGCATGGTGCTGACGAGAGCGAACGCACCGGACATGAAGGTCAGCGGGAACATGATCATCATGGAGATGCCCTGCACCGAGGCGGCGCTCTTACCGGTGACACCGACCAGAGCCCAGATCCAGCTGACCGCGAACGAGCAGAACACCACGACCAGACCGGCGACGACCACGCCGAGGACGCCGCCCTCGGGCCGGTAGCCCAGGATCAGGCCGACCACGATGGTGAGCACCGTGGCGATGCCGTAGCGGACCATATCGGCGATCAGCGCGCCCGCCAGGGCCGAAACCCGGGCGATGGGAAGGGATTTGAAGCGGTCGAAGACGCCCTTGTCCATATCCTCGCGCAACTGGGTGCCGGTGACGACCGAGGTGAGCACGACCGTCTGGACCAGGATGCCCGGAATCAGCACCGGTAGATAGGCCTGCACGCTGCCGCCGATGGCGCCGCCGAAGATGTAGGCGAACAGGGCGGTGAACAGGATCGGCTGCACGGTGACGTCGAACAGCTGCTCCGGATTGTGCTTGATCTTGAGGATGCCGCGATACGCCATGGTGAGCGAGTTCGCGACGGTCTGGCGGAGTGAAATGTGGTTGCTGGCAACGGGAATCGCGGCGCGCGCGGCGTGCCGGCCGGTTGCGGGAGCGGGAAGAGTCGTGGTCACGATATGTCCTTCGGGGGAGTGGGGAACGTGGCGGGGGCCGGCCTCATGCCGCGGTGCCCTCGGAATCGGTGCCGGCGTCCTCGGATTCGGCTGCGTGGCCGGTGAGGGCGAAGAACACCTCGTCCAGGCTCGGCTTGCTGACGGTGATCTCGTCGACGCGGACGTCGTTGTCGCGCAAGCGGATCAGCAGATCCGCGGTGACGCTCGGATCGCTGAGCGGGGCGGTGACGCGGCCGGCCTCGGGGGAGATGCTCGCCTCGACCAGCTTGCCGTCGGCGCGGGAGAGGAATTCGCCGATGAGCGTGCGGGCTCGTTCGATGGTGTCGCGGTCGGCGACGGTGATCTGCAGCGCCGACTGTCCGACCGAACCCTTGAGTTCGTCGGAGGTGCCGTCGGCGATCACCTTGCCGTGGTCGATCACCGCGATGCGGTCGGCGAGCTGGTCGGCCTCGTCCAGGTACTGCGTGGTGAGCAGCACCGTGGCGCCCTCGCGCACGAGCCGGCGGATGGTCTCCCACATCTGCGCGCGAGTGCGCGGATCCAGGCCGGTGGTCGGCTCGTCGAGAAACAGCAGCGGCGGCGTCGCGATCAGGCTGGCGGCCAGATCCAGGCGCCGGCGCATACCGCCGGAGAAGTTCTCCAGGGCCTTGGTCGCCGCCTCGGTGAGCCCGAATTCCTCGAGCAGTTCGGCCGCGCGGCGCTTGGACTCGGCCCGGCTCAGCCCGAGCAGCCGGGAGAAGATGATCAGATTCTCGGTGGCGCTGAGCTTTTCGTCGACCGAGGCGTACTGGCCGGTGACGCCGATCAGCGAGCGGACCGCGGTGGGTTCGGCCACGACGTCGTGACCGAAGATCCGGGCCCGGCCGCCGTCGGGGCGCAGCAGGGTGGCGAGCATGCGGATGGTGGTGGTCTTGCCGGCCCCGTTCGGGCCGAGCACGCCGTAGACGGCGCCCTGCGGCACCGCCAGGCTCACCCCGTCGACGGCCCGCTGCTCCCCGAAGAGCTTGACCAGCCCGTCCGCCTCGATGGCGAGTGCATCAGCAGGTGCGTAAGAAGTCATGACACAACTGTGCGGGGGGCGTCTTGCACCCTTCTTGCACCGCTGTTGCACGCTCGCGCAAGGGCGATCGAGGGCCGCTTGCATAACGCACGGTCCACGCAAGCGGCGGCATCGCCGCAGGTGGAGGCCTCGATCAGGACAGTGGCGGTGTGAGCGGTGTCACTGCCGAGCGGTCAGTGCGTCGCCTGCTCCAGCAGGTGCTCGCGCAGCTTCACGCGATTCGGCTTGCCGGGACCGCGCATCGGGATCTCGTCGAGGATCGCCAGTTCCCGCGGGGCCGCGATCGGGTCCAGCTCGGCCACCACGTGCGCGCGCAATTCGTCCAGCGTGGGGGTCGCACCCGGATTGGGCACCACCGCCACCGCCACCCGCTGGCCCAGCCGCGGATCGGGCAGGCCCAGCACCACGGCCTCGTTGATCGCCGGATGGGTGGCGAGCACGGCCTCGACGACCTGCGGGATCACCAGCAGGCCACCGGTCATGATGGCCTCGTCCAGGCGGCCGGTGATGGTCAGCACGCCGTCGTCGAAGGTGCCGGCGTCCTCGGTGCGGAACCAGCCGGGCTCGGCGAACGCCGGGTGGTCGGGGATGCCGCGATAGCCCTTGGCCAGCATGGCCCCGCCCAGCAGCACCCGCCCGTCCTCGATGCGCACCTTCGCACCCGTCAGCGGCACACCCTCGTAGACGCAGCCGCCGCAGGTCTCGCTCATGCCGTACGTGCGGACCACGTTGATCCCGGCCGCGCGGGCCCGGTCGAGTACCGGCTTCGGTGTCGCCGCGCCGCCGACCAGTACCGCGTCCAGCTCGGCGAGCGCCTGCGCGCCGACCGGATCGTCGAGGGCCTTGATGAGCTGCGTGGGCACCAGCGAGGTGTAGCGCCGGGGTCCGGTCATCCCGGCCACCGCCGTCGCCAGCCCGCCGGGTAGGAAACCACCCGAGACGTCCAGCACCGCCGGTTCGACGCCCGCCTGGATGCTGCGCAACAGCACCTGCACCCCGGCGATGTGGTGGGTCGGCAGCGCCAGCAGCCACTGGCCCGGACCGCCGAGCCGCTCGTGGGTGGCATCGCCGCTGGCGCGCAGGGCGGCCGAGGTGAGCATCGCGCCCTTGGGGACGCCGGTGGTGCCGGAGGTGGTGACCACGAGGGCCACATCGTCCTCGATCTCCTCACCCGGGCGCAGTGCGCTGGAGAGTCGATGGGATTCCCGGCGATCGCCGGTGGGGATCGGCAGCCACGCCGGACCGTTGCCCTCCAAGGCTTCCCGCAGATGCGGCAAGACGTCACCCACCGCGGCTCCGGTGGGCATGGGGAGGGTCCGCAGGGTGGTGCTCACGTTCGCGATCGTGTCATGTCGAGGTCGATGACCCGTGAACGGGTCCGCACTTCCTTCGCTGAATCGGGGAGAAGGTCAGTCCGACGTCGGTGTCGCCAGCGGCCAACCACCCGCTGCCAGGTGCGATGCCACTCGAGCGATATCGTCCTCGCCCGGCAGCTCCTTGGCAACTCGGGCGATCGCCGCCTCGATCTCGTGCTGGGCGATCTCGTCGTCGCCGGCGCGTTCGCGCACCAGCTCCTCGACCACCAGATGCACCTCGTAGTCGGTGAGCCGGCGATGCAGGACGGCCAGCAGCGCGACATAGTCGGATTGCGGCACACCCTGCGGATATCCGGCGCGCAGCCAGCCCAGCACCTTCTGCAGGACCGACGGCGTGGTCTCGTTCGATTCGGGTTGCTGGGGCGATGCGGATTCGGTGGTCACGAATGTCCTTTCGACGATCAGGGCGGCGCCGTGCGGCCGCTCAGCCTTGACCGAACAGATGGATGCCGAGCCGTGCGGCCAGAAAACCTCTGGCAACGAACAGCACTCCGGCGATGACGGTCAGCGTTACCACCGAATAACACAACCCCGCGCAGGCCGCAGCCGCACGCCGGCGGGTGGAATCCGGTTGTGGCGCAGCCCCCGCGATCGAATGCAGCCGCACCCCGAGCGCGAAGATCGCCGGCAGTCCCGCCCCGAAGAGCAAGGCGGCGGCGGTGACTCGCCACAGTTCGGTCAGATCGTCGATCAGGGTCTGCATCAGAGATTCCTTGCGGCGCGATGGGAGGCGCGTGAGTCGTCGGTCCGTGCGGGCTTTCCGGGCTCGGGCGGTGCCGAGGTCGCGGCGGCGTCCTCGGGGTCGGCGGGTGCCGAACCGGCGGTCCCGGTGCCGTCGGCGCCCGGCAGACTCGTCCACTGCTCGTTGACGTTCGCGGCGTGCACCGGGGTCCGGCGCGAGCGCAGATAGATCAGGCCGGCCATCGCGATGAGGATGGCGAAGACCACCAGCACGCCGGCCAGGCCGCCGATCAGATGCGCCAGCGCCCAGCAGATCGCGCCCGCCAGCCCGGCCAGCGGGAGGGTGAAGACCCAGGCCACCACCATGCGCCCGAGCACCGACCAGCGCACCTCGGCGCCCGGGCGGCCCATACCCGTACCCAGGATGGCGCCCGTCACCGTCTGCGTGGTCGACAGCGGCAAGCCGAAATGCGCCGAGGTGAGAATGATCGCGGCGCTGGTGGATTCGGCCGCCAGCCCCTGCGGCGGGGTGATGTCGACCAGACCCTTGCCGAGGGTCCGGATGATGCGCCAGCCGCCCAGCGAGGTGCCCGCGGCGATGGCCACCGCACAGGCCACGATCACCCACAGCGGCAACGGGTCGCTGGGTTGTTTCGATCCGTAGGCGATGAGCGCCAGGAAGATGATGCCCATGGTCTTCTGCGCGTCGTTGGTGCCGTGGGCCAGCGACACCAGCGAGGCCGAACCGATCTGGCCCCAGCGGAAACTCCGGTTCACCACTCGCTGATCGCTGCTGCGGGTGATCCGGTACACCAGCCAGGTGCCGATCGAGGCGACCAGCGCCGCGACCACGGGCGCCAGCACCGCGGGCACGATGATCTTGGTGAGCACGCCCTTCTGCCCGGCCGACCAGATCACCCCGCTCCAGCCGAGCGCGGCGATGGTGGCCCCGATGAGCCCGCCGAACAGGGCGTGGGAGGAACTCGACGGCAGCCCGAGCAGCCAGGTGAGCAGATTCCACAGAATGCCGCCGACCAGTCCGGCGAAGACGATGGCGAGCAGATCGGCGCCGCCCACCTCGTCCAGGCGCACGATGCCTTCGGCGACGGTGGCGGCCACCTCGACACTGAGGAAGGCGCCGATCAGATTCAGCCCGCCCGACAGCAGCACCGCGGCGCGCGGGCGCAGGGCGCCGGTGGCGATCGAGGTCGCCATGGCGTTGGCGGTGTCGTGGAAGCCGTTGGTGAAGTCGAAAACGAGAGCCGTGACGACGACGATGAGCAGAACGAACAGTTCGGCGGTCACGCCTCCAGTGTGCGTTATCGATCCGTTAACGCGTTGGCCAGGTTCCCGACATGTCGGACGAACCGGGATGGTAAGGCGGGGTCATTCCGGGGGCTTGCGGGTGTCGCGCCGGATCGGATGGTCGGCGGGCACCTCCACCAGCACGATCGGAACGCCGTCCGGATCGCGCAGCCACATCTCGATCAGACCCCAGGGTTCCCGCACGGGCGAACGATCGATCGGGACTCCCCGGGTCGCCAATTCCGTGGCCGCGATACTCGCGTTGCGCACCTGCAACCAGACGGCGCCCGCGAAACCGGCCGGCGCCGTCTCGTCGCGTCCGTGCGCGGCCACCTCGATCAGCGATTGCCCGGCGAAGAACACCGTGCCGCCCGGATACTCCCGTGCGATCGCCAACTCGAGCCCGTCCCGGTAGAACGCCAGCGTGCGTTCGTAATCGCTCGGCCGCAGGATGATTCGACTGCTGAGGATGTCCACGAATCGAGCCTAGAGGGACGACCTCGGGCCGAGTGGCCGCTTCGCGAGGTCCGGCGGGAAGCCCGGCTCAGAAGTGGTACGGGTAGGGACTCCAGTCCGGCTTGCGCTTCTCCAGGAACGCGTCGCGGCCCTCGACCGCCTCGTCGGTCATGTAGGCGAGGCGAGTCGCCTCACCGGCGAAGAGCTGCTGGCCCACCAGGCCGTCGTCGGTCAGGTTGAACGCGTATTTGAGCATGCGCTGGGCCTGCGGCGACTTCGCGAGGATGTCGGCGGTCCACTCCAGCGCCTCGTCCTCGAGCCGGTCGTGGTCGACGACCGCGTTCACCGCACCCATGTGGTGCATCTGCTCGGCGGTGTAGGGGCGGCCCAGGAAGAAGATCTCCCGGGCGAACTTCTGCCCGACCATCTTCGCCAGGTAGGCGCTGCCGTAGCCGCCGTCGAAGCTGCCCACATCGGCGTCGGTCTGCTTGAACCGGGCGTGCTCACGGCTGGCCAGGGTCAGGTCGCAGACCACGTGCAGGCTGTGCCCGCCACCGGCCGCCCAGCCGTTGACCAGCGCGATGACCACCTTCGGCATGAACCGGATCAGCCGCTGCACCTCGAGGATGTGCAGGCGTCCGGCGCGGGCCTTGTCGACGGTGTCGGCGGTCTCACCGTCGGCGTACTGATATCCGCTGCGCCCGCGGATGCGCTGATCGCCGCCGGAGCAGAACGCCCATCCGCCGTCCTTGGGACTGGGGCCGTTCCCGGTGAGCAGGACCGCACCCACATCCGGCGTCATTCGCGCGTGGTCGAGCGCGCGGTACAGCTCGTCGACGGTGTGCGGCCGGAACGCGTTGCGCACCTCCGGGCGATCGAAGGCCACGCGGACGGTGCCCTGCTCGATGTGCCGGTGATAGGTGATGTCGGTCAGGTCGTCGAAACCCGCGACGGGCTCCCAGAGTTTCGGATTGAACGTCACCCGAGCCATCATGCACCCCACCCGTCACCGGCTGTTCGCCCGCGCCGGGCCGGCCGCCGCAAATGTGATGTTCGTCCGGTACGTCGCAGAACCGGCGAGCTACCGACGGGTTGGGTTGGACGGTGTAAGAACTGGCGTTACCGTGCAGGTATGAGTGAGCGCGCGGAACCGGCGATCGACACCAGTGCGGTCGATGCCGATCGGTACGAGAAGCACGGCGGATTTCCCAAGGTGGAGGAGGCCGAACTCGGCGCGAACTACGCGCCGTTCCTGGAGGCGATGCGCACGCTGCAGGACCTCACCGTCTCCGTCGACTGTCCCGACGAGGTGTTCGGGCAGGCACTCGCGCAGGCGAACGCCTTGGCCGACTTGCTCGCGCCCTATCGCGCACCGGAACTGCAGGGCCCGTCGGGCCGAGTGCCGGCGCTGCCGGGGCGCGGCAGTCTGCTGCTGCCGCCGTGGGTGATGACCGAGGCCGGTCCCACGGGTGTCCGGATGCGTGGCGAATTCCGCCGCTATCACCTCGGCGGCAACAACGCCGTGCACGGCGGCGTGCTGCCGCTGCTGTTCGACGATCTGTTCGGCTCGCTGGTGCACTACGCCGGACGGCCGATCAGCCGCACCGCGTTTCTGCACGTCAACTACCGTAAGGTGACGCCGCTGGAGACGCCGCTGACGGTCGAGGGAACCGTCGATCGGGTGGACGGGCGCAAGACTTTCGTCTCCGCGCGACTGCGCGACGAATCCGAAACGTTGCTCGCCGATTGTGAAGGGCTCATGGTGCAGTTGCTGCCCTGGCAGCCGTAGTCGGCCGGAGGACGGTGTGTCCGGTGCGTCCGATGCGTATAGTTACCCGCGCTCGCTCATCGAAAAACTATCCGGAGGAACCTGAAAGTGGTTGCAGCACTGTCTGAATCCCTGCTCGATGACGCCAAACGCCCGGCCTTCCTGGCCGACGCCCAGGAGGTTCTGGATGCGGAGGTGTCGGATAAGGGGGGTGCATCGGGCCTGGCCGTGAAGGGCGGCTACGCCGCGGTGAAGAAGGTCAGCCCGACCATCGTCTCGGACGCGCTGGAGTCGTTCGCACCCAAGTTCGTCGAGCGGCTGGAACCGTACTGGGCCCAGTACCAGGCGTCGGGTAGCGGCTCGTTTGCCGATCTGCTGGTCGCCAACTCCGACGAGGTTGCCGAGTCGCTGCTCGCGGTGACCGACGCGCGTGCCGAGGCCTCGTCGCGGCCGGCGCTGAAGAAGGCGTACTCGTCGCTGCGTTCGTCGGCGAAAAAGCATGTGGTCGAGGCGCTCCCGCGCGTCGGCGACCTGGTCCAGCGGCACGCCGGCTGAGTTGCGATTCTGCGACCTCGTCGTTCGGCATCCGGACGGAGTGTGACCCCCGGATGCCGGACGGCGGGGGGCCGCGGCGGCACGAGGTGAGCGCCGCGGGTCCCGTCGGAATCCACCCGCGTCGCGCGGTGCCGATCAGCCCGGCGCCGACTTCCCGAACCGCCAGTAGCCCGTGAAAGTGATGTCCGCCTTGGCGATTCCGCGCTCGTTCGCGAGATATCGCCGCAGGCCGGAGGCCAGTTTCTGTTCTCCCGCCACGAAGGCGTAGACCCCGCTCGCCGCGATGTCTCCCGCTCGCGCGGCTGCCAATGCGAGACTGCCGATCTCGGCCTCCGGATCGCCGCGCACCAGCCAATTCACCACGACCCCTTCGGGTTCGCCCAGATCCTGCGCATCGTCGGGGTGGGTGATCTCCAGATACGCCGCACCTCGCAGATCCCGCGGCGCCGACCGCAGAATTCCGGCGATCGCCGGCAGGGCGCTCTCGTCGCCCGCCAGCAGCGACCACGAACAATGATGCGGCGGTTGGTACATGATGCCCTCGTCGAGCAGTCCCACCGCGGTGCCCGGGGTGGTGTTCGCCGCCCACCCGCAGGCGGGGGTGTGCTCGCCGTGCATGGCGAAATCGATGTCCAGCTCGGCGGTTTCGCCGAATTCTCCCCGGCCGGCCGGCCGGAACTCGCGCACGGTGTAGTTGCGCACCACCGGGCGGTGCTCCTTGCTCATCATCAGCCACTGCGCGTACCAGAGATTGCTCGCCGCCGAGGGCAGCCGCAGTTCACCGTCGCGCGGCAGGAAGAGCCGGAACCACTGGTCGAATCCCATCGGGGTGAACTCGGCGAGACCGGCGCCGCCGAGAGTCACCCGCACGAAATTCGGACTGATCCGCTTGTTCGCCAGCACCTCGGCGGTCAGGATCCGCCGCTCCTCGGGCTTGACGTACTTGGTCCGCTTGGCCATGAATATTAGGTTAGCAAAA
>NZ_BAFQ01000187.1 GCF_000308375.1 Nocardia aobensis NBRC 100429 | reverse complement strand
TGCCCAGCACCATGACCATCTGCTCGGTGGCGCGGATCATCGATTCCTCGGCCATCCGCTCGCGCACCGCTTCGGAGCGTCCGCGCATGGAACGGCGGGTCTTCTGCGCACGTAAGACGTTGCCTGCGACGGCCACACCCAGTTTCGTCCCCCGCGCCAGCCGCGACGTCGGCAGCTCTTTCGCCATTGATGACCTCCGTTGATGCCCCGCCTGGCCGGTCTTCAGCGTAACCAAGCGTGAGCCGTCGGCCCAGAGACGGCGAGCACGGATTCCTTCGCGGGCGAATCAGCCCAGGTCGGCCTCGGGAAGTTCGTGCGGCACGGCGTTGAACTTCTCCGGCGAACCACCCGCGCGGACCATGCCCTCGATGGCACTCCACACCATCATCGCCAGGTGGTCGAGCATGCGATCGGCCGACATCGAGCGATTGCTGATCCACCAGTCGGTGGCCAGCTGCACACCGCCGACGATGACGTAGGAATACAGCAGCACACCCTCGGTGTCGACGCCGCGATCCAAGGCCTTGGTCTGCACCACGACCGACACCACGTCGGCGAACAGCTTCTCGAAATCGGCGAGGCTGGACTTGTCGGTGGTCGAGCCGTTGCCCATGATGAAGCGGTAGACGTCGATATCGGCCTCGACGGTATGCACATAGGCGGCCAGAGTGTTGCGGACGAGCTGATATTCGTCGGCGTCGTCGCTGATCGCCTCGTAGATCCGCGGCATCAGCGTGGTCTCGATGAACCGCTCCATGGTGGCGCGGGTCAGATCGGACTTGTCCGAGAAGTAGCGGTACAGGACGGTTTTGGATACGCCGATCTCCGCGGCGATCTCGTCCATTCCGACATCGCCGCCGCGATTGCGGATAGCGGCGAGGGTGCCGTCGACGAGTTCTTCTCGGCGGTCGATCTTGTGCTGGTGCCAGCGCCGCTTGCGACCGTCCACCCGGCCGGGGCGCACCGCAGGGGTGTCGACGGCAGCGCTCGCGGCACGATGTGTGGTCATGCTCGAGGGGACTCCTGGATCCGGGGATATGGGCACCACCAGCTTAAGTCCTTCGCCGAGGTGATGTTCCCGGTTCGCCGAGCGGGCCCGCCCCCGGCGCGTGCCGTTCGGCCGAGACGGCGACGGACCGCGGGGTGAGCGGGCGCACGTCGGCGGCGCCGATATTCCAGCCAGAATGGGGATATGGAGCAATCTGCCGGCAGCGCCCCCGTCCTGGCGGAAGCGAACGCGCATCCCGATACCCGGGCGGGAGTGGGAAATACCACACGGTCCGGGAGCCGCGGTGCGCCGGAACCACCGTCGTCGTTCGCCGACCTGATGGACGAATCCGGGAAGAAACGCGATCTGCGCAAGATGAAGATGGTCGCGACCGGATTTCTGGCGGCGGCCACGGTCGTCTATCTGATCTGTTGCTGGCTCGGTTCGCGCGATATCGGCGGCAGCTGGGTCGGCTATGTGCGCGCGGCCTCGGAGGCCGGCATGGTCGGCGCGCTGGCGGACTGGTTCGCGGTCACCGCGCTGTTCCGGCATCCGCTCGGCCTGCCCATTCCGCACACCGCCATCATCCGCAAGAAGAAAGATCAACTCGGCACCAGCCTGGGCGATTTCGTGCGCACCAATTTCCTCTCGCCCGACACCGTGGCGACGAAGGTGAACTCGGCGCAGATCTCGTTGCGGCTGGGGACGTGGATGGCCGATCCCCGGCACGCCGCGCGGGTGTCGGAGGAGTCCTCGACCATTCTGCGGGCCGTGATCGGCGCGCTGCGCGACTCCGATGTCGAGCAGGTGATCGACCAGACCATCGTCAAGCGCATCGCCGAACCGCAGTGGGGGCCGCCGATCGGGCGGGTACTCGCCGAGCTGCTGGCCGAGAACCGGCAGGAGCCGCTGCTGGATCTGCTGGCCGAGCGCGCCCACCAGTGGGCGCTGGCGAGTCAGGAGACCCTGGACCGGATCGTCATGCGCGATGCCCCGTCGTGGGCACCGAAATTCGCCAATATCCTGCTGTCGGAGAAGATCTACCGGGAATTGGTGGAATTCACCTGGAAGATTCGCTCGCAGCCCGATCACGAGGTGCGATTGGCGGCGAACCGATTTCTCGAGGATTTCGCCCGCGATCTGCAGTACGACGAGGCGATGATCGCCAAGGCCGAGCGGGTGAAGACCGAGATCATGGGCCGCGAGGAAATTACCGGAATGGCGCGCGCGACCTGGCGTGCGGCCAAACGGATGATCCTGGAATCGGCCGACGATCCGGGCAGCACCTTGCGCCGCAAGATCTCGGAGAATGTACAGCAGTTGGGTCAGCGTCTGGTCGACGAACCCGAACTCACAAAACAAGTGGACGCTTGGGTTGAACGCGGTGTGAGATATCTCGTCGCCAACTACGGTTCCGAGATCGCGGCCCTGATCAGCGACACGGTTGCCCGGTGGGATGCCGATGAGGCGAGTCGCAAGATCGAATTGCAGGCGGGGCGCGATCTGCAATTCATCCGGATCAACGGCACCGTCGTCGGATCACTTGCCGGCCTGGCGATTTACGCCGTATCGCATTTACTGTTCCCAGGCTTCTGACAACCGCTGCCGGAAGTTTGCCGAAATAGTGCTAACAGGGGTGCTTGCAAGAGTTAGCACCCTCATTTAGAATCGACCGTACAACCGCCGGAAGGTGAGCAGTGTGATGGCACAGGAACCAGAGGTTTCTGATCGGAACACGGGGGAAACCGCAGAGACGTCTGCGGTTCCCGGAGACCGGGTGGGTCGCGTAGCCAACGCGGCGCACGACATCGGAGGCTTCATCCGGGCGCAGCGGGAGGCCGCTCAGGTCTCGTTGCGTCAGCTCGCACAGCTGGCGGGGGTGAGCAATCCGTACCTGAGTCAGATCGAGCGCGGATTGCGCAACCCGTCCGCCGAGGTACTCACGCAGATCGCCAAGGGTCTGCGCGTGTCTTCGGAGGTCTTGTACGTCCGGGCCGGCTACCTCGAACAGAGGGAGCACAGCCCGGTGCGGGACGCACTGCTGGCCGATACCGACATCACGGAGCGGCAGAAGCAGGTGCTCCTGGACATCTACGAGTCGTTCCGCCGCGAAAACGGTGGGAACGACGACGGAGGGAACGTCTCGGAATCCGTTCAGGGGGAATCCGAGGGGGGCGTTCCAGGGGGGAGCAGGGGCGGTGTGCCCGAGAGCCCGAGGGGCGGTGCACCCGAAAGCCCAAGGGACAACGAGGTTCCGCACCATGCCACCGATGGCAGTACTACCGAAATCTCGCCACGCCAGGAGAACGAACAACCATGACCCAGCCCAACGTCACTGTCACCAAGCCGATCTACGCGACCGTCGGAGCCGGTGACGCGCTCTACGCGGCGGTCAACGACATCGTCGACCGGGTCCGCGACCGCGCCGCCACCGTCGATGTGAACTCCCGCGTCGAGGAGGCTCGCGAGCGCCTGTCGAATCTGCCTGCCGATGTGCAGGACCAGATCGAGACGCTGCGCGGCCGCCTGACCGGACTGCCCTCCGAGCTGCCGGACGACCTCGCCGAACTGCGCGAGAAGTTCACCCCGGAGGAGCTGCGCAAGCTGGTCGACCAGTACTACCGCCAGCTGGTGGATCTGTACTCGGATCTGGCCGTGCGCGGTGAGGAGACCGTCGACCGGCTGCGTGCCAACCCCGGCTTCGACGAGCGTTTCGACAAGGTCGAGGGCATCTACACCGATGTCGTCACTCGCGCCGAGGACGTCCTGAACAAGGTGTCCGATCAGGCCCGTGGGTTTCTGGGCAAAGCGGCCGAGGAGGCCGACGAGGCCGCCGCGGTCGTCGACGCCGAGGTCGTCGCGGTGACCACCGAGGCCGCCGCCGAGGAGCCCACCCCGGCGAAGAAGGCCCCGGCGAAGAAGGCCCCCGCCAAGAAGGCGCCGGCCAAGCCCGCCACCACCACCGCCGCGAAGAAGACCACTCCGGCCAAGAAGTAATTCGGCCGCAGGAGAAAACCGGCCGAGGGGTAATCCGGAACCGTCACACGGATCCGGGTCGTACCGGATCCCGCAACGCCCGCATGCGCACTGCCGCATGCGGGCGTTGCTTCTATCATGGGTGCTGTGTACCAGCTGACTAGTGCAATCCTGTGGCTGCTCTGGCTCGCCGCGATGGCTGCGACCATCTTCGCGCTGGTGCACGCGATTCGGCAGCGTGCCGACGCGTTCACGGCCGTGGACAAGCTCACCAAACCCATCTGGGTCTCGATCCTCGCGGTCGCCCTCGGTTTCCTGCTGCTCGCCCGCACGCCGGTCGGATTGCTGGGGATCGCCGCGGTGATCGCCACGGGCATCTATCTGGCCGATGTGCGGCCGAAGGTCGACGAAATCCAGCGCGGTCCGCGCTGGTGAACCCACCGTCCCCGCGCTTGCACTAGCAAGCACCCACTCCTTCGGGTTACTGTATCGATCAGTAACACACAAAGGAGTGTTCTCATGCAGGCAACGTTGCCCAGCACGGTGGCGGGGATCGCGCAGCGTCTCCGCGGGCTGCTGTCCGCCCATCGCGCCGCCCTGCGCACCCGGTCCTACGACCTGCCCGCACTGAATCCGCCCGCGGTGCCGTGTGAGGTGACGACGGTGACCGCCTCCGACGGCGCCCGGCTGCGCGTGCACAGCTACGGTCCCGCCGACGGCGAGGCGATCGTGCTGGCGCACGGCTGGACCTGCTGCATCGAATACTGGAATCCCCAGATCAACGCCTTCGCCGGCGAATACCGCGTGATCGCCTACGACCAGCGCGGTCACGGCGAAAGCGAATCCGGCACCGCGCCGCTGTCCACCGACCTGCTGGCCGACGATCTCGCGGCCGTGCTGGACGCCACCCTGCGTCCCGGTCAGCGTGCGGTCCTGGTGGGGCACAGTCTCGGCGGGATGACCATTCAGGCCTGGGCCGGCCGGTATCCGCGCCAGGTCGCCGCGCGGGCCGATGCGGTGGTGCTGGCCAATACCGCCTCGGGCGACCTGATCGCCGAGACCACCGTGGTCCCGCGATTCAACCGGGGTCCGCTCGCGCTGCCGTTCCCGGTCGGTCGCCTCGGACTCGGCCTGCCGGTGGTGCTCCCGCCGATCGGGCCGGTGAAGTGGATCTTCCGCCGCCAGATCATGAGTCTGACGTCGACCGGCGAGGTGGTCGACTTCGCGCTGGCGATCGTGCGCTCGTGCCCGGCGATGGTGCGTTCGCGATTCGGTTTCCTCTTGGCCGAACTGGCCCTGCAGAGCTGTACCCGCTGCGTGACCGTGCCGACCACGGTGATCGCCGGTTCCGCGGACGATATGACGCCGCCGGTGCACTCCGAGCGCTTGGCCGAGGAGCTGCGCTCGGTCGGCGCGTTCCGCAAGCTGGTCGAACTGCCGACCGGCCACCTTGGCAACGTCGAGGCATACAAGGCGTTCAACGACGAACTCGCCGAGGTACTGGGTGAAACCTACGTCGCGCGGCGCCTGCGCGAGGCGACTGCTTAGCCGGTTCGGCAATCATGTGGCGAATTCGGCGTAGCACTTCCCTGGCGCCGAGCGATAGATGCGGGTAGTGGGACGTTGCGTCGGCGGACGTGAATGCCGTTGGGCGGAATGGGTATTCGGTCCATGCGGGGGTGTGAGCAGCGCTGATGGCCGGCTTGGCCGGACAAAAGTGCGAAACCGGAAATTCTTCGCTGCTTGCACTAGCAAGCACCGTTGCTAGCGCGGTAACGTGCGGTAGGACACAAAGGAGTGCTCATGCTGGTGAACCTGCCCGAGAACGTTGCCGATCTGCGGACCGGCATCGGCGCGCTGACCGGCGGATATCGCGCGAAGATGCGTTCGCGCACCTACCGCACGGCCGAGTTGAACTGCGCACCCGACCCCGAGGTCCTCTCGGTCACGACCACCGACGGTGCCCGGCTGCGCGTCCACGCGTACGGCCCGGCCGACGGCGATGTGATCGTCTTCGTGCACGGCTGGTCCTGCTGTCTCGAGTACTGGAACCCACAGATCAACGCCTTCGCCGGCGACTACCGCGTCATCGCGTTCGACCAGCGCGGACACGGCGACAGCACCTTGGGAACCGGCCGGTTCGACGCCGAACAGCTCGCCGACGATCTGTGCGCCGTCCTGGACGCGGCGGTGCCCGCGGGACGTAAGGCCGTGCTGGTGGGACACAGCATGGGCGGCATCACGATTCAGGCCTGGGCCAAATTCCACCCGGAACAGGTGGCGCAGCGCGCGAGCGCGGCCCTGCTGCTGACCACGACGGCGGGCGATATCGCCGCCGAAACGCGAGTGCTCCCCATCTTCAACGACATCGTCCCGGCACCCAACTGGCTGGGACGTGCCCTGTTCGGTCAGCCCGTGCCGTTCCCGGCCGGGGCCCCGGTGCGCGGAATCTTCAAGGCGCGCATCATGAATCGATATGCCACGGCGGACCAGGTGGATTTCGGCCTCTCGATCGTGCGCTCCTGCCGTCCGCTGGTGCGGGCGAAGTACGCCGTGGCGCTGATCGAACTCGAAATCCACGGCGCCGCAGCGAATCTGTGCATCCCCACCAGCGTCATGGCCGGCGCCTACGACAATCTGCTGCCGGAGAGTATGTCGCGCAAGATCGCCGACGAGCTCGCCGCGGCGGGAAATCTGGATCGCTATTCGGTCCTGGCCACCGGACATCTGGCGAATATCGAAGCGAGCGCGGAGTTCAACGCCGAACTGCGCCGATTGATCGAGGTCACTCGCTTCGGCCGCCGTGCGGTGGCGGGCTGAGCGCTCCGCGACGGCCCGCCGGGGCTGGACGTACTCGCGGCGCGGGTGCATCCTGGTGACCCACGTTCGGATCGGGACGTCGCCACCAGACCTGTCGTAGCGGAGCCGCACTGCCGGCTCCGCGCGGCGAGGACGGCAACACGATGCTGAATCGTGTTGTCCGCCAAGGCCGGTCAAGGGCGCCCGGTCTTGGCCCGCCGCGTGACGAGAAGGCCCCGCTAGGAGAAGACGACGGTGCGCCGCCCGTGCACCAGCACTCGCCCCTCCAGATGCCAGCGCAGTCCGCGCGCGAGCACCACCCGTTCGATGTCACGGCCCTGCCGGACCATGTCGCGCACGGTGTCGGCATGGTCGATGCGGCTGACGTCCTGTTCGATGATCGGTCCCGCATCCAGGTCGGCGGTGACGTAATGACAGGTCGCGCCGATCAGCTTCACGCCGCGCGCGAAGGCCTGATGGTAGGGGCGCGCCCCCACGAACGAGGGCAGGAAGCTGTGATGGATGTTCAGCGCCCGCCCGGCCCAGTGCTCGCACAGTTCGGCCGGCAGCACCTGCATGAACCGAGCCAGCACCACCGCGTGCGGATCGTGGGCGTCGGTGAGTTCGCGTACCTGCTCGAAGGCGGGGCCGCGTTCGGCCGGATCGGCGGGAAAGGGCACGTGGTGGAACGGAATACCGTGCGCGCGGGTCATCTCGCCCAGATCCGGATGGTTGCCGATCACCGCTTCGATGGTGGCCGGCAACTCACCGCTGGCGGCCCGCCCGAGCAGATCGTGCAGGCAGTGCCCGTCGCGGCTGACCAGCAGGACGGCGCGGCGGCGCCGCCCGGAATCCAGCAGTTGCCAGTCGGTCTGCGGGCCCAGTTCGGCGGCGACGACGGTGAACCGCTCGCGCAACTCGTCGATGCCGAACGGCACGGTCGCCGCCGCGATGGCCTGGCGGGTGAAGAACCAGCCGGTGTCGGGATCGGAGTGATAACCGGCCTCCACGATCGACCCGCCGAATTCGGCGATGAACGAAGTGATGCGGGCGATGATGCCCGGTCGGTCGGGACAGCCCAGGCTCAGGACGAAACGCCGATCATCGGCTGACACGGTGCCACTCATGCGCACGATCCTCGCAGGTCGCGCGCAGTTCGATCACGGCACCCGGGCGGCGGGCCGCAAAGCCGGTCCGGGGTGGTCGAATTCGCGTGCTGTGCCAGACTTGATCCTCATGTCCGACACCGCCCCCACCGCCTACACCCGTGCCCAGGTCGCCGCGATGATCGATCACACGCTGCTGGCCCCCGAGGCGACCGCCGCCGATGTCGCGAACACCATCGCCGAGGCTCGCGCCCTGGGCGTCTACGCGGTGTGCCTGTCGCCGTCGATGCTGCCGGTGACCGCTCCCGGGCTGGCCGTCGCCACGGTCGCTGGCTTCCCCTCGGGTAAACACCACTCCCTGGTGAAGGGCACCGAGGCTCGATTCGCGGTAGAGCAGGGCGCGGCCGAAGTCGACATGGTGATCGACGTCGGCGCGGCGATCGCGGGGGACTACAACGCGGTGCTCGCCGATATCGTCACCGTGCGCGAGGCGGTCGAGGACCGGGCGCTACTCAAGGTGATCATGGAATCCGCGGCGCTGTCCGACGCGGCGATCGTCGAGGTGTGCCGCGCCGCCGAACGCGCCGGCGCCGACTTCGTGAAGACCTCCACCGGATTCCACCCCGCGGGCGGAGCCGAGGTGCGAGCCGTCCGGTTGATGCACGAGACCGTGGGCGGGCGGCTCGGCATCAAGGCCAGCGGCGGCATTCGTACCGCCGCCGCGGCCGCCGAACTGATCGCCGCCGGTGCGACCCGGCTGGGGTTGTCCCGATCGGCGGATGTCCTCGCCGGTTTCCCGGAGTAGGCCCGCGATCAGCAGCGGATCTCCGTGTCGCCACCGCCCTGCAGGGTGGTCGGCCCGCCGCGCAACGACACCGAGATCCCGTTGTCGGTGACCTTCATGCTGGTCGGCTGCATACCCAGCGGGTAGTTCTGCAGGCTCTGCGTCATCGAACCGACGATGCTGTCGACCAGGTCGGTGGGCAGCCCCAGCCCGAGCAGTGACGCCGACTGCGTGCTGACCTCGATCTTGCCGTCGACGATGTGCGGCTGAACCTTCAGATCGGCGATCCCGCCCAGGACCTTCAGGTCCAGGGTGCCGCCGGCCGGATCCGATTCCACGCCGGAGACGAGACCGCTGAGGGTCTGGGCGATGCCCTCGTTGCTCCAGGTCGCGTCGGCGGAGCTGCTGCCGACCTTCGCGCCGCCCCGCCCGCCGTCGAGCAGGGTGATGTCGTTGAGCTTGGCGTGCACCTTCATGTCCACGGCCGGGCCGAACTTGGCGTCGTCGCTGTCGACGGTGATGTATTGGACCTTGTGGTCGACAGCGGTGAACAGCAACGGCTTCGGCCCGAATCCCACATCGACCTTCGATCCCAGCTCCTTCTCGACCTGGGAGGCCATGCACTGCTGATTCTTGTGCCGCAGATAGGTTTCGGCGCCCGCCGCGGTGCCGACCAGTGCGAGCAGCACGACGAGTCCGACGATCAGTGCTATGCGCCGCCCGTTGCGGCGTCGGGGTTCACCCGCCGGTGCGGGAGCGGGTACCGCGGTGTCCGGAGTGGTCATGGCAACCGATTCTTCCCGAGCTTTCTGAGCCCGCTCTGTGGAGCCTGTGAGGCTTGTCATGCAGAGGCATGCCGATTGTGACATGAGGCACATCGGTCCGGCGTAATCTGGTCCCATGTCCGCGCACGATGCAGAGGATGCCGCGGCTGCGCGCCGACCGGGGGATTCCGAGCAAGGGTGGTGGGTGCTGCGCCAGCTCGCCGACCGGCACGCCGGATACTTCACCACGCGCATCGTGTTGCGGGCCGGATGCGAGCACCGGATCCGCGGCGCCCTCTCCGACGGTTCGGTGATCCGCGTCGGCCTCGGCATCCTGCGGATGGCCGATTGGCCGGACGGTCCACTCGACGAATACGCCATGTGGGCGGCCTGGTTCGACGGCGCCGCCGCCGTCTCCCACCACAGTGCCGCCGAACTGCACGGCCTGGGCCGGCTGCGCCCGCGCTTCCTGCACCTGTCCGTAAGTGCGGGCCGCCCGCCCGCGGCGCCCCGGCTGGTGGTCCTGCGCCGCGAGCTGCACCGCGATGATGTGGAATCGGCCGGTGCGTTCCTGGTGACCACACCCGTGCGGACCGTCCTCGATCTCGCCGAGACCGGGATCGGTCAGGGTGCGCTGGACGAGGTGGTCGCCGACGCGGTCGCCATCCATCGCTGCATTCCGCACGAAATCGCTTCGGCGAGTGCGGGTTTGGCGCCGCACGCGGCCGCGCGGGTGCGCCGGGCCCTCGCCGCGGCATAGGGCGCACCGTCGTCCGAAGACCTTCCGATTCAACCGGGCCGCACGCACTCCCACGGCACCGAGAGCACACAGTCACGCATCCGGCGGCGATAGTTCCGCACCGGAAAACCCTGCTCCCGCAACAGTTGCGCCGCCGCCCGCCAGCGCACGCGCGGACCGTACACCGCCATCGGCGCGGCATGCGACCACGCGCGATCGGCGGCGGTCAGCAGTGTGTGCACGCGTTCGCCGCGAATATTGCGGTGGATCAACGCCTTCGGCAGGCGTTCGGCGATATCGGAGGGTTTGTCGACGGTGAACGGATCCCAGGCCAGCGTCAGCGAGATCGGTCCCTCGCGGTCGAGCAGAATCCACGCGCAGCGGCGGCCCAGTTCGTCGCAGGTGCCTTCGAGCAGGAGTCCCTCGGGCGCCGATCCGCCGAGTATGGTCGCCCACGCCCCCGCGACCTCGCTCTCGTCGTATTGCCGCAGCACGTTGAACGCCCGCACCAGCACCGGTCGCAGGCCCGCGAGTTCGAATCCGCCGCGGGCGAAGCGCACGCCGTCGCGATCGGGAACGACGCGGGCGGGATCGATCTCCAGACCGACCACACGCATGTCGCCGCGAACGCGGCGTAGCCGGGCCGCCAACTCCAGCGTGGTCACCGGACTCGCCCCGTAGCCCAGATCGACCACCAGCGGGTCCGCGGCCGACCGCAGCCGCCGCACCACCAGCGGGTCGTGGGTCAGCCAGCGGTCGCTGCGGCGCAGCCGATTGATTCCGGTGGTTCCGCGCGTGATGGCGCCCACCGGGGCGGTCCGGGCTCGAGATGTCATCGCGGTGACGCGGGCGTGCGGTGGAACAACGAGATTCAGACCGTCGGGCGCTGCTCTTCCAGCCACTGCTGGGTGAATTCGGCTTCGGCGCGGAACAGGTCCACCAGGTTGACCAGCATCATCTGCTCGAGTTTGGGGCCCAGCATCGGAATGAAGACCTTCGCCACAGGTGAGGTGCGCAGGGTGCAGCCGGTCTCGGTGGGAAACAATCGCACGGTGCCGGTCAGCGTGCCCGGACCGGCCGGAACCGAGGCGCTGAACTCGCCCTCGACCTCGGGGCCGAACGGTCCGTAGCTCTCCTTGCGAGTGATCACGAGATCCTTGCGCATCACGGTCTGCGCGATTTCGGGCAGCATGTCGCGCGGCAGGATGTGCCGGAGTTCGAGTTCGATACCGTCTCCGTCGGCCTGCAGGTGGACCACCTCGTTCGGCGAGTGCTTGCGCATCTCCTCCATCCGCGCATCCCAGTAGGCACGGTTGGACAGCGCCGCGTACACCTCTTCGGTGGTGTGCAGCGGATAGCGAGCGGAATAGTCCAGTCGGCGGGCCATGGGGGACCAGGGTACTGGTCCCCGGCGCGGGCCCGGATCAGTGGTTGGTGATCCAGGTGTTGGTGAAGTCGGTCTCCGAGGCCAGCAGTTCCAGCAGTTTCTCGGCCACCACGGCCTCGATCTTCTTGCCGAACAACGGGATCGTCACCTCGACCGAGCCGTCGACGACGGCCTGGGAGGCGGTGGCGGAACCGGTCAGGGTGACCGTGCCGCGCACCTTCGCGGGCGCACCCTCGACGTGGGCTTCGAAAACGCCGGACAGGCCCTCGTAGTTCTCGGTACGCGGGATGATCAGATCGCCCGGGCGCACCGAGGTGATGGCGGGGGGCAGTTCGGAGGCGGGGATGGTCTGCACCATCTCCACGCGGAGCCGATCACCGTCGGCCGAGAAGGAGTCCAGCCGCGCACCGGGCCCGCCGACCTCCGCGATGCGGTCCTTCCAGTACTGCTCGTCGGCGAGCGCAGCACGCACCGCCGCGGCGGGGTGCGCGTAGTGAGCCGTGTACGCCAGGGGTGTCGCCATGGTGTGACACGCTACCGTCTTTCGATGTGCAGACATCTCGAGTGGTGGCATTCGACAACGTGCGTGAGTTGCTGAGCGCGACCGGCGCGCGGGTGCGCGAATCGGTGCCGCTGGCCCAGCTGACCACGCTGCGGGTCGGCGGACCCGCGACGGTCGCCGAATGTCGCACCACGGAGGCACTCGTCGAGACGGTGCGCACCCTCGACACCGCGGGCGTTCCGGTGTTGCTGGTCGCCGGTGGTTCCAATCTGCTGATCGCCGACAGCGGGTTCGCCGGCGTGGTCGTTCGCATCGCCACCGATGCGGTCGAACTCGGATCCGGCAGCGTGACGGCCGAGGCGGGCGCGGACTGGGACGGTGTGGTCGCCGCGACGGTGGCGGCCGGATTCGGCGGACTCGAGTGCCTGTCCGGAATTCCGGGTTCTGCCGGTGCGACGCCGGTGCAGAACGTCGGCGCCTACGGCGTCGAGGTGGCCCAGGTGCTGCGCCGGATTCGGCTGCTGGATCGCGTGAGCGGCGAAATCCGCTGGGCCGCACCGCAGGAACTCGGCTTCGGTTACCGCACCTCCGTGCTCAAGCATTCCGATCGAGCGGTGGTGCTGGCGGTGGAGTTCGCGGTGAATCCGGACGGTGCCAGCGCGCCGCTGCGATACGGCGAACTGGCCCGCGCCTTCGACGCCACCGACGGCGAGTCCCGTCCCGCCGCGGCCGTGCGCGAGGCGGTGCTCGCACTGCGGGCCGGTAAGGGCATGGTGCTCGATCCGGCCGACCACGACACCTGGAGTGCCGGTTCGTTCTTCACCAACCCCGTCGTGGCGCAGGATCGGGCGCCGGCCGTCCTCGACGCGATCCGGGCACATGTGGGAGATATCACTATTCCGACCTATGCCGCCGAGGGCGGGGTGAAATTCTCCGCGGGCTGGCTGATCGAACGGGCGGGTTTCGGTAAGGGTTTCCCAGGTCCGGAGGCTCCCGTCCGGTTGTCGACGAAACATACGCTCGCCCTGACCAACAGGGGTTCTGCCCGCGCGGCGGACCTGGTGGACCTGGCACGCACCGTGCGGGCGGGCGTCGAACAGCGCTTCGGAATCAGGCTGGAACCCGAACCGGTGACCGTCGGGCTCGAGCTCTAGGGGTGGCGGGCGCCACGTCGCGAACGGGCCGGGCTGTCGGAGGGGCGCGGTAAATTCGCGGAAGTGAACATTCGAGGAATTGCCGGCCGCCGGGCCGTACTGGCCGGGGCCGGCCAGCTGGCTGTGGCCGCGCTGGTGGCCGGATGTTCGGGCAGTGGCGGGGGCGGTTCGTCCGCGCCGAAGGAGTCCGGCCCGGTCGCGAAGCTGACATTCGAGCCCGGCGGCGGTGCCGCCGACGTGAACCCGGTCGCACCCGTCTCGGTGACGGTCGCCAGCGGCCGCATCGACCGGGTCGCGCTGACCAATCCGGACGGTAAGCAGGTCACCGGCACCCTGTCGCCCGACAAGAGCAGTTTCACGGTCACCGAGCCGCTCGGTTACGGCGTCACCTACACCTGGTCGGGCACGGCGGTCGGCACCGACAACAAGCCCGTGTCGATCGAGTCGAAATTCACCACCCTCGCCCCCAAGCAGACCGTGTCGGCCACCATCAACATCGGCGACGGTCAGGAGGTCGGCATCGCCGCGCCGATCATCCTGCAGTTCAAGAAGCACGTCGAGAACAAGGAAGCGGTCGAGAAGGCGCTGACTGTGACGACCACCCCGGCAGCCGAGGGAGGCTGGGCCTGGCTGCCGGACGAGAACGGTGGCTCCCGCGCGCACTGGCGTCCGCGCAACTATTGGGCGCCCGGCACGGCGGTGACCTTCGCGGCCAAGCTGTACGGCCTGGACCTGGGCGGCGGCGCCTACGGCAACTCGGATCTGTCCTCGCAGTTCACCATCGGCCGCAGCCAGATCGTGAAGGGGTACGCACCCAGCCACCGGGTGCAGGTGATCCGCGACGGGTCCACGCTGTTCGACTTCGCGTGCAGTTACGGCGAGGGCAACGAGGCGCGCAATGTGACGCGTTCGGGTATCCACGTGGTGACCGAGAAGTACGAAGACTTCCTGATGTCGAATCCGCCGTTCTACACCAACGTTCGCGAACGCTGGGCGGTACGCATCTCCAACAACGGCGAATTCATCCACGCGAACCCGGAATCGGCGTCCGCGCAAGGTAATACCAACGTCACCAACGGCTGCATCAACCTGAGCACCAGCGACGCCCAGCAGTACTTCCCGACGGCCATGTACGGCGACCCGGTCGAGGTCACCGGCACATCGATCGCCCTGTCCGCCGCCGACGGCGACCTCTACGACTGGACCATCGACTGGGACACCTGGAAGACCATGTCGGCGATCCAGGGCGAGCCCGCACCGGTGGTCTCGGCGACTCCGGTGGCGCCGGGACCGGTTCGCGGCGGGAGCTAGCGCTCACCGCCCCGGCTCAGCTGCGGCGGGCGAAGCGGCCGGCGTCGGCTTGGTCGCGCGGCTTCACCACGATGGTGTCGAGGTTGACATGCGGTGGGCGGCTGGCGACGAAGCCGATGATCTCGGCGATGTCGGTGGCGAACAGCGGGTCGATGCCCTCGTAGACCTTGGCCGCGCGCTCGGTGTCGCCGCCGAACCGGACCAGGGAGAATTCGGTTTCGACCGCGCCCGGCGCGATTTCGGTGAGCCGCACCGGCTTGCCCAGCAGTTCGCCGCGCAGCGTGCGGTGCAGGACGGCCTGCGCGTGTTTGGCCGAGGTGTAGCCGGCGCCGTTGTCGTAGGGCTGCAGGGCGGCGACCGAGGTGACGGTGACGATCAGTCCGTCACCGGAGTCGATCAGTTTCGGCAGCAGCGCCTTGGTCACCCGCAGCGTGCCCAGCACGTTGGTCTCCCACATCCACCGCCAGTCGTCGAGATCGGCCTCGGTGACCGGTGCCAGCCCCTTGGCTCCGCCGGCGTTGTTGACCAGCACGTCGGCGCGTTCGACCGCATCGGTGAACAGGCGCACCGACGACTCGTCGGTGACATCCAATTCGATTGCGGTACCGCCGATTTCGTCGGCCAGCGCCTGCAGCCGATCCATCCGGCGCGCCCCCACGTAGACGTGATGGCCCTGTTTGGCGAGCTCGCGGGCGGTGGCCTCACCGATTCCCGAGCTCGCTCCGGTGACGACGGCATGACGGGTGCTCATGGGAACCGAGCCTAGCGTGCGGGCATTGCCGGAATTCCGGCCCGTTAGCCTGGCGAGCATGGCGATTCGGGAAGTGGTCAGCGCGGACGGAACCAATATCGTGTATCAGGTCTCCGGACCCGAACAGGGACGTCCGCTGGTGTTGCTGCACGGGTGGGCCGGCACGTTGCGGTGCTGGGGTCGTGCGGCGGAGATTCTGGCCGAGACGTTCCGGGTGATCGCCGTCGATCTGCGCGGACACGGCTACTCCGGTGCGCCCGAGGCCGGCTACGACGATCCGAAGAACTGGGCGGCCGACGTCGCCGCGGTGCTGGCCGCCGAAGACATCACGGCCGGTGCGGTGCTGCTGGGCTGGTCCTACGGCGGCATCGTGCTCAGCGATTATCTGACCGCGTACGGCACCGGCGCTCTGGCCGGGGTGGTGTACTGCGGATCGCAGGCCGGTATCGGCCGGGGCGTCGAGGGTGCCCAGCCCGGGCCGGCGATGCAGAAGGCCGTTCCCGACGTGTTCGAGGAGAGCGCCGGCCGGGCGATGCGTGGATTCGCCGCCTTCGGCAACGCCAACACCGGGCCGGGCCGGGACAAGGGCGAGGACGCCCAGCGCCTGTTCGGCGGCAGCCTCGCGACCCCGCCGCGGGTTCGCAAGGCGCTGTTCTACCGCACCGTCGACAACACCGAGACCCTGCGCGACCTGGACGTTCCGGTCTTCGTCATGCACGGCACCGCCGACCCGGTGGTCCCCGTCGAGAACGGCCGCTACATCGCCGAACAGGCCCCCGAGTCGCGCACCTCGTTCTGGGACGACGCCCAGCACGGCCTGTTCGTCGAGGACCCCCAGCGCTTCGCCGATGAACTGACCGAATTCGTTGCGTCGCTGCGGTGATCCCGCGCACACCCACCTCCCAGCGGTGGGTGTGACTACGCTCACTCGAGCCTCGCGCGCGTAACGGTTGACGCGTCGAGGCGTGCACACTGGAGTGTGTGAGTTATCGCCCGGATCAACGTCCGCATCGGATCGCGGTGTTGTCGGTGCACACCTCTCCACTCGCGCAGCCGGGTACCGGCGATGCGGGCGGGATGAACGTCTACGTGCTGCAGTCGGCGCTCCAGCTGGCTCGCCGCGGCGTGGAGGTGGAGATCTTCACGCGGGCGACGTCCTCCAACGACGAGCCGGTGGTCGAGGCCGCGCCGGGGGTGCTGGTGCGGCATGTGGTGGCGGGACCGTTCGAGGGGCTGGACAAGCACGATCTGCCGACTCAGCTGTGTCCGTTCGCGGCGGAGGTGTTGCGTCAGGAGGCCCGGCAGCTGCCCGGCTACTACGACCTGATTCATTCGCACTACTGGCTGTCGGGGCAGGTGGGCTGGCTGGCCCGGGATCGGTGGCGGGTGCCGCTGGTGCATACCGCGCACACGCTGGCCGCGGTGAAGAACGCATTCCTGGCCGAGGGGGATTCACCGGAACCGCTGTCGCGGGTGGTGGGTGAGAAGCAGATCATCGCCGAATCGGATCGGCTGGTCGCCAATACCGCGGAGGAGGCCCGCCAGCTCGTCGAGCTGTACGGCGCCGAATCCGGGCGCATCGACGTGGTGCCGCCGGGTGCGGATCTGTCCCGCTATCGACCCGGAGACCGGGCGGCCGCGCGCGCCGAATTCGGTATCGAGCCGGACGAGCAGGTGGTGGCCTTCGTCGGCCGGATCCAGCCGCTCAAGGCTCCCGATGTGCTCGTGTTCGCGGCGGCCGAGGTGCTGCGCGCCGAACCCGAGCGCAAGCTACGCGTGCTCATCGTGGGCGGGCCCTCGGGGACGGGTCTGGATCGTCCGGACGCGTTGATCGAGTTGGCCGCCACGCTCGGCATCTCGGATCGGGTGACGTTCCTGCCGCCGCAGCCGCCCCATCGTCTGGTGCAGGTGTACCGGGCCGCGGATATGGTCGCGGTGCCGAGTTACAACGAGTCGTTCGGCCTGGTCGCCATCGAGGCGCAGGCCAGTGGCACGCCGGTGCTGGCCGCCGACGTCGGCGGGTTGAGTACGGCTGTGCGAGACGGTGTTTCGGGCATGTTGGTGTCGGGCCACCGGGCCGACGAGTGGGCGGCGGCCCTGCGCGGCCTGCTCGACGATCCGGAACGGCTGCGGCGGATGGGCGCGGCCGCGGTGGATCATGCGGCCGGCTTCTCCTGGGAACACACGGCCGACGGTTTGCTCGACTGCTACGGCGAGGCGTTGGCCGGACATCGGGGTGTGCGTTCGCGAATGCCGGGTACGTTGCTGACAGAGGGCAGTCAAGCCAGGTCGCGGGCGCTGTGGCGGCGCCGGATGGGAGTGGTACGCCGGTGAGTGACACCATCGCGCAGACCGCGCAGCTGATCGACGACACCGTGCGTGAGCGCGAGATCGACTACACCCGCGAGGGCCGGGACACCTTCGTCGTGGTGCTGCCCGGTGAGCGCAAGCTGAAGACGACGGTCATGCTGACGGTCGGCAAGCACGGCGTGCGCGTCGAATGCTTCGTCTGCCGCAAGCCCGACGAGAACTTCGAGGGCGTCTACAAGTACCTGCTGCGCCGCAACCGCCGCCTCTACGGTGTCGCCTACACCCTGGACCGGGTCGGCGACATCTATCTGGTCGGCCGTATCGCGACCCATGCCGTGACCCCGGACGAACTGGACCGCGTCTTCGGTCAGATCCTGGAGGCGGTCGACGGCGACTTCAACGTGCTGCTGGAGCTCGGCTTCGCGGAATCCATTCGGCGCGAATGGAAATGGCGTGTCTCGCGTGGCGAATCGCTGAAGAACCTGCGGGCGTTCGAGCATCTGGTCGACACCGAGGAGTCCTGAGGACCGTCCGCCCCGCCCGATGTCCGGCGCCGGGTACCGTGCATCCGATCGGGTGATGCGCTGAGGAGGCGGTGGCGAGATGGGCGTGCTGGCTGTGGATATCGGCGCGACGAAACTCGCCGCGGCCGTCGCGACGGCGCCGATCGAGGCAGTTCCGTACGACGACCCCGCATTGCGACCCCGTTCGCTGTCCCTGTTGCGGCACATGCGCCGGGTCGACGTGCCTTCCCGGGGAGCCTGGGATGCCTGCCGCGAGCTGCTGCGGCAGGTGGTAGCTGCCGCATCGGCCGACGACACCTGTGGCACCGGCGAATTCGAGGTGACCTCGATCGGGATCGCCGCCGCCGGCCCGGTGGATGTCGGTGCCGGTAGCACCGCGCCCTTGAACATTCCCGAGTGGCGTGACGGCTTCCCGATCGTCGCCGCGGTGCGAGAATTGTTCCCCGAGGCCGATATTCGATTCGCGATCGATGGCGCGGCCTTGGCATTGGCGGAGTATCGCGTCGGTGGTTTACGCGGTGTCCGTTCCGGATTGGCGATGACGGTCTCCTCCGGAATCGGCGGCGGGATCGTCAGCGACGGCCGAGTTCTCGTGGGCCGCACCGGAAATGCCGGGCACGTCGGCCATGTCGTGGTACCGGGCTGGGATGTGCCGTGTGCCTGCGGCGGTGTCGGATGTGTGGAGGCCGTCGCGAGTGGCATGTCCTCGGTCCGGTGGGCACGCGCACAGGGCTGGACGGGAACGACCGGGATGGAACTGGCGCGCTCCGCCGGAGCGGGTGACGCCGTCGCCGCGGCGGCGCTGTCGCGCGCGGGGACAGCTCTGGGACAAGCCATTTCGTCTGCCGCCGCGATGCTCGACATCGACCGTGTCGTGATCGGTGGCGGTTTCGCCGAATCCGGCGCCCCGCTGTGGGATCCGCTGCGGGCGGCGGTGGTGAAACATGCCGGCCTCGGCTTCATCCGTAAACTTCGTGTCCTGAAATCTCCGATCACGGACGGAGCCACGCTGGTGGGCGCGGCGGCTCTCGCGACCGATTGAGGACGAGGGCCGGTTCGACGGCCGGCGCCTGCGCGCTGTCGGGCCGAGCCCGTGCTGCCTACCCGTTGTCGATGTTGCGCACATGGGCGACGAGCGCGTTCGCATGCCCGTGCCCCAGCCCGTGCTCGCTCTTCAACCAGGCGACCAGCTCCATATGCTTGGTCGGCTCCGACCCGCGAACGACCTCGAACCACTCCTCGACGGGCCGGCCGTACTTCTTCTCGATGGCGGGGAAGTAGGACGCCGGACCCTTCACCGCTGCGGTGCTCTGTTCGCTCATGTTCATGTGGACGGTATCGATCGGCGGAACTCATCCGCATCGGAAAGTGATGTGCGACACATGCTCTCTGTGAGGCGGGCGGCGCCTACCCGAGGGCACTGCTGTTCCGGACATTCGGCGGGTAGTCGTCCACGGTCATGGAGTTGTAGACCCGGGCGCTCGTGGTGGTGAGCCGGAGGAAGGTGCGGGCGGCGCCGGTGGGCAGGGCGGAGAGCAGGCGAGTGGCCTGCACCAGTCCGGTGACACCGAGGCGGGAGGACGGAATCAGCGTTTTCGCCGCGCTCGAGGCGACCGCACGGCTGTCGCGTATGTGATCTGCCATCGCGTGTTCGTAGGCGGGGAAGGCTCGTTCGTAATCGCCGCCCGCCCGGGCCAGTTCACCGGCGAGTACGTAGGCGCCGACGACGGCGAGGGTGGTGCTGCCGCCGACGGCCGGGCCGGGGCAGTAACCCGCATCGCCGACGAGTGTCACCCGGCCACGCGACCAGCTGCCCATCCGCAGCTGGGCGATGGAGTCGAAATAGAACGCCGGGCTGTGGTCGAGTTCGTCCAGCCATTGCCACACCTCGGGATCGAAGTCGCGGAAGGCGTTGCGCAGCAGAGCCTTCTGCCGCGGTATGTCGCGATGGTGACAGTCGAGTTCGCGCTCGCTGCGGAACAGGAACAGCGCTCGGGCGTCGCCGAGGTGACGCGCGCCGTACATGCCGGCGGTGCGCCCGACGCCGACGTGGATGTGGAGTTCACGGTCCAGGCCGGAGTCGGGCAGCGTCAGCACCGCGAGATAGGCGCCCGCGAACACACGGAAGCGGGACTCCTCGCCGAAGACCAGGCGGCGCACGGTCGAATGCAGTCCGTCCGCGCCGACCACCAGGTCGAAGCGGCGGGGTGCGGCGTGGTCGAACCGCACCTCGCCCTCGGTGGAGATCGAGGTGACCGAATCGCCGAAGAGATATTCGACGTCGTCGCGGGTGGCGTCGTAGTAGATCTCGCTCAGATCGTCGCGCATGATCTCGGCGTGCCGATCCGAGGTGGCGCCGAAGATCTTGGCGAGATCCACCCGTACGGGACCGCGCCCGCCCTCTGGGTGCAGAACCATCCGGCTGGTTCCGGTGGCGCGCTCCTCGATCCGAGGCAGCACGCCCATCTTTTCCGAGATGTCCATCGCGGGCCGGAACAGGTCCACGGCGTGACCGCCCGTCTTGCGCGGTGCCGGCACGCGTTCGACGACCGTCACGGAGTAGCCGTGGCGGGTGAGCCAGTACGCGAGCACCGATCCGGCGATACCGGCGCCGGAGACGAGAATTCGCATCGAATCGTCCGATCGTGTGGCTCAGTACTTTTCGGCGAAGTCGCGCAGGAGTTCTCCGGTGGGGCCGGGCTCCTCGATCATCGGGCTGTGCCCGCAGTCGAGCGATTCGATCCGCACTCCGGGCACGCTCCGATAGTCCTGGAACGATGCCGCCGGCCAGCGGTGGTCCCGGGAGCCGTAGAGCACCAGGCTCGGCAGCCCGAGATCGGCGAGGCGGTCCGGTTCCCGGCGTTCCCGCAGATAGACGTCCGACGCGTCGGAGGTCGCGGTGATACTGCGGTAGGTCATGCCGTGGAAGTCGTCCACGAGCTGCTGCGGGATCGCGACGTCGCGAGTGAACGCGCTGCTCATGGCGTATCGAATGGCGGCATCCGGGAGCAGGGGCCACAGCGGTTGCCCGATCTGCGGGACGAACAGCAGGTTGCCGAGTGGGCCGTTGTCGGTGAAGGCGTCCAGGCGCGACCCGGTGCTGATCAGTCCGATCGCGCTCACCAGGTCGCGGCGCTGAGCGGCGAGTTCGGTCGCCACGTACCCGCCGGTGGAGTGCCCGACGGCGATCGCGCTCCGCACGCCGAGGCGGTCGAGGACCGCTCCGACGCGATGTCCCTGCTCGGCCATGCTGTAACCGCTGTCCGGTTTGGCCGACCGGCCGTGGCCGAGCAGGTCGACGCGCACCACGTAGAAGTCCGCCAGCGCGGGCAGGACCGGATCCCACCACGAGACCGAGCCGCCGGACCCGTGGATCAGCACCACCGCCCGCGCGCTCGGCGCCCCGCTGGTGACGACGTGGATATCGCCATCCGGTAGCCGCACCATCCGGTCCACGGAATCGTCCGGTGCGGCCGTCGCGACCCCTGCGGTATTCCCGACGAGCAGTGCGGTGAGCGCGGTGACCAGCAGCACCATCGCGCGTTTCGCTCGGCCGGCAGCGGCAGTTTCCATATCTCCTCCTGAGGACGATGGCGAATGCCATGACTGTCCCGGAGGACGCGGGTGCGCGTCTTGTAGAAATGTCGGCCGCTACCGGCTGTCCGTCAGTCGACCACGCCCCAGTGCAACACCCGGACGGTGAACAGCACCAGTCCCAGCGACACCGTCGCGACCACTACCAGGCCGACCACCGCCACCGCCAGGGGCCGCCATCCGCTGCGCCCCAATTCCCGGAAATCGGTGTTGAGACCGACGCCGGCGAAGGTGAGCAGGAAGGCCCATTTCGACAGGTTGGCCAGGTTGGCCAATTGCGCCTTGTCGATCCAGTGGGCGGTCGCCAGCGCGGAGACCGCCAGGAAGCCGAGGACGAACTTCGGGAACTTCGCCCACACGAAGGCAGCCTTGGCGCGCAGACCGGGCGCGATGGTGTCGGCCTCACCGCGGGAAGCCCAGTACAGGCCGAAGCCCAGGACCACGAATCCGATGAGCGCGTTGCGGGTCGATTTCACCAGCACCGCCAGTTTGCCTGCGGCGTCGGAGTAGGCGTAGCCGGTCGCGGTGGTTTCGGCGGTGTTGTCCACGGCCAGACCCGCCCAGAGGCCGAATTCGTGATCGGTCAGCCCCAGGCCGTGGCCGATCGCGGGAAGCGTGAACAGTGATACCGCGCCCAGTGTCAGGATCGCCGCGATGGCATAACCGACGTCAGCATTGCGGGCCCGGATGGCTCCGCGCGCGGCCACGATCGCCGAGACGCCGCAGATCGAGGTGCCCACGGCCAGTAGCGATCCCAGCTTGCCGGACAGGCCGAGCAGCCGTGCCACGGTGAGAATGATCGCGCCCGCCACCGTCATATCGATGAGGATCAGCACGAAGCTGGTGCCACCCAGTTTCGCGACATCCCCGAGGACGAAACGGGATCCCAGCGCCACGATGCCGGCCTTCAACCAGAATTCGTAGGTGCCGATACCGGGCTTGAAAATCCGGTGCACCCCAACGGTATTGGCGATGATCAATCCGAAGACGATGGCCCACAGGACGTATTCGATATCGGGGAAGCGCCAGTGGTGAGCGTGGACGAAGTCGTTCACCCGGATCTGGGTGTACTTGCCGAGCAAGCCGACCGCCACCAGCAGCGCGATGCCCGGCAGATAGGCCAGAGCGCCGCGCAGGTTCACCGATTCCTCTGTCGCGGTTGTCGTTTCGGTTGCCATGGCGATCACCACGGAATCTTCGGCAGGGCGTCGGCGACGGCGAGCAGCACGAACACGCCCGCGACGATCACCGCCCACCAGTCGACGCCGATCCGCCGGAAGACGGAAGGTTCCGGGGCCGATGCCCCCGAACCTTCCCGGTCGGGTACCACACCCGGTTCGCTCATGGCCGACTCCCTCATAGCCGTCGATCGCGGTGACTTCTGCGATCAGGCGTCATCATGAGCGCCGTCGAGTCGGCGGGAAAGTAATCGAATCAACAAGATTCGAGAAGGACGGGTCTAGCGTTCCTTGCCCGTGTCGGTGACTTCGCGCGCCAGCGGCTGGGTTCGGCGCATGGAGGTCCACGCTTCCAGATCTTCGGCGAGGATCGCGTTGAGTTCGATCATCGCCTCGCGGGCGAGCAGGTCGCGATCCTCGTGCTGGGCTCGCCGCAGTTCGACGCCGCGCAGCAAGGTCTGGAGCTGGCCGATGATGACACTGCGCTGGATCCACATCTCCCGATGGCGATAGAGACCGTCCCAGGCGGTGACCACGCCGATCGATGCCGCGAGTCCCGTGCTGAGCAGGCCGATCCACGGCGCCTGGAAGACCGCCACCGCGGTACCGAGCACGGCGATGACACCGTTGGCGACGGCGGTCCATACGACCACCCGTTTGGCCCGGGTCTTGACGACCAGGCGGGAGCGTTCGTACTCGTTCCGGTAATAGATCAGGTAGTGCAGGCTCACGGTCAGGGCGTCGGCGTCGCTGGGCGGCGAAGGGGGGCTGTGCAGCCCCGAGGAGTGACTTCCGCGCGTATTTCTCGACAGTCGCATGGAACAGGGAGGTCCTAGCGGGAGTGCGGTGCTGGGTTGATATGGAGGTGGATAAGGTAGCAGAAGTGGTTGCATTTGGGTGGCATTTTCAGCTACACTGATCTCACCGCCGTGTTGCGGCAGGCTCGTGCACTGGAGGGTTGAGACCGATGACCGTTGCGAACGCTCTCGCCATCACCAGTCATGTCGATACGGCCAAGCTGCGTCCGGCGGAGCTCGCGCGACAGCTCGTCCAGCATCTGGGTCCGACCCTGGTGGCGTTGATCGCCGGTGTCCGAGACCGCAAGCTGCCGCACAAGTGGTCCCATGCCGAAGGTCCGACGCCCAGGGATGCCGCCCTGGCTCGCCTGCAGGTCGCGCATCGGTGCTGGATCATCCTGGCGACCGCCGAGGACAGTGATGTGGCGCGGTCGTGGTTCATCGGAGCCAATCCGCGACTGGGCGAGGAGTCGCCCGCCCTGGCCATCCGTGCGGACCGATTCCGCGAGACCATCGCTGCCGCAGTGGCATTCGTCGACGGCTCGGACAACTGACTCGGTCGACCGGGGCGCGCGGTGAAGCCCGCCTTCGATAAACTCCCCTCTTTGGGAAGCTATCGGAAGAGGGAGACCGGTGTCTGTGCGCGAAACCCGAAATGCTCGGCGCTGCGCCAAGACCGGTTTCGCGCTTCTGCCCGCTGCCTCGCGTGAGGTCTATCGGCTGGCGAAACCGTCCTACGGACCGCTCAATCCGCTCCAGCGCGGGATCTCCAGTGACGAATCACGAACGGACTGGAACCGTTACGACGTCGAAGGCCAGCAGACCGTCTACGCCGCCAGTACCGAACAGGGCGCGTACGGAGAGCTTCTCGCACCGCTCAAGCCGAAACTTCCTCGCCGCGCATCCCACTATTTCGACGACGTCGCCTCCGACGACGAGCTCGAATCGCTGATCAAAGAGGAGTGGCAGAGCTCGGGATATCGGCCGCCGCGTGAGCTGAACATGTTGTGGCTCAGTGAATACAAGCTCTACCACCTGAGACTGCCGACGCACGGATGGTTCATCGATATCGAGGCGGCCTCGAGCCTGTCGGCGATCGCGCGGTATGCCCCCATCGCACTCGTGGAGCGCGGTCTGCGGGAGGTCACGGTCGCCGAACTGCGCGGCGGCGAGCGCTGGCTCACCACGGCGATCTCCACGCGGATCTGGCAGATCACTCTCGACGACGACAGCCTCGCGCACGGCATCGCCTACGGGTCGCGGCACGGCAGCGAATGGGACTGCTGGGCCATCTGGCTGCGCAGGACCGGTCTCGCGCACACCGCGAACGGACTCGTCACATCGGCGGATTCGGGCGCCGAGGTGTTGCCTCCGCCGATCAACCCCGCTCTGCAGGCGATTCTGACCGCCTACGATCTCACCGTGAGCTGGTAGGCCGCGCTCGCGGCGGTCGCGAGCGTCCGATCCGGCGCAGCTGAAATCCGCCTGCGCGGCACCGCTAGCATGACCTGCATGACGTACACCCTCGTGTTGCTGCGCCACGGCGAAAGCGAATGGAATGCTCTCAATCTGTTCACCGGCTGGGTGGATGTGCACCTGACCGACAAGGGTGTCGCCGAGGGCAAACGGGCCGGTGAACTGCTGGCCGAGCACGGCATTCTGCCCGATATCGTCTATACCTCGCTGCTGCGGCGGGCGATCAGCACCGCGAATATCGCCCTGGACGCCGCGGATCGGCACTGGATTCCGGTGGTGCGGGACTGGCGGCTCAACGAGCGGCACTACGGCGCGCTGCAGGGTAAGAACAAGGCCCAGATCCGCGATCAGTACGGCGACGACCAGTTCATGATGTGGCGTCGCAGCTACGACACCCCGCCCCCGCCGATCGAGGCCGACAGCGAATACAGCCAGAGCGGCGACGCGCGCTACGCCGGTATCGACGTGCCGGCGACCGAATGCCTGAAGGATGTCGTCGCCCGCATGGTCCCGTATTGGGAGTCCACGATTTCCAGCGAACTGGTGGCCGGAAAGACCGTTCTGATTGCGGCACACGGAAATTCACTGCGCGCGCTGGTGAAGCATCTGGACGGGATTTCCGACGAGGATATCGCCGGCCTCAACATTCCCACGGGTATTCCGCTGCGCTACGAACTGGACGAAAATCTGCGCCCGATCGGTCCGGCCGAGTATCTGGACCCCGAGGCGGCAGCCGCGGGTGCGGCCGCGGTCGCGAGCCAGGGCGGTAAATAGACCGGATTCTCCGCACTTTCCGACGCGCCGTGGTCATCGACCGCGGCGCGTCGTCGTATCTTGTGAGCTGCATCTCTTCTGCCGATTCGTAGCTATCGAATTGCCCATATGGCGGTTCGTGTCCCGAATTGCCCTGCCGGTAGTGGCGTCCGGGCCGGTGGGGAGTGGTGTGGATAACTTCCGGTAGGTAAACCGCGGGACTTTCCGCTGGTCATCGACGTGGATGAGGGGCTGAGAAGTTGAGAGTTTTTCCTTGCAGAAGTTGTAACGGCTGGTTTGCAACTTACTCCGCAGTAGATACACTCTCGGTCGTTCGACCATTTCGAGAGGCGGATCACGTTCGATGAAGTACGCGTTACGCGCCACAGTTGCCGCCGTCGCCGCCGCGGTGACCGTCCCGTTCTTCGCCACTGGAGCCCAGGCCGGACCCGTCGCGACCGGCCCGGACGGTGGCGCCGCCGGCGCCGCGTGGACCGCCACCCAGGACGGCCCGCAGCAGTATCCGAACATCCACATCGACTGGGATGTGCCGATCACCATGAGCGACGGCACGGTGCTGAAGGGCAATGTGTACCGCCCCGCCGACGCCGCCAGCCGTCCGGTCGACACCCGCACCCCGGTCGTCGTGAACATGACGCCCTACACCAAATTGGTGTCGAATCTGGCCGATCACGCGGGCTCGGTTCCGGGTCTGTCCGACGCGCTGCTGGGACTGTTCCGCCAGATCGATATGAGTGGCACTCCGCTGTCCGGGGTCACCGATCTGACCAAGGCCTTCGGTGGCGGCGAGCTTCGCAACTTCTCCGTCGACCGTCAGCTGATCAAGAGCGGTTACACCCAGGTCGTCATCGATGTCCGCGGCACCGGCTTCTCGCAGGGCGAATGGGATATGTTGCGGCAGCGCGAGCAGCAGGACACCGTCGAGGTGATCGACTGGGCGTCGCGGCAACCGTGGTCGGACGGCAAGGTCGGGATGACCGGCATTTCCTATTCGGGCATCAATCAGGTCCAGGTCGCGGAGAAGCAGCCGCCCGCGCTGAAGGCGATCTTCCCGGTGGTACCCGGCAGCGATCTGGTCGACGATGTGCTGGCCCCCGGCGGCGGCTTCGGCTTCAACTTCATTCCGTTGTGGCTCACCGCGATCAACACCCTCAAATGGGTCCCGGACGTGCAGTCGATCGTGACCGGCAAATTCGACACCGCCTGGCTGAACGACCGGATCAGCGATCCGTACACCTATATGGACGTCCTGCTGAACGCCTACACCAACACCGATATGAACACCCTCGATCCGCGGGTGAAGGACATGTTGAACGACATGTCCGCGCAACGGCAGGCGTGGATCGGTGATCCGGGCCGAATTCAGGTGCCGACCTTCGTCACCGGCGGCTGGCACGATCTGTTCACCTACTCCGAATCCAAGATCTACAACCAGATCCCGCTGCCGCCCGGGCAGAAGCAGCTGTTCATGGGCAACACCTACCACCTCAACTCGGGCAACGAGTACGGCAAGCCCGGCCTGCCGCCGCGGCTGGACGTCCTGCAGCGCGCGTGGTTCGACAAGTGGCTCAAAGGAATCGACAACGGCATCGACACCTACGGTCCGGTGACGCTGCGCGAGCAGGGCGGCGGCTGGGTCACCCAGGGCGGTTTCGGGCCGTCGGCGCCGGCCGAGGAGGCGGCGAAGTACCGCCGCATGTACCTGTCCGCTGATCGCAGCGGCACCGCGAACAGCGTCTACGACGGCTCGCTGACCGGTGAATTCACCGGTGCGCCGACGCGTCTGACGGTGGCGCCCGGTCTGACCACGGTGTGCTCCAACGATGCCGCGCAGGCCACCGCCGGTGTGCTCGCGATCATCAACGGCTGCGCCGCGGACTCGCGCATCGCGGAAACCGACGCGCTCACCTTCACCAGTGCGCCGGTCGCGGGCGAGACAACGATCTCGGGCCCGATCGCGGTGCGGCTCAACACGGTTCAGGACGCCGCCGACGGCTACTGGACGGTGACGGTGAACGACGTCGCGCCCGACGGGCAGTCGACGGTGCTGTCCTCGGGACAGTTGATGGCCTCGCTGCGTGAGGTCGACGAGGCGAACAGCACCCGTTCCGAGAACGGCGACTACACCGATCCGCGGGCCTACACCTCGCTGGACAAGCGCCTGCCCACGGTTCCCGGTGAGGCCACCGAGCTGAATATCGCCCTGCCCGCCACCCGGGCCGTCCTCGCGCCGGGCCATCGGCTGCGGGTGGACGTGTTCGCCGGCAACTTCCCCAAGGGCCTGCCGATCGCGCCGATGCTCGCCGACACCGGCCTGAAACCCGAGCATCTGCAACTGGATCCGAACGCCCCGAGTTTCGTGAACATCCCGGTCAAGGGAGACTCCGGCTGGTGATCCGGTAGGGGACTCCCCGACGGTCCCGGGAACGTACAACGGCGTACGTACCCGGGACTTTTCGTTTTCCGCCGGTGCGCGCGGCGCGTCTCCCGCCGGTGCCCGCGGCGCGGAATTGAGGCGCACCTCACAACCGGCATACGCCGCGAGGCCGGGCGACGCGGGCCGACCGACACGCCGGAGGTGTTCACGCGCGATTCGCGCGGCCTCCAGATGTGCGGTGCCGCAAGGCAAACTGTCCGCGCGACCATTGCCATGCGGCCGAAAACCGCCGGTCGAGGCCGATCCGGGGCTCGGCCAACTTTGTGTGAACACCCGGCCAACGATCGCGGAATCAGCCGTGACCTGCGCGAAACTTCGTCAACCCGGGTTTGGAGTACGTGTCCGCGACCGTACGATTCTCTATGTGAGCGTTCCCCAGGCCGTGCTGCTTGCAGTCCTCGCGGCCGTAGTCGGTCTGGCCGTCGGTGGCCTGGTCATCCCGTACATGAACGCCCGGCAAGCCGAGCGCCGCGCGGCCGAATCCGGCTTGACCATGTCGCAGGTGCTGGATCTGATCGTGCTGGCCTCGGAGAGCGGCATCGCCGTGGTCGACGAATATCGCGACGTGGTGCTGGTCAACCCGCGCGCCGAGGAACTGGGCCTGGTCCGCAACCGGTTGCTCGACGAACGCGCCTGGGCGGCGGTGGAGAAGGTGATCGCGACCGGCGAGGACGTCGAGTTCGACCAGACGCTGAAGAATCCGCTGCCCGGCCGCAATAGTATCGCCGTGCGCGGCGTGGCCCGTCCGCTCTCGCGCGGCGATTCGAACTTCGTCGTGCTGTTCGCCGACGACGACTCCGAACAGGCCCGTATGGAGGCCACCCGCCGCGATTTCGTCGCCAATGTCAGCCACGAGCTCAAGACCCCGGTCGGCGCGATGAGTCTGCTCGCCGAGGCCATGCTGGAGTCGGCCGACGATCCGGATTCGGTGCGGCATTTCGGTCAGCGACTGGTCAGCGAATCGAACCGGATGGGCAAGATGGTCACCGAGCTGATCGCGCTGTCGCGGCTGCAGGGGGCCGAGAAGCTGCCGCAGCTCGAGGCGGTCGACGTCGACACGGTGGTCAATGCCGCGATCGAACGGTCCCGCACCGCCGCCGAGGCCGCCGGAATCACCGTCAGCACCGACGCCAACAGCGGGCTCGAGATACTCGGCGACGAAACTCTGCTGGTGACGGCACTGTCGAATCTGGTCGAGAACGCGATCAACTATTCGCCGAAGGGTTCGCACGTGTCGGTGAGCCGTTCGCTGCGCAACGGCCACGTCAATATCGCGGTCACCGATCGCGGCATCGGCATCGCCAAGGAAGACCAGGAACGGGTTTTCGAACGTTTCTTCCGCGCGGACAAGGCGCGTTCGCGCGCCACCGGCGGAACCGGACTCGGGCTGGCTATCGTCAAGCACGTGGCCGCCAATCACAACGGGGAAATCACGTTGTGGAGCAAATTGGGCACCGGTTCCACGTTCACGCTGCGTATTCCTGCGGTCGAATCCGGCAACCAGAATTCCGCCGCCCCGGCGGAGAGGAAGAGCCCCACCGCAATCGGGGTGGGCAAGAACGACGACGGTCCGCGCCGGCGGACCGGACAAAACGGTGTGGAGGCAACCCGATGACCAGTGTGTTGATCGTCGAGGACGAGGAGTCGCTGGCCGATCCGCTCGCGTTCCTGCTGCGCAAGGAGGGCTTCGAGGTCACGGTCGTGGGCGACGGGCCATCCGCGCTGTCGGAATTCGACCGCTCCGGCGCCGATATCGTGCTGCTGGATCTGATGCTGCCCGGGATGAGCGGCACCGACGTGTGCAAGCAGCTGCGCACCCGCAGCAGTGTGCCGGTGATCATGGTGACCGCGCGCGACAGCGAGATCGACAAGGTGGTCGGCCTGGAACTGGGGGCCGACGACTACGTCACCAAGCCGTACTCCTCACGGGAACTGATCGCCCGCATCCGGGCGGTGCTGCGCCGCGGCGCCGGCGAGGAGATGGACGGGTCCGGCGAGAGCGGCGTGCTCGAGGCCGGCCCGGTGCGCATGGATGTGGACCGCCACACCGTGCAGGTCAACGGCAAGTCGGTGACGCTGCCGCTGAAGGAATTCGATCTGCTCGAATACCTGCTGCGCAATTCCGGCCGGGTGCTGACCCGCGGCCAGCTGATCGACCGCGTCTGGGGCGCCGATTACGTCGGCGACACCAAGACCCTGGATGTCCACGTCAAGCGGCTGCGGTCGAAGATCGAGGCCGATCCGGCCAAGCCCGAACATCTGGTGACCGTGCGCGGGCTCGGGTACAAGCTCGAGGCCTGATTCCGCCGGAACGGCGAAGCCGCCGGAACGAGGAAGCCGCGGAAACGAGAAAGCCGCGAGGCCCGACGGGTCTCGCGGCTTTTCCGTATCGACTTTTCGAATCGACTTGTCGAATCGACGTCGGCTGCCGTCGGCTAGACGACGTGCACCCACGCGGTGCCGATCTGCGGCAGCTCCTGCTTCTGCAGCTGGAACCAGCCGAAGTCGTCACGCTGCCAGCAGTCGTCCAGCGGCGCGGTGTCGTCGTGGCACGCGATCGGGCGGGAGGTGCCGTAGGGGCTCACGATGACCTGCTTGCCGTTCTCCTTCGCGGACAGCACCGCCGGGTCGTTGTAGACGACGAAGTTGTCGTTCTGCAGCGAGTAGTGCGCCGGATCGGTGGCGGGATCGGCGTGCGCGGCGGGAGCCAGCGTCAGGGCCGCACCGGCGGCGAGTGCTGCAGTAGCCAAGAATTTCCTCATCATGGTTTATGCCTATCACGGGTATGTGAAGCGCGCATGGCGAGGCGATGACCGTACAGAGATACTTCACAATTCCCGCGACGCGGCCGCGGCCGAGAGATAGGCGCCGATCGCGGCGACGGATTCGGCGAGAGCCTGTCGCACCGTCGCGTCCGCGATCGTTCCGTCGGCCCCGATCATGCTGCCCAGCACCGTCATTCGCCGGCACGCGGATTCGATTTCCACCGCGCCGACATATCCGAGCACCGTGCGCAGCGATGTGATCGCACCTTCACCGCGGCCCGCGGCCGCCACCGAAATCCAGGCCACCGGTTTCTCGTGCAGATCCGCGGCCCCGACGGTCCACTCCAGCAGATTCTTCAGGCTGCCGGGAATGAAGCCGGCGTATTCGGGCGCGCAGAACACCACGGCATCGGCGGCCGCGAGTCGCTCACGCAACGCGTGCACCGCCGGCGGGGCGGGTTGGTCGCCGGGAACGAAGGCCGGAATATCGACCAATCCGGTGAACAATTCCGCGGTGCATTCCGGTGCGGCGATTTCGGCGAAGGTGCGCAACGCGGCGGTGTTGGTGGATCCCGGCCGGGTACTTCCGGAAATCAACAGGATTCGAGGTGCGCCGGGGCGTGATACCGCAGAATCGGATCCCGCGGAGTCGGTCTCGGCGACGGAGGACTCGGATGCCGGCGTATCCGGCGCAATACCCATATTCGTACGAAATGGGTTGGCGGATCAGATATTCCCGGCCGGGTCGGTTTCCGTCTTCTCGCGCGCGGCGGTCGTGGCCGGATGCACCGCGATCAATCCCAGCCCTTCGCGCCGGCGGCAGTGCCGGGCGAGTTCGTCGTAGGCCGGCTGCCCGATCAATTCGATCAGTTCGGGCGCGTAGGACTGCCAGACCGGTCGGCTGCCGACATGCGCGTCGGGCGAACCCGAGCAGTACCAGTGCAGATCCAGGCCACCCGGGCCCCAGCCGCGCCGGTCGTATTCGGTGATGGTGGTGCGCAGGATCTGTTCGCCGTCGGGCCGGTCGACCCAGTCCTGGGTGCGCCGGATCGGCAGCTGCCAGCACACCTCGGGTTTCACCGTCAGCGGCTCGATGCCCTTGCGCAGGGCCATCGTGTGCAGGGCGCAGCCGATTCCGCCGGCGAAGCCCGGACGGTTGAGGAAGATGCAGGCGCCCTCGTAGCGGCGGGTGCGGATGGCCGGCTCGTCGTCGAGTTCGTCCTCTTCCAGATACAGCTTCTTGCGGACCTTGCCGTCGCGGTCGCGCGCCTCGTCCATCAGCTGCCAGTCCTGCGGCGTGAGCATCTTCACGGCCTTGGCCAGCTTCTTGCGGTCGTCGTCGTCGCTGAGGAAGGCGCCGTGCGAACAGCAGCCGTCGTCCGGGCGGCCCTCGATGATGCCCTGGCAGGCCGGCGTGCCGAAGACACAGGTCCAGCGCGACAGCAACCAGGTGAGGTCGGCCGCGATCAGATGCTCGGCGTTTGCGGGATCGACGAATTCGATCCACTCCCGCGGGAAGTCGAGATCGACCTCCGGTGCCGGATCGATCTTCGCAGCTGGTCGCAGCCCGGTCGGCGCCGTGTCCGGCGGGAAGGGGGTGGGCGCGGATGCTCCTGCGGTCACATCGCCAGACGCTAACAGCTTCCCCGCTCGAGCCCCACTCCCGGGCTGGTGGGTCGGGGGAGTTCGGATTCGTCCTCCGGTGCTCGCACCGTCCCCGGTACCGTATTCATGTGCGGCTCGGTGTTCTCGATGTGGGAAGTAATACCGTCCACCTGCTCGTGGTGGACGCGCATCGGGGTGGGCACCCGATGCCGATGAGCTCGACGAAGGCCACCCTGCGGCTGTCGGAGAATATGGACGACGCGGGCTGCATCACGCCCGAGGGCGCGGCCAAGCTCACCAAGACGATCACCGAATTCGCCAGTATCGCAAAGACTTCCGGCTGCGTGGAGCTGATGCCCTTCGCGACCTCGGCGCTGCGGGAGGCGGCCAATTCCGATGCCGTGCTGGCGCAGATCCGCGCGCGCGCCGGTGTCGATCTGCGGGTGCTGTCGGGTGTCGACGAGGCCCGGCTGACGTTCCTGGCGGTGCGGCGCTGGTACGGGTGGAGTGCGGGGCGCATTCTGAACCTCGACATCGGCGGGGGATCGCTCGAGATGAGCAACGGCTGCGACGAGGCGCCCGATGCGGCGCTGTCGCTGCAGTTGGGCGCGGGCCGGCTGACCAGAGACTGGCTGAACGGCGATCCGCCGGGCAAGCGGCGGGTGGCGGTGCTGCGGGACTGGCTCGACGCCGAGTTGGTGATCCCGGCCAAACAACTGCTGGAGGTCGGGCGCCCGGATCTGGCGGTGGGCACCTCGAAAACCTTCCGCTCGCTGGCCCGGCTGACCGGAGCCGCCCCTTCGGCCGCGGGACCGCGCGTGCGGCGTAGTCTCACCAGTTCCGGTCTGCGGCAGTTGATCGCATTCATTTCTCGGATGACCGCCGCCGATCGCGCAGAATTGGAAGGTGTCAGTTCCGACCGGTCCCAGCAATTGGTGGCCGGCGCGCTCGTGGCGGAGGCGAGTATGCGGGCATTGTCCCTCGATACGCTCGAAATCTGCCCGTGGGCGCTGCGCGAAGGACTGATCCTGCGCAAACTGGATACCGACCCGGGTACCGACCCGGGTCCGGGTAGTACTCGGCCCATCGGAGTGCCGGGCCCGACCGAGGCCGTATCGGGATGATCGATTCGGGCAGCGGTCTATCGGAAAGGAGCCGGCATGAGTGAGGATTCGACCCAGCTGTCGGTCGCCGAACTGCTGGCGCGCAACGGCCAGGGAGTTCCGGCGTCGGGCGGCGGGCGGCGCCGCAGAGGCGGACGCGGCATCGCGGTCACCGACCTGACCGGCGACCTGCCGGCGGTCCGGGAGGGTTCCTCCTCGCACGCCGCCCCGGAGGCCGAGCCGGATCCGGAACCGATGCCCGACTTCCAGCTCTCGGTACCCGGGTACGAAGCCGAATCACCGCTGTCCGGCCCGATCAGTTTCTACGATCCGCTGGCCGCCGCTCCGGAGGCGCCGAGCGCGCCGAACTCCTGGGACTCGCCTGGATACGGGGCGAGCGGTTTACCGTCCGCCTCGTTCGAATCGCCGGGCGGATACGGCTCAGCGCCCGAGTTCGGCGCGGCACCCGGATTCGACGCTCCCGGATACGGCGCTTCCGGATACGACGCCCAGCCCGATTCCACCCGGCACGCCGCGCCTGAGGGCGCTCCCGCCCCGTACGGCGTGGATTCCGCGCCGGCGCCCACCGGCCGCCGCGCCCGCCGCGAACTGCGGGAGGCGCTGGCCGAGCGGGAGGCGGCGGGTTCGTTCGCCGCTCCGGAAGCGCCGGTGGATTCGGGTCGGACCGGGCGCCGGCATCGGCCGGAGCCCGACGAGCGCAACACCGTGATGGTGCCGCCGTTCCGGGGCGGGATGGGAACCGACGCCACGCCGCCGACTACTGCCTGGGCGCCGCCACGCCCGCCCGAAACTTCTTCGCCGCCCCGCGAATTCGGCGCTCCGGCAGGCCGCGAATTCGGTGCCCCCGAGTACCCCACCCCGGGCCGCGCGGATCTGCCGCGCCGCAACGGTGCGAAGCCGGGACGCGACGGGGCCGATGCGCCCGACGGCCTCGCGGGCGGTCGCAACGGCGCCGACGCGGGCCGGGGTCTGCCCGCGTGGTCGGCCCGGCGGCGGCCGGGTGCTCCGGTTTCGGCTCCCCGTGATTTCGACGAATCCGGACCGGGCGGCCACGAGGACGAGCCGGCCGAGGATCGGTCGCCGGGATGGTCGCTGGCCGCTTCCGAGCAGCCGCTGCTGTCCGGGCAGACCGTTGCCGGAGATCTGCTGCGCGACGCCGGAGCTCGTGAGGAGCGGCGCGAAGCCGCAGCGCGCCGGGATCGCGGGCCGCGCCGCGGGGTCATCGATCTGCTCGATCCGGCCGAGGCGCGCACCGAGTTCTACGCACCGGTCGAACTCGACGAGCCCGAGGACGACTACGACGACGATCTGCTCGACGACGAGGAGATCGAGGCCACCCCGCGCCGGCGCCGGGCCGCCCCGCGCGGATTCTCGCTGCGCGACAAACTGCCGCAGCTGAGCCGGCCGGCTCCGCGCCGCGGCTCGGTCGAGGACCTGAACCGCCGGCAGTGGATGATCCTGGGCGGCCAGGCCGTCGGTGCGGCGGTCGCGGGAATGTTGCTGTTCAAGGGCTTCGAGCAGATGTGGGACATCATGCCGTTCGTGGCCCTGGTGCTGGCGATGGTCGTGATCCTCGGTCTGGTCGCGCTGGTTCGCGTACTGCGCCGCACCGACGACATCCTCAGCACGGTGATCGCGGTCGTTGTGGGCATCTTCGTGACGCTCGGACCGCTAGCCTTTCTTCTCAGCACGAACTGAGCAGGGAGCAGCAAGTGGGGTACAGCGGTCAGGTGGGGACCACCGTTCAGGTGGGGTTGTCGACGGCGTCGGTCTATCCGGAGAACACCGAGGCGGCGTTCCGGTACGCCGCCGACTTGGGTTACGACGGCGTGGAATTGATGGTCTGGGCCGAACCGGCCAGCCAGAACATCGCCACCGTCCAGTCGTATGTGCGCCGGTACTCGGTGCCCGTGCTGGCGGTGCACGCGCCCTGTCTGCTCATTTCGCAGCGGGTGTGGGGTGCCGATCCGGTGGCCAAGCTCGAACGCAGTGTGCGGGCCGCGGAGGCGCTGGGGTCGGCGACCGTGGTGGTGCATCCGCCCTTCCGCTGGCAGCGGCGCTATGCGGAGGGCTTCGCGCAGCAGGTGGGCGAACTCGAGGACAGCAGTCCGGTCGTCGTCGCGGTGGAGAACATGTTCCCCATGCGCGCCGACACGCTGTTCGGGCGTCGCTCCGGCTCGGCGCGCCGGCTGGAACGCCGTGGCGGACCGGGACTTTCCGTCACCGCGTTCAGCCCGTCCTACGATCCGACCGACACCGGCTTCCGGCACTACACCCTGGATCTGTCGCACACCGCGACCGCCGGAATGGACGCGCTGACCTTGGCCGACCGCATGGGCAGCGGTCTGGCGCACCTGCACCTGGCCGACGGCCGCGGCGCCGCGCACGACGAACACCTGGTTCCCGGTGAGGGTGCGCAGCCCTGTGTGGAAGTGTGTGAAGCGTTGGTGCGCAACGATTTCCGCGGTCATGCCGTGATCGAGGTGAACACCCAGAACGCGCGGACCACCGCCGACCGCGCGGCGATGCTGGGGCGGTCGCTGCGGTTCGCCCGCACCCATCTGAACAATCTGCAGCCGGCGCCGGGGCGGGAACCGACCCGGCAGGGTTGATTTGCCTCCGCTTCGCTCCGGCGGGTCTCGGCCCGCCTCGATTTTCACTCCTCCGGTCAGTCGCTGCGCTCCCTCCCTCCGTCGCTCCAAAATCGAGGCGGGCCGAGACCGTTCATATGTCCTCGTGCCCGGGGCGTACGGGCAGTCCGCGCGGGAAGGCGTTCGTCACACCCGTAGGGAATCGAGCGACCTTCCGGCAGACTTATACGGTGTACGAGCCGGTCGGAACCGGCTGGGCCCACGGAGAGGAGCGGCGGGGTGACGGAACTGGCGGTCGAGACGGTACGACCGGAGGTGGACGACGCACCGTTCAGCCGGGTGTGCGCGGTGACCGAGGTGGAGGCTTCCGCGGAGCTCGCGCGCTATCGCGGCGTCATCGATCCGGTGTGGACGATCGGTAAGAAACTGCACGGCGGGACCATGATCGCCGCGTCGGCGGCAGCCGCCACCACCCGGTTGCGCACCACGCACCCCGATCTGGCCGAGATGTTCCCGATCGCGGCGAGCACCGATTTTCTCGGCGCCCCCGATCCCGGCGAGGTCGAGTACGAGGTCCGTATCCGCAAGACGGGCCGCCAGATCTGCCTGGTCGACGCCGATCTGGTCCAGGGTGGCCGCACGCTGGTGCATTCGGCGTTCACCTTCGGTCACCTCGATGACGCCGAACCGGCCTATCGCCGCGAGACCGTGGCGGATATGCCGCCGGAGCCCCCCGCCGACGCCCTGGGATACGACGCGCCGGATTCTCCGATGGGCCGGTTGGTCAACGTCGCACGGGGCGCGTCGGTGGCGATCGACCCGTCCTGGGCGCGGTTCCTGTCCGGCGAGCGGGGCGAGCCCCGGCTGCGGTTGTGGATCCGTCCGCGCGCCGGTGACGGCAGCGATCCGGACGTCGCCGCCTATTTCGCCATGATGGCGGGCGATATGAGCCCGCCGGTGCCGATGAATATGGGCCGGTTCGGCTGGGCGCCGACCGTGCAGCTCACCACCTACCTGCGGCGGCGGCCCGCGCCGGGCTGGCTGCGGGTCATCGCGACCGCCCACGAGATCGGTGAGCGCATGTTCGACGAGGACCAGTTGGTGCTCGACAGCACGGGCGCGGTGGTGGCGCAGACCCGCCAGCTCGCGTTGATTCCGCTGCCGCGCTGATTCGCTGCCTCGCCGGTCCCTGATCGCCCCTGCCCCGCATCGCTCGCCGCGCACGGATAGCCTTGGGCCTCATGACGAGAATTGCGGTGATCGGTGGCGGACGGATCGGCGAGGCGTTGATCGCCGGGCTGCTCGAGGCCGGGCGACCGGGTAAGGATCTGGTCGTGGTCGAGACGGTGACGGCCCGCGCGCAGGTGTTGAGCGAGCGGTTCGGCATCCGGGTCACCGACAGTCTGGCCGAGGCCGCGGCGGGCGCGGATGTGCTGGTGGTCGCGGTGAAGCCGCACGATGTCGACGCCGTGCTGACCGAACTCGGCAAACTCGAACTCGACAACGACCGCGATCAGATCCTGGTGTCGCTCGCGGCCGGCGTGACCACCGCCCGGGTGGAGTCGAAGTTGCCCGCCGGATTCCCGGTGGTGCGGGTCATGCCGAACACCCCGATGCTGGTCGGCCAGGGCATGAGCGCGATCGCGGCCGGCCGGCACGCCAAATCCGCCGAGCTGGACACGGTCTCGGAACTGCTGGGCGCGGTCGGCAGGGTCGTCACCGTCGCCGAGAGCCAGATGGACGCGGTGACCGCGGTGTCCGGCTCCGGACCCGCGTACTTCTTCCTGGTGGTCGAGGCCATGGTGGAGGCCGGTGTCGGCCTCGGGCTGACCCGGGACGTGGCCACCGAACTGGTGGTGCAGACCATGCTCGGCTCGGCGGCGCTGCTGGAGGAATCCGGCCAGGATGCCGCGGAGTTGCGTGCCGCGGTGACCTCGCCGGCGGGGACGACCGCGGCGGCCGTGCGCGAGCTCGAGCGCGGCGGCGTGCGTTCGGCGTTCTGGGAGGCGCTGCACGCGGCCAAGCGCCGCTCGGTCGAACAGGGGGCGACCGGCGAGTAACCGCGCGGTGGCCGCCGGGTGTGACGTGACATCCGCTGGTGACACTGCTATTTCTCCCACCCGTCGCAGCAATCCCACTGGTCACGCTAAGCTCGAGGGAGCACGTGCGTGTCTGTTCCGCCGGTGGGGAAGCCGGCGGCGCGGACGTGCCGGAGGTCAGTGGCGCAATGATGTCTGGAAACAGCTCTGCGAGTTCCGGTCCTGTCATCGGCGGTGGAGGAACACAGTTCCTCACCGTTGCCGAGGTGGCGAATCTGATGCGGGTTTCCAAGATGACGGTGTATCGGCTGGTTCACTCGGGAGAACTACCCGCTGTCAGAGTCGGTCGATCGTTCCGGGTACACGCCAAGGCGGTACACGACTACCTGCAGACGTCGTACTTCGACGCCGGGTAGAGACGTGTGGACGCCGGTCGGCGGTGTCGGCGACCGGGCACATCGGTGCCCGTTTCGTTCGCCGTGGGTTGGCCCGGTACGATGAACCACCGTTGTGTTACCCGCTGCCGATCTGGGTCAGGTCGGGAGCTGAACACTGGTTGCCAGGCGGCCGCCGAGCGAACCGGAAGATGGGCGTACGTAACCGGCGTGCGTGCCGAGGGTAGAGAGAGAACGCGAGGAACAACCCTATGGGTTCTGTGATCAAGAAGCGCCGTAAGCGGATGTCGAAGAAGAAGCACCGCAAGCTGCTTCGCCGTACGCGCGTGCAGCGTCGCAAACTCGGCAAGTAAGTCTTACACGCTGGAAATTAGCTGAAAGCCCGCCACCGTTTCAGGTGGCGGGCTTCAGCATTTGTTTCCGGTGACTGAAGTCATCGTTAGATCCTGGTAAATACTGTCGGCCACCTCCGTAACAGCCGCTACTCTGGTTAACGGAACTAGCCAAAGCAGGGGTGCACAGGTGGGATTCGGCGTGGGTTCGGATATGCGGGACGGGCGTACGGCTGGCCGCGACGACCAGCCGCCAAAAGTCGTTCTCGTCACGGGCGCGAGCCGCTTCTTCGGCGGCAATGTCGTCACTCGGCTGGCGGCCGATCCCGCGATCGAACGCGTCATCGCCGTCGACGCCCGCATGCCCAGCCGCGATCTGCTGCGTCGCATGGGACGGGCCGAGTTCGTTCGCGCCGACATTCGAAATCCGTTGATCCGCAAGGTGATCGACGGAAACAAGGTCGACACCGTCGTGCATCCGGCCGTGCTCTCCCGCCCGCCCGCCGGTGGCGGCCGGGCGGCGATGAAGGACTACAACGTCTTCGGCGCCATGCAGCTGATGGCGGTCTGTCAGAAGGCACCGAGTGTGCGCCGTGTCGTGCTCCGGTCCTCCTCGGCGGTGTACGGTTGTGGTCCTAAGGATCCGGCGAAATTCACCGAGGAAATGAGTGCGCGCACGCCGCCGAAGGGCTGGTTCGCGCGCGATATGATCGAGGTCGAGGGATTCGTCCGTGGAATGGCGCGTCGGCGTCCGGATATCGCCGCGGTGATCCTTCGATTTCCACCGATTGTGGGGCCGCGGCTGGCGGGCCGGGGTGTGCAGTATTTTCGCTCTCCGATCACGCCGACGATCTTCGGCCGCGACCCCCGTATGCAGCTGTTGCACGAAGAGGACGCGATCGCGGCGCTGGCGCATGCGGCGCATTCCGCATCAGGCGGCACGTTCAACGTCGCCGGGGACGGGTCGCTGGCTTTGTCGCAGGCCATCCGTCGCGCGGGTCGCGTCGAACTACCGGTGCCGATGAGTGTTTTCCAGACGGTCGGCCGGTCGTTCATGGGCCCGGTGATGCGTGAGTTCACCACCGAGCAGATCGATTACTTCCACTACGGCTGTGGATTGGACACCACGAGAATGCGCAGCGAACTCGGCTTCGCACCGCGTTGGACGACGGTGCAGGCGTTCGACGACTTCATCGGGGGCGCAGCGTTGCGGCCCGTCATCGATCCGCGCTGGATCGACGCCGCAGAAAACAGACTCCTCGGCCTCGTCGGGGCCGGGACGGGAGCACATCGATGAACGACGTGGCCAAAGTCATTCACCTGCACGAGACGGATTTCGAGGCCCGGCAGCGCCCGGCATCGCGGCGCTGGCCCGGGGAGTCGGCCCTGCAGCCGGTGACCTCGTTGACCGAGCGGCTGGCCGAATCGGCGCCGCCGCGCTCGCTGGGTGATCTGGTGCGGGGTGCGGTGGCCGGCGGTATTCGCAATACCGCCGATTTCGCCCGCCGCCGCCTCACCGGGGACTACCAGGTCGACGAGTTCGGTCGCGACGAACATCTGCTCCAATCGGTCATCCTGCCGACGCTGCGACCACTGTCGGAACTGTGGTTCCGGGTGGACGTCAACGGCATCGAGAACATTCCGTCCTCCGGTGGTGCGCTGGTCGTCTCCAATCACGCCGGCGTGGTGGCGCTGGACGCGCTCATGCTGCAGCTGGCGGTGCACGATCGGCATCCCGCTCATCGGTCGCTGCGATTGCTGGCCGCCGATCTGGTGTTCGAGATGCCGGTGGTCGGCGGGCTGGCCCGCAAGGCCGGCCACACCCTGGCCTGCCCGGCCGACGCCGAACGGCTGCTGCGGTCGGGCGAGGTCGCGGGGGTGTTCCCCGAAGGTTTCAAGGGCATCGGCAAGCCGTATGCGGAGCGCTACAAGTTGCAGCGCTTCGGCCGCGGCGGATTCGTTTCGGCGGCGGTGAAAACCGGTGTGCCGATCATTCCGTGCTCGATCGTCGGGTCCGAGGAGATCTATCCGAAACTCGCCGATATCAAGCCGTTGGCGCGGCTGCTCGGATTGCCGTATTTCCCGGTGACTCCCACATTTCCGCATCTGGGACCGCTGGGTGCGATTCCGTTGCCGTCGAAGTGGACCATCGAATTCGGTAAGCCCATCGCGACCGAGGATTACGCGGCGGAGGCGGCCGACGATCCGATGACGATGTTCGAGGTCACCGATCAGGTCCGCGAAACCATCCAGCAGACGCTGTACAAGCTGCTCACCAAGCGGCGCAACCCCTTCACCGGCTGACGCCGAACAGAGCCGGAGAAATCGAGCCTCCTCGCTGCGGCGAGGAGGCTCGATCACTTCGCCCCGGAAAATCTCAGCCGTGGTGTTCGCGCTTGCGGGTGAGCACGGCGGCCGCCGCGCCACCGGCCGCGCCCAGCGCCAATGCGGTGGGCACGCCGATCTTGGCGGCTTTGCGGCCGGTCCGGAAATCGCGAATCTCCCACCCGCGGTTCTTGGCGACCTCGCGCAGGTCCGAATCCGGGTTGATCGCCACCGCGGTACCGGCCAGCGAGAGCATCGGCACGTCGTTGTGGCTGTCGGAATAGGCCGTACAGCGTTTGAGATTGAGACCCTCGCGAATGGCCAGGGTGCGCACCGCATGTGCTTTACCGAGGCCGTGCAGAATATCGCCGACCAGCCGTCCGGTGAAGACGCCGTCCACACTTTCGGCGACGGTGCCCAGCGCGCCGGTCAGCCCGAGGCGTTTCGCGATGACCTGTGCGAGTTCCACCGGCGTCGCGGTGACCAGCCACACCTGCTGCCCGGCGTCCAGATGCATTTGCGCCAGCGCGCGGGTGCCGGGCCAGATCTTGTCGGCGATGATTTCGTCGTAGATTTCCTCGCCGAGTGCGGCGAGTTCGGCGGTCGAGCGGCCGGCGATGAATGACAGCGCTTTTTCCTTACCGCTGGCCATATCGCCCTGGCTTTCCTTGCCGGTGACCCGGAATTTCACCTGCTTCCAGGCCATATCGACGAGGTCGGAAGTCTTGAAATATTTCCGCGCCGCCAGGCCGCGCGCGAAGTGCACGATCGAGGCGCCCTGCACCATCGTGTTGTCCACGTCGAAAAATGCCGCCGCGGTCAGGTCGCGGGGCGGGCGTGCGTGTGGCGGTAATTCCGAATCGGATTCGGCGCCAAAGGTTTCGGCCAATTCCGCGTCGTGCAGTGCGAGGGCCGCGTCGGCGCTGGCCTCACCGGCGAGGTTGGCGCGTACCTCCTCCTCGCTGGGCCCGAACGGGCTGCGCGCGATCCGTGTGAGCTGGTCCGACAGACCCTGCCCCCAGCGCGCCGGGAATTCGCCGAACCTGCCCGCGATGAAGCCCGTCCTCGCATCTTTCGATCGTTCCGGCACCAGTACCTCCGCCTGTTCGCGCGAACACTCCAACATTAGCCGAGCACAGCGTGGTCCCGATGGCTGCTCGGCGATGTGTGCTCAGCGACTCAGATCGGCCCGCAATCGCGGTTCGTCGACGTCGAAGTAGCTGTGTTCACGGCCGTCGAGCAGCACCACCGGCAGCCGGTCGCCGAACTCGGCCCGCAGCGACGGGTCGGTGGCCGCCGCCGCGTCGACATCGACGGTCGCCGGCTCCAGCCCGAAGTCCGCGCAGATGGCGCGCAGTTGCGTCAGTGCGACCGTGCACATACCGCAGCCGTCACGAGTCAGCAAAGTCACCGAATGCGTGGCAGTACTCATATCGCCATTAAATGCCACGGCGCCGACAGACCTGCGATTAGCCGCGAATCGCCGGATTCGCGCGACGAAATCGCCGGTCCGGCGTGCCTGCACCGAAGCCCGTGCCACGGCGGTTGAATGTGAGCAGGCATTCGTGAAGCCGACGAGTGGAGAGTGACTGAATTCACCGACTTTGTGCAGGGCTTCACAAGCGGTTACGGTGGTGACACGCGACCCGCCTGCTTCTGGCGGCGGACGCAACCGCACCCCGTGTATCAATACCGATCCGATACCGATGCCTGTGCCCGGTATCGGCGGCGGACCAAGCGAAAACCCGGACACTACCCCCCGGCCGGACGAGGAGCCGAACGACGTGACAGAGCAGCATGAGACGCCAAGTGGCGTCTCCGGCAGAGCTCTGAACAGCGTTTCCGGCAAATCCATCAACAAGGACATCCCGCAGGCGACGGTGACCCGCTTGGCCACCTACCTCCGAGTGCTCGCCGTCCTGGCCGACGAGGGTGTGCTCATCGTATCGAGTGAAGAACTGGCTGTCGCGGCGGGTGTCGGTTCGGCGAAGCTTCGCAAGGATCTATCCTTCCTCGGCCCCAACGGGGTTCGCGGCGTCGGCTACGACGTGGCCAAGTTGCGCAACCGCATCGAGGACGTCCTCGGCCTGGCCGACGGCCATCGCGTGATCCTGGTCGGCGCCGGAAATCTGGGCCGGGCACTGGCCGGTTACGGCGGATTCTCGCGGCGCGGATTCACCATGGTCGGCATCTTCGACAACGATCCCGCGGTGATCGGCGCCTCGGTCGCCGGGCTGCGGGTGCTCGACACCGCCCGGCTGCGGGCCGCGGTCGCCGAACTCGCCCCCACGATCGCGGTCGTCACCGTTCCCGATGCCGCGGCCCAGGGCGTCTGCGACGAACTCGTCGCCGCCGGGGTGCAGTGCATCCTCAGCTTCTCGCCGGTGAACCTCGCGGTTCCGGCCACCGTGGAGGTCCGCCGCGTCGACCTCGCCGTCGAACTGCAGATGCTGTCGTTCGAGCGCGCTCGCAGCGCGGAACTCGAGGCCGCGGAACCGGCCGCGACCGAGCGCGTCGCCGCGGGGGAGACGGTGCACGCGGTATCCACCCCGATCGGGCGGCGGATGGCCGGCCGCGCGGCCCACCAGCCCGCACCCCGCAAGACAACCTCGCATTCGGCAACGGAGCCAACCAGCAAGGGATCGGTGGTCGCACCATGAGTGTGCTTCTCGTCGGAATTTCGCATCGCAGCGCTCCCGTGGCGGTGCTGGAGAAGGTCGCGGTCACCGAGGAGGACCGGCCCAAGCTGACCGATCGCATGCTGGCCTCCCAGCACATTTCCGAGGCGATGATCGTCTCCACCTGCAACCGCGTCGAGATCTACGCAGTGGTCGACGCCTTCCACGGCGGGCTCGCCGAGGTCGGTGATCTGCTGGCCCGGCATTCCGATCTGCCGCTGCCCGAACTGACCAAACACGCCTACGTGCGCTACAGCGAGGCGGCGGCCGAACATCTGTTCGCGGTGGCCAGCGGCCTGGATTCGATGGTCGTCGGCGAGCAGCAGGTGCTCAGCCAGATCCGCTCGGCCTACGCCGCCGCCGATGCCCAGCAGGCCGCCGGACGCACCCTGCACGAATTGGCCCAGCACGCCCTGCGCGTCGGCAAGCGGGTGCATTCGGAAACCGGGATCGACCGCGCGGGCGCCTCGGTGGTGTCGGTCGCGCTGGATCGCGCCGCGAACGTGCTCGGTGATCTGGCCGGGCGCACCGCGGTCGTGGTCGGCGCGGGCGCGATGGGCGGGCTGTCGGTGGCCCATCTGGCACGGGCCGGAATCGGCAGAATCATCGTGGTCAACCGCACCCTCGAGCGTGCCCAGCGGCTGGCCCACACCGCGACCACCATGCACGGCGCACCGGCGACCGCGATGGAACTGTCGAACCTGGTGAACGCCATGGCCGACGCCGACATCGTGATCACCAGCACCGGCGCGGTCGGTTCGGTGGTGAGCCTGGCCGACGCCCACCGCGCCCTCAACGTCTCCCGCGCCGGACATCAGATGGTGATCTGCGACCTGGGACTGCCGCGCGATGTGGATCCCGCGGTGGCCGGACTGCCCGATATCACCGTCATCGATATGGAGACGCTGCAGCGCGATCCCGCGGCGGGTGCGGCGGCCGACGACACCAGCGCCGCGCGCGCCCTGGTCGCCGAGGAGCTCGCCAAATATCTGTCCGGCCAGCGGATGGCCGAGGTGACCCCGACCGTCGCGGCCCTGCGCCAGCGCGCGGCCGAGGTGGTCGAGGCGGAACTGATGCGGCTGGAATCCAAACTGCCCGATCTCGGCGATCCGCAGCGCGAAGAGGTGGCCCGCACGGTGCGCCGGGTGGTCGACAAACTGCTGCACGCGCCCACGGTCCGGGTCAAGCAGCTGGCCTCGGCGCCCGGCGGCGGCAGCTACGCCGAAGCGCTGCGCGAATTGTTCGAATTGAAACCCGGTGCGGCACAAGCTGTTGCGGCGCCGATGGAAATCGCCACCCTCGGCGGCGAACTGGCCGACGACTTCACCACGAGCCATCTCGGAGACGAACAGGGGCATCCGCAGTGAGCGCTGATACGGCCACCGCATTCGGGGGCGCGGCCACCGGGGTCGACACGCAGGAGCACGACATGACGCGACGCGGCACCACCGACGCCCCGTGGCGGATCGGCACCCGCGGCAGCGTGCTGGCACTGACCCAGGCCGGCACCGTGCGCGACGCGCTGATCGCCACCGGGCAGCACGCCGAACTGGTGATCGTGAAGACGGCGGGCGACCAGTCGTCCGACCCGGTCGAGAAGATCGGCGTCGGGGTGTTCACCGCCGCGCTGCGCGAGGAACTGGCCGCCGGGACCGTCGACATCGCGGTGCACTCCTACAAGGATCTGCCCACCGCGCCGGACCCCCGCTTCACCATCGCCGCGATTCCGCCGCGCGAGGATCCGCGTGACGCCCTGGTCGCCCGGGACGGCCTGGTGCTGGGCGAACTACCCGCCGGATCCCGGGTCGGCACCTCCGCGCCGCGGCGTGCCGCCCAGTTGCGCGCACTCGGACTCGGTCTCGAGATCGTGCCGTTGCGCGGCAATATCGACACCAGACTTCGTAAGGTCGCCGAAGGGGAACTCGACGCCGTGGTCGTCGCGCGGGCCGGGCTGTCCCGCGTGGACCGGCTCGGTTCGGTCACCGAGGCCCTCGAGCCCGTGCAGATGTTGCCGGCACCGGCTCAGGGCGCGCTCGCGGTCGAATGCCGCAGCGAGGAAAGCGATCTCGTCAGCATCCTGTCCACCCTCGACGATCCGGGCAGTCGCGCCACGGTCGTCGCCGAACGCGCGCTGCTCGCCGAACTCGAAGCCGGTTGCACGGCGCCGGTCGGTGCGCTCGCCGAAGTCGTCGAATCGCTCGACGACGAGGGCCGCGTGGTGGAGGAACTGTCGCTGCGCGGCGGCGCGGCGGCGATCGACGGCTCGGATGTCATCCGGGCCTCGGCGGTCGGCTCGCTCGCGAACGCAGAGCAGCTGGGCCGCGATCTGGCGCGTGAGCTCCTGGAGCTGGGGGCGCGCGACCTGCTGGCCGGCGAGGTATCCGCCGGCGCGTCCGACTTCACCAATCCCAGCCCGATGGAGAACAAGCCATGAGCCGAGCCACCAAGAAACATCCCGGTCGGATTCTGTTCGTCGGGTCGGGTCCTGGTGACCCGGCGCTGCTCACGGTCCGCGCCCGCGAGGTGCTGGGACGAGCGCGCCTGGCGTTCACCGATCCCGATGTCGACAAGGGCGTGCTGGCCATGATCGGCACCGCCGTCGAGCCGGGGCCCGACGGGGAATCCGCGGTCGACGTGCGCCCCGCGCTGGGCGAGCCGGCCGAGGTCGCGAAGACGCTGGTCCACGAGGCCCGCGCCGGACACGATGTGGTGCGGCTGGTCTCCGGCGACCCGATGACCACCGATTCGGTGATCTCCGAGGTCAACGCCGTCACTCGGTCGCATATGAACTTCGAGGTGCTGCCCGGGCTGCCGTCGGCGACCACGGTGCCGGCGTATGCCGGTATCGCGCTCGGCTCCTCGCACACCGAGGTCGACGTGCGTGGTGAGGTCGACTGGGCCTCCGTCGCCGCCGCCCCCGGCCCGCTGGTGTTGCACGCCACCTCCGGCCACCTGGCCGAGACCGCGAGCGCGCTGGTCGAGCACGGCCTCGCCCCGCAGACCCCGGTCGCGGTGACCGTGCGTGGCACCACCCGGCAGCAGCGCACCATCGAGGCGACGCTGGCCACTCTGAACTCCGCCGCCTCGGAGCTGGTCGGACCGCTCGTGGTCACGGTCGGCAAGGAGGTCGAGAAGCGCTCCAAGATGTCGTGGTGGGAGTCGCGGGCGCTGTACGGCTGGACCGTGCTGGTGCCGCGCACCAAGGAGCAGGCCGGTGAGATGAGCGAGAAGCTCGTCATGCACGGCGCCATCCCGATGGAAGTTCCGACCATCGCCGTCGAGCCGCCGCGCAGCCCCGCGCAGATGGAGCGCGCGGTCAAGGGCCTGGTCGACGGTCGTTACCAGTGGGTGGTGTTCACCTCCACCAACGCTGTGCGCGCGGTGTGGGAGAAGTTCGGCGAATTCGGTTTGGACGCACGGGCTTTCTCCGGTGTGAAGATCGCGTGCGTCGGTGAGGCGACCGCCGACAAGGTGCGCTCGTTCGGTATCAACCCCGAACTGGTGCCCAGCGGTGAGCAGTCCTCGGAGGGTCTGCTGGCCGACTTCCCGCCCTACGACGATGTTTTCGACCCGGTCAACCGCGTGCTGCTGCCGCGCGCCGATATCGCCACCGAAACGCTGGCCGAGGGTCTGCGCGACCGCGGCTGGGAGATCGACGATGTCACCGCGTACCGCACCGTGCGGGCCTCGCCGCCACCGGCCGAAACGCGGGAGATGATCAAGACCGGCGGCTTCGACGCCGTGCTGTTCACCTCCTCGTCCACGGTCCGGAATCTGGTCGGTATCGCCGGAAAGCCGCACGCGCGCACCATCGTTGCCTGTATCGGCCCCAAAACCGCTGAAACGGCTATCGAATTCGGTTTGCGCGTGGATGTGCAACCCGAGATCGCCCAGGTCGGCCCGCTGGTCGACGCCCTGGCCGAACACGCCGCCCACCTGCGCGCCGAGGGCCTGCTGCCCCCGCCGCGCAAGAAGAGCCGCCGCAGCCGCTAGCGGCTCGATGGGCTGGGCCGCTAGCGGCTGAGCGGGAGACCTCACACCCGCCGGACGCGCATGAGGTCGCGGACGAGGCTGCAGGTCTTGTTCGAGGGCGGGCGGATGCCGACGACCTCGGCGGTGTGCCGGATGGTCTGGTTGTCGGCGAGGTTGGCGCGGTAGACGCCGGAGTCGAGCAGGGCGATGGCCAGTCGCATGGCCTTCAGCCTGCGATTGTGCATGACGTACCAGGAGCGCGGCCGTCCGGCCGGTAGAGGCTGTTTCAGCAGCGGCGCGTAGGGATCGATCATCGTCGGTGCGGTGGGCATGAGAATCCTCCCCTCGGATGGAGATTCGCCGAGTCGTCGGTGGGCGGAATCGAAGGCGGGACGGATATGGGCAGTCCGTCCCACCGCCGATCGTTCGGTCGTGCGCCGTGGGCAGTAGCGCGCTACCGAGGCCGGTCCGACTGTCGACGAATCCCCTCGAACACATCTTCGATTCTACCGGAGGGCACCGACAAAAACCGGGCCCCGCAACGGGTTTCGGCGCGCGGCCGGATCGCCCGCGCGTCGCCCGGAATTTGCCGGCTGTGATCCGCGCCAATCGGCCGGGAGGTGCCTGGGAGCCGGGCTTTCGCGCGGCGTATCGTGCGGTTATGACCGGAATGGACCGCCCGCGGCGGTTGCGTCGTACCCCCGCGATGCGTCGCCTCGTCGCCGAAACCACCTTGGAACCAAGGCAATTGGTACTGCCCATGTTCGTGGCCGACGGACTGGCCGAACCGCGCGAGATCAGTTCGATGCCCGGCGTGTACCAGCATTCGATGGATTCGCTGCGCAAGGCCGCGGCGGAGGCGGTCGGCGCGGGCGTCGGCGGGCTCATGCTGTTCGGCGTACCGCGTCCGGAGGACAAGGACGCGGTGGGCAGCCAGGCCAGTGCCCCGGACGGCATTCTCAACCGCGGCCTGCGCGCGCTGACCGAGGAGGTCGGCGGCGACACCGTCGTGATGGCCGATACCTGTCTGGACGAATTCACCGATCACGGGCACTGCGGGGTGCTGGCCGGCGACGGCTCCGTCGACAACGACGCGACCCTGGACCGCTATGTCGAGATGGCGCTGGCCCAAGCCGAGGCCGGCGCCGCACTGCTGGGCACCAGCGGCATGATGGACGGCCAGGTCGGCGCGATCCGCGCGGGTCTGGATGCCGCCGGCCACATCGATACCGGGATCCTCGCCTATGCGGCCAAATACGCCTCGGCGTTCTACGGCCCGTTCCGCGAGGCCGTCGGATCGTCGCTGCAGGGCGATCGCCGCACCTATCAGCAGGATGCCGCGAATCGGCGTGAATCGCTGCGCGAACTCGAGCTGGACCTGGCCGAGGGCGCCGACATCGTGATGGTCAAACCGGCCATGTCGTATCTCGACATCCTGCGCGACGTCGCCGATCATTCGCCGGTTCCGGTCGCGGCGTATCAGATCTCCGGCGAGTACGCGATGATCACGGCCGCGGCCGAACGCGGCTGGATCGACCGCCGCGGCGCCATCCTCGAATCGCTTCTCGGCATCCGCCGGGCGGGCGCGGATATCGTGCTGACCTACTGGGCCACCGGGGCCGCGCACTGGCTGTCGTGAATCCGGCGACAATGCCGGCCGAGCCCGGCATCCGAACCAGACCCGAAGATGTGCGCACCGCCTGTCAGCTGTGGTGGGCCGTGGTCGCACTCGGGGTGTTGCGGCTGATCCTCGGCGCGGTCGACCGTCTCGGTAATCGCCGCCAGGTCGCCCAGGACTTCTACGATCAACTGCACGGCGAGCGGCCCGACTTCAGCGTGGCGCAGATGGAGCTCGTGGTCTCGATTCTCGAGGTGCTGGTCCTCACCTACGGCCTGGCCGTCGGGATCGGCGCGGTGGCCGTGGTGCACGAGCTCGGTCGCGGGCGACTGTGGGCGCGCACGGTTGCCGATGTGGCGACCGTGGTGCTGGTGCTCGGCGCCGTCGGGTCGATGTTCGGACTCGGCGCGGTCGTGGGCGGCCCGGCGGTGCTGATCGGGGCGGCGGCGATATTACAGGCTGTCCTGGCCTGCGGAGCCGTATTCCTCTGCCGCAGAAAGGAATCCGAGGCTTTCTTCCGAGCGAACGGCCACTGAGACGCGAGGCCGAATTTGTCGCGTGCCGACCGGGATGTATGGTGAGGGTTGTCACAGATAGCTCGGGAACTGAAAGTCGTTGGTTGTGCGTTGCTCCTCGGATGTGGTTTTTCGGTCGGTGGTCGCATCGATCGGTCACCGCGATGAGAGCGCAGCACGGATGGCTTCGGTGGATCGGAGACATCGATGCGCGTGGTGATTCAGCAGCGACAAAGCATTCGACGCGATGTCCTGGTGATGGGACTGCTGCTGCTTCTGGCACTGCTCACCCTCGCCGGACTGCTGCTCCCGGGGAAGGTCGGCTGACTCCGCCGCCACCCGCTCGGTCCGGCACGCGCGTCGTATTCGGAGGTCTTGCGTGAGCGACGCCCAATCCACCGCCGCGGTGCGGCCGGATTCCGTGCTGTTCAGCGAGCCCGGCGCCCGCTGGCGAACGGTCGCCTACGGCCCGCTGCTCTGCCTGCTGGTGCTGATCCTGGAACTCGCGCTGCGGCGCGGCCCGGTGCACTGGTTCGGTCTCACCTTCTGCGCGATTCTGCTCGCCGGATTCGTGACTCTGCAGGTCGTTGCGGGAAAACGCCACGTCAGCGTCGAACTCACCGACTCCGCGCTGCGCGAGGGCACCGAAACGCTGCCGCTGGAGTCGATCGCGCGGGTCTTTCCCGAACACGACGAGGAATCGTGGGACGACGATCCCTGGGAGTCGGCCCGCGCGCTGGGTGAACTGACCGGAGTGCCGCGCCGCCGCCGCGGCATCGGCCTGAAATTGCGCGACGGCGCCATGGTGCAGGCCTGGGCGCGCGATCATCAGCAGTTGCGCGCCGAGTTGAGCGCCGCGCTCGAGCGGCTCGCCGAGGAATCGACTCCCGCGGCGAAGAAGTCCGCGGACTCTCCGGCGCAGGAGTCCGCGGCCGTGCTCGCGGCGAGCGCCGACGATGCGGAGAATTCGGTGGTGGCGTCCGGTTCGGACGGCGAGGGCGACGTGGGGTCCGAGGGCAAGGAGGATGTCGCGTGATGCGCCGGCTGTGGATCCTGCTCGATCTGGTGCTGGTCGTGGCCTGCGCGGTGGCCGCCGTGCCCATCTGGCGGCACGGTGTGCACCGGACCTGGTTCGCGGCGGTGGGAGATCAGCCTGCCTTCGAATCCACTCACTACGCCGGTCCGTGGCTGGCGCTTGCCACGGTACTGGTCGCCGCCGCGGGACTCGCGGCCATCGATCTGGTGGTGCGGTGCGCGGTGCGCCCGCGCTGAAACGCCTGTTTCCCACAGCCGCACCCGTTTTCGCCGCGCGCCGTCCGATAGTGGATCGAGTGTTGTGGGTATTACCGGAAAATGAGCACCATGACGCGCACCCGAGCAGTGCGGAAATCCTCGTTCACGATTCTCGCGGCCGCGGCGATCGGTATGGCTCCGGTGGCCGTGGCTGCCGCCTCGCCTGAAAGTCCTTCGGCCGCAGGCACTTCGGCGGTTACTGTGGAGCCGGCCGGTCCGCAGGTATCCGGCGCGCAGAGCCGAGCCGCCGCGGTTGTCGCCGATTCGGTGGCCGCGACTGCGGTGTCGCCGCGCGCCGGGCAGGTTTCCTCACTGCTGGATCTGCTTCCCACGCCGCTGAATTGCCTGCTGTCCACCGGCTATGCCCTGCTGTGCCTGGGCGTTCCGGTGCCCTGAACCGCCGCCGCGCGGTCAGTGCCGGTCGAAGACCTTCGGTCAGTGCCACTGCTGGAAGACGTCGAGCAGGCGCGTGCCGTGCGATCCGGGCACGTTCGCCATCACCACGACGCTACCGTCCGGGTGGCTCGCCGCCTCCTCGATCACCTGCCGCAGTGAGGCGTGCACGTTGCCGTTCTGATCGTGATAGAGCTGGGTGTCCGGCTTCAGGCCCGCACCGATCCGGCTCTCCGGAACGACCATCGTGACCAGTGCCGGAATCGGCCCGTCGCCGAGCGCGGCGGTCTCGTCGTGGGTGAGGATCACTCCGGCGCGCTGCTGCTCGGGCTGGACGACGGGCGTCAGGGCGGCGGCCTGGGTCGCTGCCGCGACGGAGCCGACGAGGGTTGTCAACAGGGCTACCCCGAATACTGCTTTGCGCATGGACCCTCCCGGCGATGAGCGTGATGGTGGGTACGAGGTTACGCATGGGCAACCAGGCCACAACCCTTATGGCAGGAAATTTACGCCGCGTGTTGCGCTGCGGGCGCCGACGGGCGAATGTGAGGAAATTCTCGGCAAACCGCTGGTCGGGCGAGCGGGAGTACAATATGCCGGCTTGCCCTGTGGGGTGGCTCACCCCACTACACCCTGTCGTCGACCGCTCCGGCGGGGGCTGCGACACTGGTGGTCGTGAGTTCTTCTCCGCGCGCGACCCAGGTAAACGTGCCGGTCTCCGCCCGACTCTTCGAACGCGCCGCCGCGATCATCCCCGGCGGTGTGAACTCGCCTGTGCGGGCCTTCAATTCGGTCGGCGGCACCCCGCGATTCATCGCTTCGGCGCGTGGGTACACGCTCACCGACGCCGACGGCAACGACTATGTGGACCTGGTGTGTTCCTGGGGGCCGATGATCCTGGGACATGCGCACCCGGCCGTCGTGGACGCGGTGCAGCGGGCGGCCACCAGCGGGCTGTCCTTCGGCGCGCCGACCGAGGCCGAGATCGAGCTGGCCGAGGCGATCGCCGCGCGGGTCGATCCGGTGCAGCGGGTGCGGCTGGTGAACTCCGGCACCGAGGCCACCATGAGCGCGGTGCGGCTGGCGCGCGGATTCACCGGGCGCAGCAAGATCGTCAAGTTCGCGGGCTGCTATCACGGCCATGTCGACGCGTTGCTGGCCGATGCCGGTTCCGGCGTCGCCACCCTGGGTCTGCCCACCTCGCCGGGTGTGACCGGGGCGCAAGCCTCCGACACCCTCGTGCTGCCCTACAACGACCTCGAAGCCGTCGCCACGGCCTTCGCCGAATATCCGGGCCAGATCGCCGCCGTGATCACCGAGGCGGCCGCCGGCAATATGGGCGCGGTCCCGCCGCTGCCCGGTTTCAACGCCGGCCTGCGCGAGCTGACCAGCGAACACGGCGCCCTGCTGATCATGGACGAGGTGATGACCGGCTTCCGCGTCAGCGCCGCGGGCTGGTACGGCCGCGATCCGGTGGCCGGCGACCTGTACACCTTCGGCAAGGTGATGAGCGGCGGACTCCCGGCCGCGGCCTTCGGTGGCCGCGCCGAGGTCATGGATCACCTCGCGCCGATCGGGCCGGTGTATCAGGCGGGCACGCTCTCGGGTAATCCGGTGGCGGTGGCGGCCGGTCTGGCCACGCTGCGTGCCGCCGACGCGGACGTCTACGCGGCCCTCGACCGCAACGCCGAACGACTCGGATCCCTGATCACCGAGGCTCTGACCACCGCGGGGGTCCCGCACACCGTGCAATTCGCGGGCAATATGGTGAGCGTGTTCTTCGCCGAGGGTCCGGTTACCGACTACGCGACCGCCAAGGCCACCGCCACCTGGCGTTTCCCGGCCTTCTTCCACGCGCTGCTGGAGCGTGGCGTCTACGCGCCGCCGAGCCCGTTCGAGGCCTGGTTCGTCTCGGCCGCCCTCGACGAGGACGCATTCGACCGTATCGCTGCCGCACTGCCCGCCGCCGCCGCGGCAGCCGCGGCCGCCACACCCGAAGGATCCCGCGCGTGAGCGACTCAGATCAGCTCGAATCCGTCACTGCCGCAACAGAATCCCCCTCGCACGAAGAACCGACCGGTGCGGCCGCGGTGAACGAGGACACCGAACCGTCGCAGGCGCCCGTGCCCGGCTCGGGAGCCGATGCCGGCAAGGTTCCCTCGCTCCCCGGGGACGTCGCCTCGGATACCGAGACGATCGTCCACGTGATGCGCCACGGCGAGGTGCACAACCCCAAGGGCATCCTCTACGGCCGCCTGCCCGGCTTCAGTCTCTCGGTGACTGGCCGTTCGCAGGCGGCGACGGTGGCGCGCACTCTCGCCGACCACGACATCGCCCTGGTCGTCGCCTCGCCGCTGCAGCGCGCCCAGGAGACCGCCGCGCCGATCGCCGGACAGCACGGGCTGATCGTGCGCACCGACGACAACCTCATCGAGGCCGGCAACACCTTCGAGGGCCTGCGGGTATCGGTCGGCGACGGCGCGCTGCGCAAGCCGCGGCACTGGTGGAAGCTGCGCGATCCGTTCACCCCGTCGTGGGGGGAGCCGTATCTGCAGATCGCGCATCGCATGCTCGCCGCCGTCAACAAGGCGCGGGTGGAGGCCGCCGGGCACGAGGCCGTGGTGGTATCGCATCAGCTGCCGGTGTGGACGCTGCGCCGCTTCCTGGAGGGTAAGCGGCTGTGGCACGATCCGCGGCAGCGGCAGTGCTCGCTGGCTTCGCTGACTTCGCTTGTGTACCAAGGCGATACGTTGATCGACATCGTCTACTCCGAGCCGTCCGGCGGCTCGGATCCCAGGGTGACCGGGGCGTGAGCGGGGCGGTCCGGCGTCTGCTGCCGATGCTGCTGGCCTGCGTGGCGGTCGTCGCCGCGCTGGCCGGTTGTTCGTCGGGTAACGACGCGGTCGCCCAGGGCGGCACCTTCGATTTCGTCTCACCCGGTGGCAAGACCGATATCCGGTACGACCCACCGGCCGCGCGCGGCACGATCGGCCACCTGTCGGGACCGAATCTGCTGACCGGCAAGACCGTCTCGGTCGACGACTTCCCGAATCAGGTCGTCGTGCTGAACCTCTGGGGCCAGTGGTGCGGGCCGTGCCGCGCGGAAGCGCCCGCGCTGGAACAGGTCTACGAACAGTCCAAGGACAAGGGCGTCGCCTTCCTGGGGATCAATGTGCGTGATCCGCAGGAAGACAAGGCGCGCGACTTCGTGACCGACAACCATGTCGGCTATCCCTCCATCTACGACCCCGAGATGCGCAGCCTGCTGGCGCTCGGCGGCAAATTCCCCACCAGCGTCATCCCCACCACGCTGGTGCTGGATCGGCAGCATCGCGTCGCCGCGGTCTTCCTGCGGTCGTTGCTGGCCGAGGATCTGCTGCCGGTGGTGAATCAGGTCGCGCAGGAGGGCCGGCAGTGACGGCGTTGGCCTCCCCGGCGGTGCCGGCATTGGCTTCCCCGGCGGTGCCGGCGTTGGCTTCGGTGGGCGAATCGTTCCAGCAGACCGCGGCCACCGGGCCGCTGCTGCTGGCCTTGGGCGCGTGCCTGCTCGCCGGACTGGTCTCGTTCGCGTCGCCGTGCGTGGTGCCGCTGGTACCGGGATATCTGTCGTATCTGGCCGGGCTCGTGGGCGCCGAAGCGCCGCCGGTCACCGTCGGCGAGGCCCAGGGCAAGAGCGCGGCCGTCGCGCTGCGCGCCGGGCGGATGCGCGTGGCGGGTGCGGCCGGACTCTTCGTCGCCGGTTTCACCGTGGTATTCGTGCTGGCCTCGGCCACGGTCTTCGGGGTCATCCAGACCCTGAACGTCAATCGTGAACTGCTGCAACGCATCGGCGGCGTGGTGACGATCGTGATGGGGCTGGTATTCCTCGGCCTGGTGCCGATGTTGCAGCGTGACACCAGAATGCATCCGCGCCGGCTCACCGGAATCGTCGGCGCACCGCTGCTGGGCGCGGTGTTCGCCCTCGGCTGGACGCCGTGCCTGGGTCCGACGCTGTCCGGCGTGATGGCCGTATCCGCCGGCACCGAGGGGGCGACGGCCGCTCGCGGTGTCGCGCTGATCGTGGCGTACTGCCTCGGTCTCGGCCTGCCGTTCGTGATTCTCGCGTTCGGATCGGCCACCGCGCTGCGCGGAGTCGGCTGGCTTCGGCGCAATTCGCGCACCATCCAGATCATCGGCGGCGTACTGCTCGTCGTGGTCGGCATCGCACTGGTCACCGGGATGTGGGACCAGTTCGTCGGATGGATCCGCAACGTATTCGTCTCCCAGGTAACCCTGCCGATCTGAGCCCCATGACTGCCACGATGACGCCCCCGTCCACCGCCGCGAAGCCGCCGCGCCAGTCGCTGCCGCGCCGCGCGTTCGCACTGCTGCGCAACGCCTGGCGCGGATTGACCAGTATGCGCACCGCGCTGATGCTGCTGTTCCTGCTGGCGCTGGCGGCGATTCCGGGGGCGTTGCTGCCGCAGCGCAGTCTCAACCCGCAGAAGGTCGACAAGTACATCGCCGATCGCGGCACCCTCGGTCCGTGGATGGACCGGCTGCAGCTGTTCGACGTGTTCTCCAGCTTCTGGTTCACCGCGATCTACGCCCTGCTGTTCGTCTCGCTGGTCGGCTGCATCGTGCCGCGCGTCTTCGACCACTACAAGGCGCTGCGCACACCGCCGGTCATGGTGCCGCGCAACCTGTCCCGGCTGCCGCATCACGCCGCGACCACCACCGATGACACCCCCGCCGAGGCGATCGAGCAGGCGCGACGCGGACTGCGCGGCTGGCGCACGGTGGTGCGGGACGAATCCGGCGTGCGCAACGGCCGTCTCGGTGAGGTGACGCTCTCCGCGGAGAAGGGGTATCTGCGCGAGCTGGGCAATCTGGTCTTCCACTTGGCCCTGGTCGGCCTGCTGGTCGCGATCGCGGCGGGCAAGCTGTTCGGCTATGAGGGCAACGTGATCGTCGTCGCCGACGGCGGTCCCGGATTCTGCACCACCTCGCCGGCGGTCTTCGATTCCTTCAAGGCCGGACGGGTCAACGACGGCACCGGACTGACGCCGGTCTGCGTGCGCGTCAAGGATTTCAAGGCCGACTACCTGCCCAACGGGCAGGCCGAGATGTTCACCGCCGACATCTCGTATCAGACCGGCGAGGATCTGGCGACCGACACCTGGCGTGACACCACCATCCAGGTCAACCATCCGCTGCGCGTCGCCGGCGACCGTGTCTACCTGCAGGGACACGGCTACGCGCCCACCTTCACCGTCACCTATCCGAACGGGCAGAAGCGCACCGAGACCATCCAGTGGCGGCCCGACGACGGCGCCACCTTCCTGTCCAGCGGTGTGATGCGATTCGACCCGCCGGGCGGCATGTACGGCAGCGAGGACGAGCGGCGCAAGAACCAGATCGCGATCGAGGGCCTGTTCGCCCCCACCGCGCTGATGCACGGCAGCCTGCTGACCTCCTCGTATCCGGGCCTGACCGATCCGGCGGTGGCGATCGACATCTACCGCGGCGAGACCGGACTCGACACCGGACGCGCGCAGTCGTTGTTCTCGCTCGATCCGGAGATGGTCAAACAGGGCCGGCTGACGAAGCAGCAGCGCGTCAATCTGCGGCCCGGTGAATCGGCCACGCTGGCCGACGGCACCAAGGTCACCTTCGACGGCGCGCAGCAGTACGCGAATCTGCAGGTCTCCCACGATCCGGCGCAGAGCTGGGTGCTGGTGTGCGCGTTGACGATGATGGCAGGTCTGCTGGTCTCGCTGGTGGTCAAGCGGCGGCGGATCTGGTTGCGCGCCTATCCGGAAGGCCCGGACGACGACCGTTCCGGTGAACGACGTACTGTAGTAGAAATGGGTGGGCTGGCCCGCACCGACCAGGCGGGCTGGGGCGGCGAGTTCGACCGCTTGCTGACACGGCTGCTCGGTTCCGACCGCACCGACACCGGCAGCCCCACGGATCAGCGCCCGGTCGCCCGGACCGAGAGCACGGGAGAGTGAACATGCCGATCGACGAAACACTCGCCGGTTACAGCAATCTCGCCTTCAAGACGGCGTTCGTCGTCTACCTGCTGGTGCTGGCGATGCTGATCGTGCAGTACGCCTCCGCGAAGAAGAAGGTGACCAGCGCGCAGGAGCGTGAGCGCGAACTGGTCGGCGTGGGCGCCTCCGGTGGCGTGAGCGCCGACCGGCCGCTCGTCCCCGGCAAGCTGGAGCCCGCGCCGAAGCGTTCGCTGGCGGAGCAACTCGGCAATATGGCGTTCGCGGTCCTCTTCGTCGCGATCGGCCTGCATCTGGCCTCGATCGTGTTGCGCGGATTCGCGACCCACCGCTTCCCGCTCGGCAACATGTACGAGTTCATCACCATGGCGACCGCGGCCGCGATGGTTACCGGCCTGGTCTTCATCCACGACCGCCGGTACCGCGCGATGTGGGTCTTCCTGCTGGTCCCGGTGCTGATCCTGATGTTCCTGGCCGGCCAGGTACTCTACGCCGACGCCGCGCCCGTGGTTCCGGCGCTGAAGTCGTACTGGCTGCCGATCCACGTCACCATCGTCAGCATCGGCAGCGGCATCTTCATGCTCTCCGGTGTGGCGAGCCTGCTGTTCCTGCTGCGCATGAACCAGCCCGAGGGGCAGGAATCGAGCAACCCGCTCGGCGCCCTCGCCCGCCGCCTGCCCGACGCCCGCACCCTCGACCGCCTCGCCTACCGCACGACGGTCGTGGCCTTCCCTCTCTTCGGCACCGGCATCATCCTCGGCGCCATCTGGGCCGAAAGCGCGTGGGGCCGCTTCTGGGGCTGGGACCCCAAGGAAACCGTCTCCTTCATCGCCTGGGTCATCTACGCCGCCTACCTGCACGCCCGCGCGACCTCCGGCTGGCGCGAAACCAAGGCCGCCTGGATCAACGTGGCCGGTTTCGTCGCCATGCTGTTCAACCTTTTCATCATCAACATCGTGGTGAGCGGGTTGCACAGCTACGCGGGGCTGAACTAGCCTCCACCCAGTTCGAGGACGGTGTGGAAACCTTCGGCGAGACAGTCGGTGAAGACTTCCACGTCCGGCACGGCGGCGGTATCGGCGTTGATGCCCACACAGCAGGTGTCGGTGTGTGAGATGAGGGTGACGTTGAACGCCGTGCCGATAGTGGGGCCGAAGGCGTACATGCGCTCGACGGCGGCGCCGGCGATGTAGATGGGTACGGGGGAGCCGGGCACGTCCGAGGCGACGAAGTCCACGTGCTTGAGCATCGCCGTGACGATCGCGACCGGTAGCCGGTTCAGCGTGGCGGCGACGGCGGCCGAATAGGGGATCGCCGGTTCGTGCCGCCAGCCGACGACCATGGCGTCCAGCACGGGCATCAGCGCGGCCGGGTCGGTGATGCCGGCCGGCAGCGCGAATCTCACCAGAGTGATGCGATTTCCGCCGATCGGGTCGGTGTCCTTGCGCACGCTGACCGGCATCGTGACCCGCAGCCGCTCGACCTCCGTTTCGTGCAGTTCGTGATAGCGGTGCAGACCGATGACCACCCCGGCCAGGAAAGCGTCGTTGAGGGTGCAGCCGACCGTGTGCGCGGCGCGGCGCAGTGGTTCGAGCGGGACGTCGAGGGTCGAAAGGTGGCGCGCCAGACCACGTTTCGTCATCACGGGAGAGAGGGTGCCGACCACCGGTCGCGCCAGCTTGCCGATCGAGACGGCCAGTTCCATCCCGTCGCGCACGGTACCCACCGGGTGGGTCAGGGCGTGGCGGGCCAACGGCAGCACGTGCGCGAGGCCGCCGCGCAGCAACTCCGATCCCACCGCCCAGTTCCATCCGACGATGTCGGCCACTCCACCGCGGCTTTCCGGGGCGGGCTCCGGGTCCGGCCGAGGTTCGCCGCCGGAGCGGGTGAAATCGACGATCTCGTTGGCCAATTGGATGCCGCCCAAGCCGTCGGTCAGGCAGTGGTGCACCTTGAGCACCAGCGCGCTACCGCCGCCGGCCACATCGCCGAGCACGGTCACCTGCCACAACGGGCGGACCGGGTCGAAGGCCGTCATGGCCTCGACACGGGCGAACTCGAACACCGCCGTCCGGTCGAGCGCGGCCGGCAGTGCGACCCGGCGCATATGCCAGGACAGGTCGAAGCCGGGATCGGCTTCCCAGCGCGGCGGAGCGAGACCGGCCGGCAGGGCGACCAGCCGATCCCGGAAGCGGGGCGCCACCCGGGTGCCGCGATCGACGGCCTGCACCAGTCGTTCCCAGTCGGGCTCGGCGTCGAGCATCACGACCGAGACGATCGTCGAGCGCAGGACCGCGTCGCGCTCCATGCTCCACGAGAACAGGTCGGACTGGCTGAGGTGAGATTCGCGCGTGTCCGTCATCGGCGTGCCTTCGCTGGAGAATCGGCGCCGTGTTCGCCGCGGATGCGACTTCCGGCGCCGCTCGTGCCTCGACCGTATGCACCGCATCCGTCGCGCCGGTAGGGCCGAACGTCGGTGCCGCCGTGACCGAAGGACTCGTACCGGTTCCGCCGAGATGCCGACGTCACCGCGGCGTGCAAGGGTTTCCCAACCGTATCGCGCAATCTTGCGACCTTGGTGTCAGGTACCGACACGGCGGATGCAGGTCCTGCAAGGTCATGTCAAGCTGCGTAGACGCTGTGTTCCTCGTACCTGCGGGGTCGCGGCTCGGCTTCGACGGGCAGGTAACGATTCATTGCAATCGCATTAATGCGACCTAACCGGAGGCCTCATACCGGTTACGGTGTGTGCGCGGAGGTTGCCCTCCATGGGGAGCGGATACGTCGGCCTCCGTTGTCAGGGGAAGAACCGGTGCCCCACTTCTGTGGGTCTGAGCCGCCCAGCGGGTGGGGCACTGCCTCTTCTTGTGCTGCGCCGACCTCCGACGGTGGACGTCGGCGGTCACTGCGTCGCGGAATCTTCGCTGATGTCACCGTCGATGAGGATCCGGTGCCGTGGAGATCGTCTGCCGCGTGCGGGCGCGTCGGCCGGATCAAGGTTTCGCCTGTGCGGGTCGGACAGCATGCGGCCCACAGCAATACGGTTGTCGGAATTCCCGCGGCGATCAGCAGGCCGATCACCGGATCGATGCCGCGACGGCGCGACCGCGCGGGCTCAGTTGCCATCGGCAGCGGTCTCGGCTCGGGACGACCAGGCCGCGCGCGTGCAGGCGGGCCAGGGCGTTGCGGATGCTTCGCGTGGTGTGCGCCGTGGCTCGTTGCAGTTGGGCGGTGGTGAGAAGGCCGCCCGGCGCGAGTGTGCGCAGGACGGCGCGCTCGGATGGATTCACGCGCGAGCTCCGGAGGCGTGCCATCGTGCGAAAGACAGGCGAGGGCACGCGGTTTCGACATCCGCGAGGTGCATGATCAGGTCGAGGGTGCGGGCGTCGAGATGGGCGGGTGTGGGCATGACGATCGCATCCACGTCGGCCGTGCGGATCTGGTCGAGCAGCGGAATGGTCCGATGCGGCACCGGCCAGAGCAGCGTGTAACCGAGGTGCCGGGCGAGCCGTTTCACCTGTGCCGCATCCCAGTTCGGCGCGGTGCTGACCTCCGGGTCGATCCAGGCCAGCGCTGTCGGACGTGTTCTCATCCCTACCCCTCCTGTCTGTGTATGTCAGATTCGGCGCAGGTAGGGGCGCCGAAGACCAGTGAAGGGACAGGGGGACAGCGCGGCGGTATCGATCTACTCTCGGAGCATGGGCGAACACGTGGGGCGGCGGATCGCATCCGAGCGCAAGATCGCGGGACTGGGGCAGCGTCAGTTGGCGGCGCGCGCGAACTATTCGCTGTCGATGGTGAAGGCGGTCGAGCAGGGGCGAGAGGTTGCCTCACCGGGGTTCATTGCGGCGGTATCCAGGGCGTTGGGGATAGACCCGGACAGGTTGCAGGGCACGCCCTATCTCGAGACGCTCGAAGAGGACGGACCCCTCGAAGGCCTTCCGGAGCTGCGCGCCGTACTTGCCGAAGGTTCGTATGTGCAGGCACTGGAGCCGACGACCGCCGCGGAGTTGCGCGCGGAACTCGACTCCGTCGAAGCTGCGTTGCACAACGATCGGACGCGTCGCGCTCTTGCGTTGCTGCCGAACCTGATTCGACGACTGCACGGTGCCGCCGAGACGGCTTCCGACGATGCCGAGCGCGCCGCTGTGTACGGCATGCTGTGCGCGGCCTACATCGCCGCGGAAGGGGCATGCTGCCGGCTCGGATACTCGTCGTTGACCGCTCTGGTACTCGATCGGCTCGATACCGTCGCGTCGCGCGCCGACGACCCCGGCTTTGCTGTTCGCAGTTTGATGAAGCGCTCGCGGCTACTCATGGCGCACGATTCAACCGATGTGGCAATGAATTTGGTGGAACGAGGAATGGCGTTGGTCCCCGGTGCCACCGAGGGAGAACGGGTTTTGCGCGGCTACGGACACCTGCGGGCAGCGATCGTGGCCGCGCGCGGCCGTCGTCTGGAACTCGCGCAGGACCACATCGCCGCCGCGCGTGACATCGCGCGGCCGATGAGCCATGAGAGCGATTTGTACACAACGGATTTCGGCCCGGGCAACGTCGAAATCCATGCCTGTGCCGTGGAGTTGGAAGCTGGTGATCCGGGCAGAGCGGCGCGTGAGGGAGCGGAACTGCGGATACCGTCCGACGTCGCCGCGCCGCGCGTCGGCCACCATTGGCAGGACAACGCGCGCGCGTGGCTGATGTCGGGTAAACCGGATCGAGCGCTGGCGGCGCTCAACAAGGCCCGCGCCGCCGCACCGCAGCAGACGCGGCTGCATCCTTCGGTTCGCGAGACCGTGTACGGCATCGCGGCGGCGCAGCGCCGTCAATCCGAGGGGTTGCTGGGATTCGCGGCGTGGATCGGGGCGGGGCTCTAGCGAAACCCCTCCGTTCTTCGCCTTCGCGTGCGTCGGGGTGCGGTGGTGGGTGAACTATTCGTGCAAACCGCCGCGAAAAATGCAGAAAACTCGAAATATCGGCGAGGTTTGCACGATTAGTTCAGGGTTCGCCCGCCCCGAACGCATGTCTCGGCCCACGGCAGTCGAGACTTCACGGCGCGGCGACGGTCGTGGTGTCCGGGGCGAACGCCCAGGCGACGGCAAGGCTGTCCTCGTAGACGTGGTGGCGGGTGATCAGGCCGTCCTCCACCGTGAGGTGAAGGGCGAAGCGGGCGCGGTAGGGGCGCCCGGTTGCGCGTGCGGTTTGGCGGATCTCGCCCAGGACCACCGCATCCGGGCCGTCGACGAGAATGCGTTCGACCACCGTGCCGGCCTCTTCGGGCACATGGTGTTCAGCGATCTCGCGGAAATGCGCGGCCGCGTCGGCGCGGGTGGAGCGGTGTGTGATCCACGGGGTGGCGGCGCGGCCGTGCTCGTCCTCCGGCCAGTTCAGTTTCCAGTCGCTCGCCGGGGCGTACAGCGCGGCAATAGTTTCCGGATCGCCGCCCGCCATGCGGGTCAGCAGATCTTCGACGACGGTGCGGGTGGCAGCGGAATCGTTCACTCTGTCGACCCTGCCCGCGCGGAGGCCGCAAGTCCATTACCTCCGACGTCATGCGGATTCATCGACACCGGGAGACCGTCATGAAGCGCGTGCAGAATTCGCCCCGGATAACGGGTTGCCGGGGCGAATTGTGCGCGAGGAACTTTCAGGACTTCTTGCTCGGGATGACGACGACCACGATGAGGGTCAGGATGCTGAAGAACAGTCCCAGTAACCCCCAGCCGAACGGATTGCGGCCCTTGGCGGCGGCGATGGCGGCGCAAATGAACGCGGCGATGATGCTGCCGATGGCGACGAAGATTCCTTTGACGCCGCGCAGGATGAATCCGGCCGCTTCCGGATCGGTGTGGGCGGCAGCCAGCAACAAGTTCATGATCACTCCTCCTGTGCCGCGAGCTTCCGGGCCGAAATAGATTCCGATGTGCGGCTTCTCAGCAGTACCCGCGCGCCGCGACCGCAAACGGCGACCCGTGACCCGCCACCCGCGCACCGTGGCCCGCACACCACCCACCGCGACCAGCGACCCGCGCACCGACGGGAATCCGCACGTCGCCCCGGCGTCATCCCCTCGCCGCCGCCAATACTATTTTGCCTGTGCTGGAACCTGATTCGATGCGTCGATGCGCCTCGACAACCTGGTCGAAGGGCAGGGACTCGACCTGGACGCGAAGCGCCCCGCGGGCGGCGGCCTCGACGGCCCGGCGCAGCGCCGCTCCGGCGTCGGCGGGGTAGGCGGCGGCGAAGGCGGCGAGATTGAATCCGGAGACGGTTTTGTTGGTGAACCACAGCTCGTTCGCGGAAACTCCGACGTCTTCGGCGCCGGAAGCGTTGCCCATCACGATCATTCGGCCCAGCGGGCGAAGCCGGTCCAGGCTCGCACGACGGGCCGGGCCGCCGACCATATCGACCACGATGTCGAACTCACCTGCGCCGGAGATGTTCTCGCGCAGGATCACCTCGTCGTAGCCGAAGGACCGAGCTACGTCGATCTTCTCGGCGCTGCCGACGCTGCCGACCACCCGGCCCGCACCGAGCAATCGTGCGGCCTGGCCGAGCTGGCTGCCGACGCCGCCGGCCGCCGCATGGACCAGCACACTCTCGCCGGGTTCGATCCGCGCCACGCGATCGAGAACGAGAAAGGCGGTGGTGCTGTTGGACGGCAACGCCGCCGCGATATCGAGGCTCAGGTCGAGGCCGTCGAGCGGTGCGACCACGGCGGCGGAGGTGACCACGACCTCGGCGTAACCGCCACTGTCGACGATGGTCAGCGCCGCGACCGGCTGCCCGACCGTCAGGCCCGTCACGTCCGGTCCGACGGCACGGATCCGGCCCGAGACCTCGATACCCGGCACGAACGGCAACGGCACACCGACCACGCCCTGCCGGTACAACACCTCGGCGAAGTTGGCTCCCGCGTAGGCGACGTCGATGGACACCTGGCCCGGGCCGGGTTCCGGGATGTCGACGGTGGCGGGCCGCAGTACCTCCGCCGGACCGAATTCGGGGATGGTGATCGCCCGCATCTGTGCATTGCTCATGAGGATGATCCTCGGCGCGCGGCAGGCGAGGAGGCAGTGTCAGCTCATCCTGGGTGTGAGACCACCAGGCTGCAACAGCCGTTCCAGGCGTTCGGCGGTGTCGGTGCCGGGGCGCGGATTGTGCAGGATCAGGTGGTGGCCGGGGTGGTCGGGCACCGGGAACAATGTGGCGTCGAAGATCAGCAAGCCCACGTCGGGATGTTCGACGGCCTTTACCGCGACGCTGTGTTCGGCGGCGTCGTGCCGGGCCCAGAGCTCGGCGAACTCCGGGCTGACCTGCGCGAGATCGGTTGCGATGCGGTCGAATTCGGGATCGTCGGGATAGCGGGCGGAGTCGGCGCGGAACCCGGCCGCCACGCCCGGCGCATTCTCCGCCCACTGCTGGTGCAGGACGCGGTAGCGGGCATTGGTGAAGTAGGACACCAGGCAGTTGTGGTCGGTGTCGCCGTAACCGAACACGCGGCGGGCGGCGTCGTTGACGGCGGTGAAATTCCAATGCCGGTCCCGGATGTATCCCGGGCGCGGAGCCCATGCGTCCAGCAACGCCTGCATCTGTGGAGAGGCCGGGACCGACGGCGCGGCCTCGCGCTGCGGAGGATTGAGGCCGGAGAGGCGATACAGATGTGCGCGCTCGGCCTCGTCGAGCAGCAGCGCGCGGGCCACGGCATCGAGCACCTCGCCCGAGACCTTTATATCGCGCCCCTGCTCGAGCCACGTGTACCAGGACACGCCGACCCCGGCCAGCACGGCGACCTCTTCACGCCGCAACCCGGGAGTGCGCCGCCGCCCGGCCTCCGGCAGTCCCACCTCGGCGGGCGTGAGCCGTTCACGGCGGCTGCGCAGATATTCGCGCAGCTCCGCCCGCCGCCGATCCCGCGCGCTCGTACCGCGCGGATCGTCGTTCGTGCTGATACTCACTCGTCCACGATAGTGAGGTGGCGCAGGTGCTGATGGCTCGAGCCCGAATCAATCGTGCAAACCTCGTCGGACAACAGGGCCCCGAACATGTCGGTGCCCCGTGGGAGAATCGAGTTCGTTCGGTGGGAATCGGGGGGTTGAAATGAGCGAACAATCAGGGCGTCGGCGCGAACGATCCGGGCGTCGGCCCAAGGGGTTGGGCAAGCGGGCATGGCTCACCACGCAGTTCGTGCGGCGGATTCTGCGCACGCTGGCGTGGTCGAACTTCGTGCACGTCACCGTGGTGGGGCGAGAACTGGTGCCGAAGGCGGGTCCGGTGATCGTGGCGAGCAACCACATCTCGATGCTGGACGCGGTGTTCCTGTGGGGTGCGTTGCGGCGCAGGGCAATTGCCATCGCGATGGCCGAGTTGTGGTCGTGGCCGGTGGTCGGGTGGTTGGTGCGGCGACTGGGTCATATTCCGGTGGTGCGGCGCGACAGTGTGTCCGGGCAGTCGGCGATGGCACAGGCGGAACAGATTCTGCGGTACGGCGGGGTGTTGATCATCTATCCGGAAGGGCGGCTGGTCGCATCGGGCGACACCGAGCCGTACAAGCCGGGCGTGGCGAAACTGGCTCTGGCGACCGGAGTTCCGATCGTTCCGGTGGGCACCACGGGCACCGACCGAGTGCTGCCGATGCGCCGCAATCGAGGCGACGGCCCCGCATTCGACCGCCGCCAGCAGGTGCACATCCATTTCGGCACGCCCATCGATCCCGCGGAGTTCGACGATCCGGAGAAATTACTCGATCACCTGCGCCGCCGCATCGAAGACCTGCGGGAATGAGGTCGGCGGCCCCCAGGTGCCGAAGGTCGCGCCCTGCCCTCCCGTATGGTCGGGATGTGGCCATTCCGGAAGGAACCGAGCTCCGATGACCGCGGTCCGCGTGTGGTACGCCGCTTACGGATCGAATCTGTTCGAGAAGCGGTTCGCCTACTACCGGGCGGGCGGCAATCCACCGGGCACCCCGCGTCTCTACGGGGGTTTCCGCGATCCCACGCCGCCCGCGCGGAATTGCCCACTGTCACTTCCCGGATGCGTTTATTTCGCAGGGCAGAGCCCGGTGTGGAGCGGGGGTGTGGCGTTCTATGCCCACCGTCCGCCGACGGACTGGCCGGTCGGCGCGGCGGCGCGGGGTTACCTGCTGACCGTCGGTCAGTTCAGCGATCTGATGGCTCAAGAGATGCACCGGCAACCGGGACACGGGCCGGTCTTCGACCCCGAGGAGGTGGTTCGCCGCGGCTCGCTTCAACTCGGCGAAGGCCACTACGAAACGCTCTGGCACGTGGACGACGTCGACGGCATCCCGGTCCTGACCTTCACCGCCCCGGACAGCCCGCTGACCGTCGATCTGACCAAGCCGTCCGCACGGTACCTCAGCATGCTGGCCGGCGGTCTCGGCGAATCCCACGGCTGGCCTCCGGACCGCATACTGCGCTACCTGTCCGACCTCCCGGGCGTCCGAGATTTCTGGGATCCCGAAGAACTCCGAACGGTGGTCGACGGCCGGGGCCTCTGACCGGCCGGAGCCTTCGAGCAGTTCAGGTGAGTTCGTCCACCGGCGGGATGGTTCCGGTGGTGGCGTGCAGGGCGGTGCGGGCGGCGGAGATGGTGGGGTGGGTGCGGGTGCCGGCGCGGTAGGCGATCCGAGTGCGGCGGCGGATGGGGAGCGGGGTCAATTCGATCGGGGTGGTGTCGGTTTCGGGATGCAGGGGTATCGCGAGCTGCGGAATGAAGGCGACGCCCTGGCCGGCGGCGACCAGGGCGAGCACCGTGCCGAAATCGTCGGAGCGGTGGCGGATACGAGGAACGAAACCCGCTGCCTCGCATGCTCTTACGGTCATGGTGTGGCAGAGGGTGCCGGGTGTTCCGGAGATCCAGGCCGCCTCGCGGTAGGCGGCCAGCGGCTGGGTGGTGCGGGCGGCCAGGTAGACCGGCTCCTCCAGGAACGGTTCGGTCTCCAGGCCGGCCTCCGGTTCGGCGGGCACGTAGTCGTACTCCTGGATGAGTGCGATATCCAGCGCGCCGGCGCGCAGTGCCGCGGGCACGGCCGCCGGATCCAATTCCGTCACATGCAGTTCCAAGCGCGGATGAGCACGGCTGAGCGAGACCAGTGCATGCGGCAGTATCCGCTGCACGGCGGTGGGGAAGGCGCCGATGTGCAGGGCGCCGGTGAGTTCGGCGGTGGCCAGTTCGGCCTCCGCCTGCTCCAGGATCGCGAGGACCGATTCCGTGTGCTCCACCAGGCGGCGCGCCGCCGCGGTGAGGGTGACGCGGCGGCCGCTGCGTTCCAGTAGCGTGACCCCTGCCTCGCGTTCCAGCGCGGTGAGCTGCTGGGATACCGCCGACGGGGTGTAGGACACGGCCTCGGCGACCGCAGCAATCGTTCGGCGATGGGCCAATTCCCGCAACAGCCGTAGGCGGCGTACATCGAGCATAAGTTCAGCTTAATCTCGACGGAAGATTTGTGAACTGGACCTGAATCAACGCCTAGACGAGGGTAGGTGGCATGACGTTCAGCGGTCTCTTCGTTCCACTCGTCACGCCGTTCACGGCGGACGGCGAGCTGGCCTGCGACGCTCTGGGCCGGCTCGCGCACGACGTCCTCGACGCGGGTGCCTCCGGCATCGTCGCCCTGGGCACCACCGGCGAGCCGGCCACCCTGACAGCGGAGGAGAAGCGCCGGGTCGTCGACATCTGCGCCCAGGTCTGCGCCGAGCGTGACGCGCCGCTGATCGTGGGCACCGGCTCCAATTCGACGGCCGATTCCGAGCTCGCGCTGGCCGCGCTGGACGAGCGAGTCGCGGCGGCGCTCACGGTGGTCCCGTACTACACGAAACCCTCGCAGCGCGGCGTGGTGGAACATTTCCGGCGGCTCGCGCAGCGGAGCGCGGTGCCGCTGCTGATCTACAACGTGCCGCATCGGACGGGCCGGCCGCTCGATCCGGAAACATTGACCGAACTGGCCGAACTGCCGAACGTCGCGGGATTCAAACATGCCGTGGGTGTCGTGGACGAGACGACGGTCGCGTGGCTGGCGGCGGTCGGTGACCGGACGACGGTGCTGTGCGGCGACGACCTGTACGCGGCGCCGCTGCTGGCGATGGGCGCGCAGGGAGCCATTCTGACCTGCTCGAATGTGGCGCCCGCGGCCTATGCGGAGTTGATCGCGGCCTGGCGGGACGGACGGATCGAGGCGGCACGAAAAATCGGCAACCGGTTGGTCGAGCTGGCGCGGGCGCTGTTCGCCGAGGCCAACCCGACCGTGGTCAAAGGGGTGCTCGCCGCGCAGGGCCGGATACCGAGCGCGCATGTGCGCCTGCCGCTCCTGCCCGCGTGCGCCGATTCGGTCTCGGCTGCGCTGGCCGCCGCGGGCTCCATCGGCTGATCAGCCGCGCCTGCAAGCCATCTCACGGGTGAGGATATGCGCGTCAGTGATCCGTGCCCGGGTCGCCGTCGCGATGTTGGCGGGAGATCCGCCACAGGAATTCGGGGTCGTCATCGGGGCCCACGACTCGACGTCGCTTCTCGGGCCCCCGTCCGATGCCGATCCGGGGCGCATGCTCCGGTCCGAACGCTTTCCAGCACAGCACCGCGACAGCCACGACCGCGATGAGTGCCAACAGGTACGCCACGTCGCTCACCTCCTGACATCGAGGGTAATCCCGTGGACGTACCTGTCGCACTCTGACCGCGAGAATGAGCCCTCGAACTCAGGGGCGGGTCGCCTCGGTGGTCAGCGACTTCAGCAGCTGCATTACCTCCGATTCACGGAAGCGGCGATGTCCGCCAGGGGTGCGCAGCGAGCCCAGCCGTCCGGCATGTGCCCACCGAGTGACCGTTTTCGGATCGACGTGGAACAGCGCCGCCACCTGGCCCGGGGTCAGGAGGGCCTCCTGGCCGTTGACGGAACCCAACGTGCGGCTCGCCGCGGTGATCGCAGTCATTCGCAAACCTTTCCGTAATCGACAGATCCCTCATCAGATAGCGACATCGTTGCACCCGGACCCCCAGGTGTTCGAACGATCTAACGTTGGTAAAGGGGAAGTAATAGACAAAACGGATATACGTACGGCTGAGTACGTCGCGCCGGCGAACATCCGGCGATCGAATCCGGCGGGACCCGGGCAGGTCGGAACGGGTGCGGCGGCGTCGCCTACCCTGGTCGTGTGAGTGAAGCATCCCGATCCGACGACGCCGCGAGCGATCGGGCCCCGGCCTCGGCGGGTCGGCGGCTCGCGCGCAACCTGGCGCTGTACACCCTGGCCCGGCTGGCCCTCGTCGCCGTGATCGCCGTGATCATCCTGGTGGTGGCGCACGTGGTGAACGTCGACATCCCGCTGATCGTCGCGCTGCTGTTCGCGCTGATCGTGGCGATGCCGCTGTCGCTGGTCCTGTTCAAGCGGCTGCGGGCGCGCGTGAACGAGGACATCGCGGCGGTCGACGAGAAGCGCCGCAACGACAAAGCGAACCTGCGAGCTCGCCTGCGTGGCGAGGAGGCGCAGTGAGCGACAATCGCGCAGCGGCTCGCTGCGCCGACCGGGTGCGGGTGTCCCGCATGGCACAGGAGGCGCAGTGAGCGACAATCGCGCAGCGGCTCGCTGCGCCGACCGGGTGCGGGTGTCCCGCATGGCACAGGAGGCGCAGTGAGCGACAATCGCGCAGCGGCTCGCTGCGCCGACCGGGTGCGGGTGTCCCGCATGGCACAGGAGGCGCAGTGAGCGGGCGGGAGCTGCGGTGAAGTACTGCGATCGCAGTGCTTCGCGGGAGTGGGTCGACAATGCGGTGCGGCTGATCGAGGCCGATGCGCAGCGCAGCGCCGACACCCATCTGCTGCGGTATCCGCTGCCACCCGAATGGGGCGTGCGGCTGTATCTCAAGGACGAGTCCACGCATCCGACCGGCAGCTTGAAACATCGGCTGGCGCGTTCCCTGTTCCTCTACGCGATCTGCAACGGCTGGGTGTGCGAGGGGACGACCATCGTCGAGGCGTCCTCGGGGTCGACCGCGATCAGCGAGGCCTACTTCGCGAAACTGCTCGGCCTGGACTTCGTCTCGGTGGTGCCGGCGAAGACCTCGCCCGAGAAGATCGCGCTGATCGAGGCGCAGGGCGGCCGATGCCACTTCGTCGACCGCGCGCCCGACATCTACACCGAGGCGGTGCGGCTGGCCGCCGAATGCGACGGCCACTACATGGACCAGTTCACCTACGCCGAGCGGGCCACCGACTGGCGCGGTAACAACAACATCGCCGAATCCATCTATCAGCAAATGATTTTGGAGACCCATCCGGTTCCGGACTGGGTGGTGGTCGGCGCCGGCACCGGCGGAACGAGCGCGACCATCGGCCGGTACATCCGCTATCGCCGTCACGCCACCCGGCTGGCCGTGGTCGATCCCGAGGATTCGGCGTTCTACGGCGGGTACGAGGTCGGGGACCCGGGATATCAGACCGGTATGCCGTCGCGGATCGAGGGTATCGGCCGGCCGCGGGTGGAGCCTTCCTTCATCGGCGATGTGGTCGACCGGATGATCGAGGTGCCCGATGCCGCCTCCATCGCCGCGTGCCGCCATGCCAGTGCGGTGCTCGGCCGGCGAGTGGGCGGATCCACCGGAACCAATCTGTGGGGCGCGTTCGCCCTCATCGCCGAGATGGTCGCCGCGGGCCGCGAGGGCAGTGTGGTGACGCTGCTGTGCGACGGCGGAGACCGTTATGCCGGAACGTATTTCAACGACGAGTGGGTCGCGGGGCAGGGGCTGGACCTGGCCGAGTCGCACGCGATTCTCGACGAATTCACCGCCACGGGTATCTGGACCGCCTGAGTCGCGGAATCGCTATCGCATCGTTCGCCGCAGGTGAACACGCCTGGTGTCAATTTTGATTGACGCGCTCGCGATGTCAACGTAAATTGACGTACATGAGTGAAGCGACAACGCTGGCGGCCGCCGCCGGCAGTCCCGACCCTCAGGTCGGGCTGCGGGCGGTGCTCGCGCTGCGGCGATTGCTCGAGCGGCTCGAGGCGATCCAGGTGGCCAATGCCCGTAAGCAGGGCTGGTCCTGGCAAGCCATCGCCGAGGCGCTCGAGGTCAGTCGGCAGGCGGTCCATCAGAAGTACAACCGGAAAGGCGGAATCCACTGATGTTCGAGAGATTTGCCAAGGCGGCGCGCTCCGCCGTCGTGGACGCGCAGGAGGAAGCGCGTGAATTGCGTTCGCCCAGTATCGATGTCGAGCACCTGCTGCTGGGACTCGCCACCTGTTCGGATGCGCCGCTGCGAAAAATACTGGAGGAAAACGGCATCAGCGCCGAGGCGATTCGGAGGGCACTACCCGGCCGGCCGCGGACCGAGGAACCGCTGGGTGAGGAGGACGCGGCCGCGCTGAAGTCGATCGGCATCGATCTGGACGCGGTGCGAGACAGTGTGCAGGCCACCTTCGGCGAGGGGGCCTTCGACGAAGCGGTGCCGGTTCCGGACAAGGGCCGCGGGCGGTTCCGGTTCGGCGGTGGAATGAGCTTCGGCCACATCCCCTTCACCCGCGAGGCCAAGAAGACCTTGGAACTGTCACTGCGAGAAGCGATCTCCCGTGGTGACGACCGTATCGAGGCCGGTCACGTCCTGCTCGGCATCCTGCGCGCGCCCAACCCTGCCACCCGGGAACTGCTGGGCGGCAGCGAAGGGATGGAACGAGTGCGCAGCGCGGTACAGGAAATGCTCGATCGCGCGGCTTGACGGCCTCCGCCGTTAGCATTGCCGCATGGCACTTCTGCTCCGTTTGGCGATCAACGCCCTCGCGATCTGGCTCGCGGCGGCCTGGGTCGGCGGTATCGAATTGAAGGATCCGCCCGATGCGGGCACCGGCGGCAAGATTCTCGTCGTGGTCTGCGTCGCGATCGTCTTCGGACTGGTCAACGCGCTGATCAAGCCGATCGTGAAATTGCTGTCGCTCCCGCTGGTGATCGTCACGCTGGGGCTGTTCCTGCTGGTGATCAACGCCCTCATGCTGTGGCTGACGGCGAAGATCACCGAAACCACC
>NZ_BAFQ01000188.1 GCF_000308375.1 Nocardia aobensis NBRC 100429 | reverse complement strand
CGGGCCAGAGGGCGCGGTCGTCGATATCGCTCGGGTCGTACTTCCAGTATTTGTCCGAGCGTTCCAGCCGCTCGCCGAGCCGGCGTTTCTGTTCGTCCAGCGAGACGAACATCGCGACCTTGACGATCGTCGTGCCGGCCTCGGTGATCTCCCGTTCGAATTCGTTGATCTCGTCGTAGCGCGGCTCCCACACCTCGCGCGACACCAGATTCTGCACCCGCACCACGAGGACGTCCTCGTAATGCGACCGGTCGAAGACGCCGATCTGCCCACCGGCCGGCAGCCGGTTGCGGATTCGCCACAGATAGTGGTGCCGGCGTTCCTCGTCGGTGGGAACGCCGAAGGCGGCATGCCGCACGCCCTGCGGGTCGACCATGCCGATCACGTGGCGCACCACGCCGCCCTTCCCGGCGGTGTCCATACCCTGCAGGATGAGCAGCAGGTTGCGATGGTCACCGGAGCGGCCGTTCGCGAACAGCATCTCCTGCAGATCCGACAGCACCTCGCCGCGTGCGGACAGCAATTTCTCGCCGCGTTTCTTGTCGCCGGTGAATCCGGGAGTAGCGGAGGGATCGTAGGAATCGAGCCGGACCCCGGCTGCTCGCAACGCGGTGGTGGCAGGTTCGGTCCACGGAGATTTCGCCATAACCGTCGAGTATGGTCGGCGGCCCCGACAGCCGGGCGGTGATCGGGTCGCGAGTCAGCCGATTCCGGCCAGTCTCGTCAACTGTGCGGCGAATTCGGCGTCGTCGACCGGGGTCAGCACCAGCTCGGCGGCCGTGGTGAGCAGATAGCGGCCGTCGCCGGTGACGTCGAGCCAAGTGCGATGCCGCGTCGGCGGCGACATCGGATTGTCCGGTGCGACGGTGACGGTGATGAATCCGCGCGCGTCGACCGGCGCGCGCAGAGTGCGGCGGAAACGGGCGGCGCCGGGATCCCGCGGCGTGCCGATATCGCCGCCGGGCCGGGCGTCGGTCCCGGTGTCGAGTACCGCCTGCTGCGGCTCGCGCATCGGCCCGCATCTGCCCGCCGGCGCCGAGCCGATCGCGGCCACCAGCCGTTCGCCCAGCCCGCGCGCATGGCAGACGGCGACCGTGACGGCATCGGGCCGCGCGATCAGCAATCCCGCGTGCCGGTGGACGACGGCGGCGAAGGCGAGAATCAGTTCCGGCTCGTCCGGCGGTGTGGAGCGCCGGCCGGAGACGGTGATCGTGGTGGCGTCCGGCCGGGTGCACAGCAGCAGTGCGGCGGTGAGATCCGGATCGGTGTTGCGCGCGTAGCGGGTGCGCAAACCCAGTGCGGCATATTCGGTTTCGGTGCGCACGGTGGATTCCGGGATCATGTTCACCGGATACGGGCGGCGGTCGAGATCGGTTTCGGTGGCCCACACGTGGGCGAACTCGTCCGGCGTCAGCACCCACTTCACTACGGGTGACCCCCACCCGAATCCGGCCGGGGTGCGGGAACGAAGCGCGGCACCCGATCGCTGGAGGCGGCCAGGGTGGTGTTGTAGCGGAAGGTCATGATGTCGCGGGCGTCGGCCAGGGCCGCGGCGGCGGCGATGTCGTGTGTCATCCGGCGGGCGCCGCCGTGCACCACTTCGGCGACCGGGTCGGGCAGCGGGACATAGTTCGACGGTGCCGGTAGCGCGTCTCGAATGGATTGCGCCGCTTCGGCATCGGCCTCCAGCAGGTGTCGCAGCCGGGTGCAGACCTCGGCGGCGGCGGCGCCCCGTTCGACGAAGGCCGCCGTCGCGGGCTCGGCCGCCGCGCGCGCGTGCCCGGACCAGCGCTCGAATTCGGCGTGGGTGGTGTCGGCGAAGGTGCGGAACGCCGCGGCGACGGCGTCCGCCTGCCGTTGCCAGGCCGCCGCCGCCTCGCCCAGCGCGGCCGGGTCCAGTGCCTCGTGCACCAGCTCCCAGAGTTGCCGGTGGCTGTAGGAGCCGTAGACCTCCCGATCCGCGACGAAGGGCGGATCGAAGTGCGACGCGTCGGTCACGTCAGGCTCCCGGCTCGGGCCGGATCAGCGCCAGCGCCGCTCGGTTGGCGGCCTCGGCCTCGTCGAAATGTTTTCCCGCGGCCAGATAGGCGGCCTTGAACAGCAGCGCCGTCTGCTGGAACGAGAGGACGGTGTCGAGGTATTCGCCGCTCTTGCGGGAGAATCCGCGCGCCAGGGCCCGGCCGGACGCGAGTTCGCCGAAGCCGCGCACCGCGGCCGGGACCGCGCCACCGCTGCGGGCGGCGGCGTGGAGATCCTCCACGAGCCGGTCGCAGGCCGCCGCGAGATTGCGGGCGGTGTCCTCGGCGATCTCGAACACCTCGGCTCCGGAACCTGTTGCCGCGGCGTACAACTCGCGCGCCAGATGCTGACCGGTCTCCGGAATCGGCACCGTGATGATCCCCTTCCGCCCCGAGACTTTCCCTCGGCGAGCTTACCGGAGCGGCCGGTGCCCGGCGCGCGGCGACGCATTGTGAATACGCACCCATCGATGAGCGGTATAGCTGTGTAAATCACTGTGGCGCCACATATTTCAAGGCACCGGCTGTCAGGTGGCGTAGGCCGCCCGGGCGCTGACGTACTGCAGCAGTCCGTGCACTTCCTGTTCGATATCCACCAATCCGTATTCGGCGAACAGCTTCGGGAAGGTGTCGAGGTCGAATACTCGCAGGCCGCCCGCGCCACCGACCGCGCTCGACACCCGACCCGCCCAGCCCTGCGGGCGATGGCTGGTGCTGATCGCGATGCGGCCGCCGGGCGCGAGCACCCGGATCATCTCGGCGGCAGCGGCCAGCGGATCCGGGATCAGATACAGCGCACCGAAACAGCAGACCGCGTCGAAGCTGTTGTCGGGGAACGGAAGCCGGCGTGCGTCGCCGCGGACGTAGCCGGCTCGCGGTCCGGAGTTGTCGGCCACGGCCTGCCGCAGCATCGGCACCGAGAAATCGATGCCCACCGCATAGCCGTCGCCGATGTGTTCACTCAGATAGTGGGTGAAATTGCCCGGCCCGCAGGCGATGTCGAGCACCCGGTCGCCCGCGCCGAGGCGCAGGGCGCGCACCGCGTCACGGCGATCGGCGTGCATGGTCCGCCCGGTGGCCACCAGGAAACTGGTCGGCCGCCACGCCCGCTCGTAGAGCAGAGCGAAGACCGGGTTGTTCATGGTGCGGCGTGCGAGATTCACCGGGTCATCCTCGCGTCGAGGTCGTCCACTGTCGAGATCCGATACGGCGGTGCGCTGTGTCCGAGCAGCCGCAGTCGATCCCAGAAGTCGCGATCACCCAGGATCGCGGCCGCGGTGCCTTCCGGGGTCCGCAACTCGACGCGATGTTTGCGGTTGCCGGCCGCCGCATCCAGCGCGGGATCCGGATCGATCCGTCCGTACCAGCGGTAGATGCCGTCGATCGGCTGGCAGTGGCCGCGCAGCCGCACCCGGACGGCGAATTCCCGATCGCCGAGCACGACGACGGCCGGCCCCTGGTAATCCGGTTCGGGTTGCCGCATGATCACCTTCCTGAGCTGCGCGAGAGCGCCCTGCCCGCACTATAGCCGTGACAATGAGTAATAGGTAATATCGAGTGTGCCACCGCTCACATCGGTCGGCAAATGCGCCGACGTGAGCACAATGCGCGGGCCGCGGTCGGGCGGCAGGACGGTGAAGCCGATGGCACAGCACATCGAGAATTTCGCGGGGGACGGTTCCGACGGGCGCGAGCGCGTGGCCCAGCGGCTGCTTCGCTCGTCGGCGGAACATTTCTACGACGCCGATATCGATATCGACTGGGAGCAGCCCTGGCAGCCGGACAAGGCCTGGCTGCCCGAACACCGGATCTCCCTCTACGGCACCCCGCTGTGGGATCGCCTCAGCCCCGAGCAGCGCATCGAACTCGGCAAACACGAGCTGGTGAGCCTGCTGTCGTTCGGGATCGTCGCCGAGGGACTGCTCAGCAAGTATCTGCTGCGCATCGTCGCGCGCGATCCGACCTCGCAGCACGCGATGTACGCGCTCACCGAACTGAGTGAGGAGGCGCGCCACTCGATCATGTTCGCGCGGCTCATCGACAAGACCGGAATACCGCCGTATCGGCCGGTCACGCTGAACCGGATGCAGTTGCGCGTCGCCGAACACTTCCCGATCGGCCCGGTCGTCTACGCCGGCACGCTGCTGATCGAGGAGATTCTCGATCGCGGCCAGCGAGAAGCCATGGTGGACAGCGAAATTCAGCCGCATGTGCGGCAGTTGATGCGTATCCACGTACTGGAGGAGGCGCGGCACATCGGCTTCGCTCGCGATGCGCTGGCTCGCGGGATGGCCCGGCGTTCGCGGTGGCAGCGGCTGCCGCATCAACTCCTGCTGGCCTACTTCGCGCTGGTGCTCTATCCGATGCTCGTCAATCCGCAGGTCTATCGCGCGGTGGGCATCGACCCCCGGCGTGGATTCGCCGCGGCCTTCACCGGACCGCAATACCGGCGCACGATGAGCTTCCTGTCCGAGCCGATGCTGCGCTATTTCGACGAGGTCGGCATGCTCGACGGTGCCGCGGTGCACACGCTGTGGCGGCTGACCCGTTCACTGCCCGACGACCTGTGACCGAAGGACCTGTGAACGGGCCGGCGCCGCAAGCGAATCCGTCGTTCAGGCCCGCTCGACCTCGATGGTCAGCCCGGCCCGCCGCAGGCGATCGGTGAGCGGATCGCCCATGGCGGAGGCAGGGGTGAGGATGCCCGCCAGCTCCGGCAGTTCGTCGAAGGCCAGGCACAGTCCGGCCTCGCCGAGCATCACCGAAGTGGCCTGATAGCCCGGATCGCCCTGCCCGGCGAAGGTGCAGACGTACCGCGCGCCGGAGGTGGTGTCGGCGAAGGTCTTCATGGTGAACCAGCCGCTGCGGCGGGCGTCCTCGCCGGGGCCGGTCCCCGGCTTCGGCAGGATCCGATCCAGCAGCCGGCGCCCCGCCGACACGCGCGAGAGCAGCGCACCGGCGGTCAAGCCGGCGACGATGCCGCCGGCCAGGCCGGCGGCGACCAGAGGCGCCGCCGGTGAGCTCCCGGCGCTCATCACCTCGCGGTAGCGGAAGTTCTTGCCGTACACCCAGCCCAGCAGGCCGTTGCTGCGCCGCACCACCTTGGTGTTGTGCGCGGCCATCACGAAGGTGGCGACCCAGCCGTCGAGGCTGGGGTCGATGGCCGAGGCCCGCGAGAGAGCCTGGTCGGACTGCCGGCCCACATCGGGTTCCATCGACTTGTCCGGGCTCAGCGAATACGGGTGCGAGAGCACCGAACCCTTGGCCGGATCGGTGGCGATGGCCTCCATCATCGCCCGCCCGGAATCGATGGTGCCGCCGCTGGCGCCGCCCTTGAGCCAGGCCACCAGCGTGGTGTCGGTGAGTTCACCGGTGTTGTCCTCGACGGACCGCCGGAAGAGCCGATACACGCTCAGATCCGACGGAATCGAGTCGTACCCACAGGAATTCACGATCTTCGCGCCGGTTTCGGCGGCCCGCTCACCGAACCGATCGATACATTCGCGGATGAACAGCGGCTCGCCGGTCAGATCCGCGTAGTGGGTGCCGGCGTTCGCACAGGCCTGGGCCAGTGGCAGTCCGTAGCGCAGGTACGGGCCGACGGTGGTGACCACGACCTTGGTCCGCGCCGCCAGCGCGTCCAGCGCCGCCTGATCGGAGGAATCGGCGACCAGCAGCGGCCAGATCGCCGCGGCGCCGCCGAGTTCGTCGCGCACCGCGGTGAGCTTCTCCGGCGAGCGGCCCGCGAGGGCGATGCGCGCGTTCTCGGGCGCGGCCTCGGCCAGATACTGCGCGGTCAGCCGGCCGACGAACCCCGTCGCGCCGAACAGTACGAGGTCGAATTCCCTGTCGGTCATGCACATCCCATTCTCGTGGTGGCCGATTACTTTGTGCTGGTTCGTTTTCCGCCGGCGGCCTTGCGTGGCGCCGAGCGCTTCGCCGGTTTGCGCGGCAGGCCGCGCCGGGCCAGCCAGGCGTGATGCTGCTTACCGAGTTCGGTCACCGGATCGTCGCCGTAGAGCCACTCGCGGGCGATGCGATGCCAGTTCGCGGTCGCCTCCAGCTGGCCGAGTACCCCGAACGTCAGGAAATCCGCACGCCGCGAGAACAGATGCTCCGGCGGCAGATTCTGCTGTTTCATCCCGGCGTATTCACTCGCGCGCGGATCGACCGCCAGCACGAAGGCGCCGCTGGCCAATTCGGGGGTGATGGTCAGATCCTGGTCGATCAGCGCCCACTCACATGCCGCGAGCACGTACTCCAGGCAGTCCTCGGGGGTGATCTCCTCCGGCGAATCGATGATGCCGTGGTCGATCATCAACTGGCGCAGATCTTCCGCGCGTTCCTCGGCCGCCGCGCGAATACAGGTGGCCTCGAAGCGGACGTGTTCGGGGTCCATCCGGTTGAACAGCCCGAAATCCAGGAAGGCGACCCGGCCGTCCTCGCCGAGCAGCAGATTGCCCGGATGCGGGTCACCGCAGAACTCGTGGAAGGTGAACAGCGAGCCCACGTAGAAGCGGTAGATGATCTCGCCGACCCGGTCGCGTTCGGCCTCGGGCAAGCGGCGGATCTCCTCGAAACCGCGACCGGGAAAATACTCGCTGACCAGCACGTGCGTACTCGACAGTTCGGGCATGGTGGCCGGTACCACGATGAACGGATGGTCGGCGAACAGTTCCGCGACCTCGCGCTGGGTATGCGCTTCGGCCACGTAGTCCAGTTCGCTCTCGAGATTCAAGCGCAGTTCGTCGAGGACCGCCGGCGTCACCCACGGCATCGCCGACTGCAGGACGCGGCGGAACATCGCGAGGTTCTTCAGGTCGGCGCGCACGGCGGTATCGATGCCCGGATACTGCACCTTCACCGCGACCGCGCGCCCGTCGTGCAGCCGCGCCCGATAGACCTGGCCGATCGAGGCCGCCGCGATCGGTTCGGCGTCGAATTCGGCGAACAACTCCTCGAGGGTGCGGCCGAAATCCTTCTCGATGACGCCGCGCATGGTCTCGAAGGAAACTTTCGGCGCGCTGTCGCGCAGGACGGCGAGCCGGCGCTGGAATCGCTCGCGATGTTCCGGCGGAACCAGATCCAGATCCAGCACCGAGAGCATCTGGCCGAGCTTCATGGCCACGCCCTTCATGG
>NZ_BAFQ01000189.1 GCF_000308375.1 Nocardia aobensis NBRC 100429 | reverse complement strand
TCCGCGCCGACCATGACCTCGCCGTCGCGGTTGGGCAGTGTCGAGGTGAGCAGGCCGGCGAGTTCGGCTTCGTGGGCGCCGTCGAACACCGGCGTGGCGAGATTCGTATCCGGTTGTGCCGAAAGCAGTTCCGCGGGCAAACGCTGTGCCCAGTCGGGACGGGCACCGTCGGTGAGCCGAATGTCCCACCCCGCCTTGGCGATCCAGCCGAGGTGCGTCTCGAGGATCTGGCCGATGTTCATACGACGCGGAACACCATGGGTGTTCAAGATGATGTCGACCGGAGTGCCGTCGGGCATGAACGGCATGTCCTCCTTGGGGAGGATCTTGCCGATGACACCCTTGTTGCCGTGACGACCCGCGAGCTTGTCACCGTCCTGGATCTTGCGCTTCTGCGCCACATACACGCGCACCAGCTCGTTGACGCCCGGAGGAAGATCGTCGTCGTCCTCGCGCGAGAACACACGAATACCGATCACCTTGCCCGACTCACCGTGGGGCACCTTCAACGAGGTGTCACGCACCTCGCGCGCCTTCTCACCGAAGATCGCGCGCAACAACCGCTCCTCCGGGGTCAGCTCGGTCTCACCCTTCGGGGTCACCTTGCCGACCAGGATGTCACCATCACGCACCTCGGCACCGATACGGACGATGCCACGCTCGTCCAGATCGGCCAGCACCTCGTCGGAGACGTTCGGGATATCGCGGGTGATCTCCTCGGCACCGAGCTTGGTATCACGCGCATCGATCTCGTGCTCCTCGATGTGAATCGAGGTCAGCACATCCTCCTCCACGAGACGCTGCGACAAGATGATCGCGTCCTCGTAGTTGTGACCCTCCCACGGCATGATCGCCACCAGCAGATTCTTACCCAGCGCCATCTCACCGTTCTCGGTGGCCGGGCCGTCGGCGAGGACATCTCCGCCGGCCACCCGCTGCCCTTCGTCCACGATGGGACGCTGGTTGGCGCAGGTGCCCTGATTCGTGCGCGAGAACTTCCGCAGCCGATAGCTGCGGCGCGTCCCGTCGTCGTGCGCGACGGTGATGAAGTCGGCCGAAACCTCCTCCACCACACCGGCTTTCTCGTTGACGATCAGATCTCCGGCGTCGACGGCGGCTCGTCGCTCCATACCGGTGCCGACGAGAGGCGCCTCGGTGCGCAGCAGCGGCACCGCCTGTTTCTGCATGTTCGCACCCATCAGGGCGCGGTTGGCGTCGTCGTGCTCGAGGAACGGAATCATGGCGGTCGCCACCGACACCATCTGGCGCGGCGAGACATCCATATAGTCGATCAGGGTCGAATCGACGAGCTCGACTTCGGAGTTCTTGCGCCGCACCGGAATTCGCGCGGCGACGAAGCGGCCCCCGGTATCGAGCGGTTCGTTGGCCTGTGCGACGACGTGCCGGTCCTCCTCGTCGGCGGTCAGATAGTCGACCTCGTCGGTGACGGCGCCGTCGACCACCCGGCGATACGGGGTTTCGAGGAAACCGAACGGATTGACCCGCGCGTACACCGAGAGGTAGCCGATCAGGCCGATACTCGGACCTTCCGGGGTCTCGATCGGGCACATCCGGCCGTAGTGGCTGTAGTGGACATCGCGGACCTCGAGGCCGGCGCGCTCCCGGCTCAGACCGCCCGGGCCCAGCGCCGAGAGCCGGCGCTTGTTGGTCAGGCTCGCCAGCGGATTGCGTTCGTCCAGGAACTGCGACAGCTGTGAGCTACCGAAGAACTCCCGGACCGCCGCCGTGATCGGGCGGATGTTGATCAGCGTCTGCGGGGTGATGGCCTCGACATCCTGGGTCGTCATCCGTTCCCGGACCACTCGCTCCATCCGCGAGAGCCCGATGCGGATCTGATTCTGGATCAACTCGCCGACCGTGCGGACCCGCCGGTTGCCGAAGTGGTCGATATCGTCGACCTCGACCGGTACTTCCGGCCCGCCGGGTGCGGTCATCGTGGAATCGCCTGCGCGCAAACGCAACAGGTACTCGATGATGGTGACGATATCGTCCTCGGTCAGCACGCGCGGACCGCCCGTGCGACCACCGTGCGTCCCGAGTTTCTTGTTGATCTTGTAGCGGCCCACCGCGCCGAGGTCGTAGCGGTTGTCCCGGAAGAACAGGTTCTCCAGCAGGTTCTGCGCGGACTCCTTGGTCGGCGGCTCACCCGGCCGCAACTTGCGGTGGATGTCGAGCAGCGCCTCGTCGGTGCCGGCGGTGTTGTCCTTGGCCAGCGAGGTGGTCATGATCTCGGAGAAGCCGAACCGCTCGGCGATCCGTTCACTGCTCCAGCCCAATGCCTTGAGCAGCACGGTGACCGGCTGACGACGCTTGCGATCGATACGCACACCGACGGTGTCGCGCTTGTCGACATCGAATTCCAGCCACGCACCACGCGACGGAATCACCCGCGCCGAATGCAGCGTCTTCTCCGTGCCCTTGTCGATCGATTCATCGAAATACACACCCGGTGAACGCACCAGTTGCGACACCACAACTCGCTCGGTGCCGTTGACGACGAAGGTGCCCTTGTCGGTCATCATCGGGAAATCACCCATGAAGACCGTCTGCGACTTGATCTCACCGGTGTTGTTGTTGACGAACTCCGCGGTCACGAACAGCGGTGCCGCGTAGGTCATGTCCTTGTCCTTGCACTCCTCGATCGAGGCCTTGACCTCTTCGAAGCGCGGATCGGAGAGTGTGAGCGACATCGTTTCGGAGAAGTCCTCGATGGGGCTGATCTCGGCCAGCACCTCGGCGAGTCCGCCGATCGTGTCATCGCCGCGCGTGGCCGCGCGCCGCTGCCATTCGGGCGTTCCGACCAGCCGGGCGAACGATTCGGTCTGAACCTCGAGCAGTCCCGGAATCTCCAGGGGTTCGGACAGTTTCGCGAACGAGAGTCGTTGCGAGCTTGTCAAGGCGCATCCTTCCAGCACCTCGCGCGGTCACGCCACGGGTGACCGGTACGAGATCTGCTTGTCCTGTAGGGGCTGTCTGCACAATCCGCACCGGATGTCGTCCGAACATGCCTCGGCCGAGCCGATGGACAGCGACGCGCAGATTGCATCACTGTTCACGGCTGTTTCGTATTTCGAGAGTTGGCGGGCATCCGGGCTGCGGGAGGTCCCAAAGTACACCGCAATAAGAAGATTGTCGAGAGAACGACAAGAATCAGACACCGCATATTCGGTGTCTTCCCACTTCTATAATGGCAGCCGTATATGCGATTCGTCAAGTCGATTGTCGTCAGGGCCGGCGAGTCGTGCCGGTCACTTCACACTTCCCGCGGTCAGGCCCGCGACCAGCCGCTTCTCGATGAGTGCGAACAGCACGACCACCGGCACGATGCCGACGGTGGAGATGGCGAACACGAACTGCCAGGCGGTGTCGTATTGGCCGACGAATTTCGTCAGCGCCACCGAGAGCGGCTGATTTTCCGGAGTGGTCAATACCACCAGGCTCGCCGCGAATTCGTTCCAGCAGGAGACGAAGACGAAAATCGTCGCGGTGACAATTCCGGGCCATACCAGCGGCAGGCTGATTCGCCACAGAATGTGTGGCCGGGACAATCCGTCGAGTTGCGCGGCTTCCTCTATCTGCACCGGAACGGAGGCGAAGAAGCTGTGCAGGATCCACACCGCGAAGGAGAGGTTGAACGCCGCATTCACCAGAATCATCGCGAACCAGGTGTCGTTGATGCCGACGGCGAAGAACTCCCGGATCAGGCCCGTCACGAGCACCGCCGGCTGCAACATCTGGGTGACCAGCACCGCGCCGAGAAAGACCGCCCTGCCCGGAAACCGCCGTCGCGCAGTGTGATACGCGGCCGGTACGGCCACCGCGAGCACGAGCAGGGTAGCGAGCACGGCGATGGCGAGAGTGCTGACGATATTGAACGGCAGCGGCGTCTCCGGGGTGTGCCACATATCGGCGTAGTTCCCGGGCCGCCACCGATGCGGCAGATAGGACGGCGGAATGCGCAGGATCTCCGACCGGGGTTTCAGTGATCCCAGCACCATCACGACGTACGGGACGAGAAATACGGCCGCGATCACGACGCCGGCCGCCGTCAGTCCCCAGCGCCGCGTCGGTTTCCGCGCGGCGCGCTCCCGGGTGGTCATGTGTCGGACTCCGCGGCCGGCCGGACCAGTTTCACGTAGACCGCGATGATCACCGCGATCAGGGCGAAGTTCAGCACGCTCATCGCCGCGGCGGTGGCGAGCTGCTGATTCTGCCGAATCAGCTTGTAGGTCAACGTGGTCGTGGTGTCGGCGGAGAATCCGGCGATACTGCCCGTCAGCACCTGCAGGATCGGCAGCGAATTGAAGACGTTGATGATGTTGACGACGGTGGCCACCGCGATCGCCGGACGCAGCTGCGGCAGCGTCAGATACCGGTAGCGTTGCCAGGCCGATGCGCCGTCCACCCGGCCCGCCTCACCCACTTCCACCGGAATCGAGTGCAGCCCGGCGAGAATCGTATAGGTGGTGAACGGGATCGACACGAAGACCGCGACCGCGATCGCCACCGCGAAGGCCGGCCCCGGCTCCTTGGTGAATCCGAAACCGCGATCGAGCACACCGATATCGACCAGGAGGCGATTGGCGAGTCCGACCTCCGGATCCAGCAGATAGGCGAAGATGCTCGTGGTCATGACCACCGAGGCCGCCCACGGCACCAGGATCGCCAGCCGGATCAGGGTACGGCCCGGAAAGTCCAAGGCCAGAAATTGCGCCAGCGCCGCCGAGAGCACCAGCGTGATCAGCACGACGGCGACGACCCAGACGACGGTGTGGGCGAGGACGCTGCCCAGTTCCTCGATGCCGAACAGCCGGCGGAAGTTGGCCGTCCCGGCGAAGCCCCGATCGCGACCGTAGGGGCTGAGGTCACGGGTGCTGGTCCAGATCATGTACCCGGCGGGAAATGCGACCACGGCGGCGATCAGGATGATCACCGGGCCGATCCACGGCAGGGCGCGGATCGCCGATCCGGTGCGTCCGCGTGGGTTGCTCATCGCGCCGCCCGCGCGATGCGGCGCAGGACCTCTGCCGGGTCCGCGCCCTGTGTCACCGTGCCCATCTGCTGGCGGATCGCGCCCTGGACCGCGGCCCACTTCGGATCGGCGGAAGGGTAGAAGCGGGCAACCGGCAGGGTGGCGGCGAAGGCCTCGGTCACCGGATCCCGCGCGAGTGCGCGCGCACCGGATGCGGTGATCGGGATGAAGTGTTCCGCCCGCACGAAATCGGCGTAGACCGCGGGCGAATAGAAGTAGTTCAGGAACTGCCGGATCGCGGCCTGCTTGTTGCCGTGTTTGCGAAAGGCCATCAGATGATCGGCGACGCCGAGGGTCACGGGCGCACCGGTTTTCGTCGGCGTCGGTGCGGTGGCGTAGCGCAGCGCCGGATTCTGCCGGTCGATCATGCCCAGCACCGGCGGCAGACCTTCGATCATGCCGATCCGGCCCTGGACGAACGCATTGATCACATCCTTCCGATCGGTGGAGCCCGGGTTCGGCTGGGTGTCGCCCGCCGCGGCCAGTGCCGACATCGCCTGCACTCCTTCACGATTGGCGTCGGTATCGACGGTGAGGGTGGCGCCCTCGGACCAGCTGCCGCCGGCGCCGAAGGTCCAGATCGACGTCTCGCCCTGCGCTTCCTCACTGCCCAACGGCAGGCCGTACCCGGAGATGCCGCCGCCGAGGGCCTGGATGCGGTGCGCGTCCTCCCGCAGTTCGGACCAGGTCTTCGGCGGGGCGGGGATGCCGGCGCGCGCGAACAGATCGGTGTTGTAGAACAGCGTGCGCGTCGAGGCGAACAGCGGTAGCGCCCACTGGGTTCCGTCGATGGAGGCGTTGCGGGCGAAACCGGGATCGATGTCGTGCAGGACCGCCGGGTCGGCGATATCGGTTGCCGGATAGAGCATGTCGTCGGTGGCATATGCGGAGTAGGCATCGATGCCGAGAATGTCGGGGGTGGTGGTCACCGACTGCAGATCGGTGCGGACCACCTCGTTGATCGAATCCCACGATTCGACCTGCAGATGGATCGTGATCGCCGGATTCTGCGCGCGGAAGTTCGCGATGATCGTGCTCCACTCCGCACGGGTCGCGTCGCTGTAGGCGGGCACCAGCAGCGCCAGCGCGTTCGGATCGGAATCGTCGGCGCTGCGGCCCCGGAAACCGCATGCGGCGACGGCCACCGACAGCACCACGAGCAGCGCGGCGAGCGCGAATCCAGCGCGCGGCTGACCGGACACCAGCGTCAACCTTCCCCTCTGTACGACCGTCACCTGCGGCATTCGCGGGACATCGGCGGATGCCGGAGGGTGGTGACCGGTCCGGCTCGTCCGAATCTAACCGCGGCGCCGGCCGCGGGGGACGATTCACGGGAAAGTCGGCACGGGGGAAGTTGACATGATCGAATCGGGGTCCGATTCTGAGACCGTGCCGCCCTCCACCGAGAGCTCTGATCGCACGCATCCGCCCCGGCCCCATCTGGCTGCCGAGGTGGCCACCCAGCCCGACGATTGGGTATGGGCGGCGGAGGTCGCGGCAGAGCACCGAACGCTGTTGCCGAACCCCGGTGAACGGGTGGCGGTCCTCGGCTGCGGCACCTCCTATTTCATGGCGAGTGCGATCGCCGAACTCCGGGAGTCGGCGGGACACGGTCTCACCGACGCCTGGCCGGCGAGTGCGGTGCGAACCGGGCGTGAATACGACCGCTACCTGGTGATCTGCCGTTCCGGCACCACCACCGAGGTGGTCGACGCGATGCGGGCGATGCCCGCCGCGGCGGCGCGTACCGTGATCTGCTCCAGCCCGGGTACCCCGGTCCTCGACCTCGCCGATCCGATTCTGATCGACGCGGTCGACGAGCGGTCGGTGGTCCAAACGCGTTTCGCGACAACGGCTCTCGCGATCCTGCGGTGGCATCTGGGGGAGGATCTCGCTCCGGCGGTCGAACAGGCCCGCGCGGTCCTGGCCGAGGCCGCCGAGTCGAGTGTGCCGGCCGCGCTCCGGCATGCGGAGCAGATCACCTTCGTGGGAACGGGTTTCGCCGCGGCACTGGCCGACGAGGCGGGGTTGAAACTGCGGGAATCCTGCCGAGCCTGGACGGAAGGATATCCGGCGAACGAATATCGGCACGGCCCCATCAGCATCGCGGCTCCCGGACGTGCGGTATGGGCGCTGGGGCCCGTCGTCGCCGGCCTCCGCGACGAAATACTCGCTACCGGAGTACATTTCGAACATCGCGATATCGATCCGATGGCCGAGCTGGTGCGTGTGCATCGGCTGTGCCTGCTGCGGGCCGCGGACCTGGGGGTCGATCCCGATCACCCGCGCGGACTCCGGCGATCGGTGATTCTGCGATGAGGGAAGCGGAAGAACTCGATCCGGTCCTCGCCATGGATGTCGGCGGTACCACGATCAAGGCGGAGATCAGCGACTCCGACGGCCGGATCGCCGCCGCCGCGGCGGTGCCCACCCCGCACGGCGAGCGGGCGTTCGACGCCATGGCCGAACTCGGCGACCGATTGCTGGCCGAGGTCTCCTCCGATACGCGGGCCGGCCTGCGTCGCGGGGCGATCGCGCTGCCGGGCATCGTCGACGCCGCACGGTCGGTGGCGGTGTTCAGCAGCAATATCGGCTGGCGAGATGTGAAGGTGGGCAGCCGCTTCCAGGACCGGTGGGGATTCCCGGTGCTGATCGAACACGATGTGGCCGTGGCCGGCTGGGCGGAGTGGCGCCTGGGCGCCGGGCGCGGCGTCGACGACGTGCTGGTGGTGAATCTCGGCACCGGAATCAGCGGCGCGCTGACCGTCGGTGGCCGGCTGGTGCGCGGTGGCGCCGGGCAGGCCGGTGAATACGGGCATATTCCGGTGCGCCGCGACGGTCGGCGGTGTTCGTGCGGGAATATCGGCTGTGTGGAAACCCTGGCTTCCGGCCCGTCCATCGCACGGGCCTACCGCGAGCGCACCGGTCGCGACATCGACGGCGCCGAAACGGTTTTCGCGGCCGCGCCGGACGACCCGCACGCCCGCGCGGTGATCGACGACGCGATCGCCGCACTGGCCGACGGACTCCTGGGCGTCGTGCACGCGGTCTGCCCGCAGCGCATCGTGATCGGCGGCGGACTGGCCGGCGCCGGGCCGGTGCTGATCGACGGACTGCGCGCACGACTGGAGCGGCTGGTGCGGGTGGCGCCGGTGCCCGAGGTCGTCGCCGGCGCCTTCGGCGCACGGGCCGGGCTCGTCGGCGCGGCCCGGTACGCCCGGCTGGGGGGCTTGAAATGAACGGCGGTCAGCCGGTGCTTCGCGGTCGCGTGGTCACCTCGACCGGGATCATCGACGATGCGGTGATCGAGGTGCTGGACGGGCGCATCGAGGCGGTGCGGCCGCTCGCGCAATGGACGTTCGGCAATCGGGGCGCCGAACCACCGGCGCATCTCGGCACATTGCTGCCCGGCCTGGTCGACATCCACAACCACGGCGGATTCGGCCACCGATTCGACACCACCGACTCCGAACAGGCCCGCGCGGCGGCGCGCTATCACCATCGGCAGGGAGCCACGACGGTACTGGCGAGCATCGTGACCGCCGCACCCGACACGATGGTGGCCCAGGTCGCGGCGCTGCGTGAGGTGGCCACGAGCGGTGAGATAGCCGGAATTCACGTCGAAGGACCGTTTCTGTCCGAAAGGCGCTGCGGGGCACAGGATCCGCGTTATCTTCTGGACCCCGATCCCGGCCTGATCGGGCGCCTGCTCGATGCCGCGGGCGGATATCTGCGCGTGATGACGCTGGCGCCCGAACGCCCCGGATTCGCCGCTGCCGCCGGGCAACTCGCCGAGCACGGCGTGGTGGTGGCGCTCGGGCATACCGATGCCGGATACGAACGGTTCCGGGAAGCGCTGGCGCCCAGCGGGTCCGGCACGCTGGTGACGCACCTGGCCAATACGATGGCGCCGCTGCATCATCGCTCGCCCGGCGCGGTCGCGGCCGCCCTGGTGGCCGCGGCCGCGGGCGATGTGGTGGTGGAGGTGATCGGAGACGGCGTGCACATCGAATCCGGTTTCGCGGCACTGGTCTTCGCGACCGCTCGGCACCGCGTGGCGCTGGTGACCGATGCCATGCAGGCCGCGGGCCTGCCCGACGGCGATTACCGTCTCGGACCGCAGGCGGTCCGGGTGGAGGCGGGGGTGGCGCGGGTGCCGGGCGGTGCGCTGGCCGGAGGGACCGCGACCCAGTTGCAGTGCCTGCGCTGGGCGGTGCACGAATGCGGTGTGAACCTGGTCGACGCGGTGCGCGCGGCGGCCGCCACCCCGGCGGCCGCGATCGGCGCGACGGCGGTCGGTGATCTGCGGCCGGGGATGTCCGCCGACGTACTGGTCGTGGATTCGGATCTGGAGTTGCGTGCGGTGCTGCGGCGAGGACAGTGGTTGAGGTGATTCTGACCGTGACGCTGAACCCGGCCTACGATATGACCTATCGCGTCGAGAACTTCGAACCCGGACGGGCGCATCGGGTTTCGTCCGTCGAGCAGCGTGTCGGCGGTAAGGGCATCAATGTCACACGCGTGCTCAACCAGATCGGGAAGTATTCGCGCGCAACGGGTTTCGCCGATCACACGTTCTCCGCGGCGGCCGAACGGGAACTGCCGGTGGATTTCGTGCACGCGCTGCCGTGGGTGCGCCGCACCGTCGTGATCAGCGAATGTCACGACGGTTCGGCGACCTCGCTGTGGGAACCGGGGGCACGGCTCACCAATCCGGACGCGGTGGATCAACTGCTGGTGCGGGTGGGCGGGCTGGTCGGTGAGGCCGGTGGCATCGTCGTCTCCGGATCGCTGCCCGGCGGCGTACGCGCGTCGCTGCCCGCCGACCTCGCCCGCATCGGCATCGACGCCGGAGTTCCGGTGATCTGCGATGTGGACGGTCTCGCCCTCGAGGCCGCCGCCCGGGTGCCCGGGGTGATCCTCATGCCGGACCTCGACGAACTCACGGGACTGACCGGCGCGCACCCGGCCACGACCGAGGAGGTGGCCGCGGCGGCCGCCGTGCCGGTGGACGCGGGCGCGGCAGCGGTGATCGTGACCCGCGGCGCGGACGGCATGGTCGCGGTGACACCGGAGGGCGCGTGGTCGGCTGCCCTGTCCGAGCCGCTGTCCGGTAATCCGACCGGCGCCGGTGATGCCGCGGCCGCCGCGGTGATCGCCGCGCTGGCCGGACCCGACCGGCCGGAATGGCCCGCGATCCTCGCCGACGCGGTTGCCACCTCGGCGGCGGCGGTGGTGATGGCCGTGGCCGGCGAGATCGACCTGTCGCTGCGGCAGCGGGTGCTCGCACAGGTCGTGGTCGAGAAGCTGGCCGATCCGGCCGGCGACCGCTGACACTGCCGGGCCGGGCGCTGCGGGGCGTCGGGTCACACCGCCTCGGAGCGCACCGCATCGGGTCACACGGCCGCGCACGGATTTCGCCGCGCCGTGCGTATGCGGAGGCCGGGGCGGCGCAGAGCGGTACATTTCGAACGGGCTTCGTCGTCGTCCGCGCGCCGAGGGCCGATGTCCGGTGCCCCGGACCGCCGAAACACAAGGATCGCCGAAACACCAGGATCGTCGAACCGGAGTTCCGGAAGAGGTGAGCTGATGCCCGACCCCGCACCAGACCCCGCTGCCACCCCCGAGCCGGTCGCAGACACCGACCCGAGCCCTGGCCCCGCCCTGGAGTCCGCTCCCGACCCGGTCGCCGCACCGCCGGCCGACGACGTATCGGCCTACCGGATGCCCTTCGCGGTTCGGGCGGCGCAGGTACTCGCGCTCGGACTGGCCGCGGTCGGCATCGGCTGCACCGTCACCGCGGGCTGGCTGTCCGGCTCGCATGTCGCGCTGATCACCGGGCTGTCGTTCATCGCGAGCTGGGTCCTGGGCGCGGTCGCTCTGGCCTTCGGCGCCGTCGGCGCGAGCATCCGGATCGGCGCGGTGCTGCTCGCCATACTCAACGCATTGTGGACTGTGCCCTCGATCGTCGTGGGCCGCCCGCCCGGCTGGCTCGGTCCCGTGGTCTCGGTGCTGGTCGTCGGGTTGCTGCTGCGACGTTCGGCACGTGACTGGTTCGAACCCTAGAAGTCGCCGACCCGCGGCGCCGATCAGGAGGCGGCAGCGGTGGCGTGTGCCGGGGTCCGGCGCGACCCCGCGGACCGCACCGCGAGCAGTTCGGCCGCGATCGCCACGGCATGTTCCATCGGAGTGCGGGCGCCGATGTCGAAGCCGGCCGGCGCGTGCAACCGTGCCAGTGTGTCGGCGCCGAATCCGCCGGCCTGCAAGGCCTCGAGCCGATGGTCGTGGGCCGAATGCGAGCCGAGCGCACCCAGATAGCCCAGTTCGGGCAGCCGCAGCGCGACGGTGAGCAGGGGGATCTCGAACTTCGGGTCCTGGGTCGCGGCGACGATCGCGGTGGTCCGGTCGATGGTCCCGGCGCCGGCCTGGGCGTTGAGATAACGGTGCGGCCAGTCCACCACCACCTCCGCGCCCGGGAACGACGCGGGAACGGCGAAGGCCTCGCGCGGATCGCAGATGGTCACCCGATAGCCCAGCAGCCGGGCCTGCGTCGTCAAGGCGGCGGCGAAGGTGTTGGCGCCGAAGATGATCAGTCGCGGCGGCGCGGTGTGGGAGGAGACGAACACATCCGATTCCGGCAGCGACACCAGCTCGGTGTTGTGTCGGCGGTCGGTGACCAGATGCTGGCCGATCACCTCCGGATCGCTGTGCCACACGACGGTGAACACCGTGACCGGCTTGTGCCGCGCGATATCCCCGGCCACCGCCGCGAATTCCGGAAAGTCGTTGCGGGAGAACGGTTCCACGAACACGTCGATGGTCCCGCATTCGGCGCTCACCTCGAATCCGGAGGTCGCGTCGAAACGCCGCAACTCCCGGTGACCGGTGCGCGCGGCCTCCACCGCAGCCTCGTAGACGGCCGCCTCGTAGCAGCCGTCGGAGACCGATCCGTGCACACCGCCGTCGGGGTCGACGAGCATCGCCGAGCCCACCGGTAAGGGGGAGCTGCCGAAGGAGCGGACCAGGGTTGCCAGGCCGCCCGTGCGGCCGCTGTGCCAGACCCGTAGCAGGTCCTCGACGATGTCACGCATCACATGCTCCCGATCAGCGTGCGCGAGTGGGCGGGCCCGCCGGTCGTCGCGTCCCGTCGCCAGATCGTCACACGTGAGGGCGAGGATAACCGCTCTCGTGCGCGGCGTCGTGTCGGTAATGGGAATTCCCCGACGGGCACCGATCGGCGCGGGAATCCGGCTGTGACATAGCACAACCGAATAACCGACCGGGTTGTCCTGTCAGGCGAACAGGCCGCGAACGAACGGCAACGAATCGACCAGTGAGGCGTTGACCGTGCCGCTGTGATCGGTGGGATAGACCCGGAAGGTCAGCGGCTGCCGGTTGGCGGTCAGAACTCCCGCGTAGCGCAGCGTCTCGGGGGTGATCACATCGGTGTCGCGCAGGCCCTGGCCCATGAAAAGCGGCCTGTCGTAACCGGTTTCGGGCAACCCGAGGTATCCGGCCAGCAAACCGTGCAGATCCGGAATCTGCGCCAACGGGCGGGTGAACAGATCGCCGATCACCACACCGGCGGTGGCCAGATCGTCACCGAGCGGAAGGAGACATTCGTCCTTCGCGCGGTCGAGCCAGTACCGGCCCGAGTCGTTCAGGAAGGATTCGATGCCGAGTTCGGGGAATGTGGTGCGCAGGCCGTTGAGGATGTAGAGCACGTAGCCGGTGGTGTGCGGGCTCAGCTTCACCGGCGGGATGCCCGGGCCCAGTGGCATCAGGATGTCCTCGATATAGGCCGGCACGCCGGTGCCGACCGCGCCTCGGTAGTCCAGCTCCGGCCCGCCGAATTCGGTCGCGTAGCGCGCGGTGAACATCGCCGCGCCGCCACCCTGCGACTGGCCGACCACCACCCATTTGCGTGACAGCTGCGAATAGTGGCCGACGGCGGCTCGCACGGCGTCGACCACGTTGTGCGCCTCGACGACGCCGTTGAGGTACGGGTGGTCGCCGGGCGTGCCGAGGCCCGCATAATCGGCGGCCACGATCGCATAGCCCTGCTTCAGCCAGGTGCCCAGATAGGCCCAGTCCCGCTCCACATCGCCAGGGCCGGCGACGCTGTAGGCGCAGCTGTCCCCCAGGCCGACGGTGCCGTGCGCCCAGGCGACGACCGGCCAGCCGCCGGCCGGGGCCGGTCCCGGTGGGAAGTACACCGCGGCACTCGCGACCGTCGGCTGGTTCCCGACCGTGCTCGTCGTATAGAGGATGCGCTGGGAATCGACGGAGCCGGGCAGCGTCGCCGCCGCGGACAGCGGCTCCACCGATTGCACCGCCGGCGTGTCCGCCGCGGCGCCGGGCGCCTCGATCACGGCGGCCGTCGCGGCCAGTGCCAGGGAGCAGGCGACGCCCGCGATCGCGGTCCACAGTGTGCGCATCGTGTTCCTTTCCGGGTTCCGGTGCCGACCCCCGGGGCACGACGATCAGTGTCGCAGCCGGTCGGCCGGGCCGCCGAGGTATGTCCGAATCGTACGGAGCCGGGAGTGGCGCGGCGCACACCGAGGGCGGCTGCCCTCGCTTGTGAAGGTCCTCACAGTCGGCAATGCGTGCTCCCGAATCGTCGTGGTGGTAAGGCTCACTGAAACAGTACGGGCGTTACGTAAAACCGCATGTCAGCCCTACTCGCCAGTAGAAGTGGGGCGTGCAATTAACAGGCAAATTTTGCAGGCTTAGCAAAGACCCCCGCAAAGCTAGCGGAGATTCACACTTGCAACAGGTAGACGGCAATTTTTAGTTGTGCCATCGTGTGGAAGTACACCCGTTGGGCATAGCAACCCTGCAAATTGCCGCTCCAGCAGAGTTCGGACATCGCGACCCGTAGTCGGCGCGGATGTCCGGCGAGCGGGGCAACCGAGACCGAACGAAGAAGTGGAGTCATCAGATGTCGAACGTCGGCACCCCGAAGACCGCTGCGGAGATCCAGAAGGACTGGGACACCAACCCGCGCTGGAAGGGCATCACCCGCGAGTACACGGCCGAGCAGGTCGTGCAGCTGCAGGGCAATGTCGTGGAAGAGCACACGCTTGCCCGCCGGGGTGCGGAGCTGCTGTGGGAGGGCGTCAACGCCGAGGGCGAGTACATCCACTCGCTCGGCGCTCTGACCGGTAACCAGGCCGTGCAGGCCGTGCGTGCCGGCCTGAAGGCCATCTACCTGTCCGGTTGGCAGGTCGCCGGTGACGCGAACCTGTCCGGCCACACCTACCCGGACCAGTCGCTGTACCCGGCCAACTCGGTGCCGTCGGTCGTGCGCCGCATCAACAACGCGCTGCTGCGCGCCGACGAGATCGCCAAGGTCGAGGGCGACACCTCCGTCGACAACTGGGTCGTGCCGATCGTCGCCGACGGTGAGGCCGGCTTCGGTGGCGCGCTGAACGTCTACGAGCTGCAGAAGGCCATGATCGCCGCGGGTGCCGCCGGTACCCACTGGGAGGACCAGCTGGCGTCGGAGAAGAAGTGCGGCCACCTCGGTGGCAAGGTGCTGATCCCCACCCAGCAGCACATCCGCACCCTGACCTCGGCTCGCCTGGCCGCCGACGTCGCCGACACCCCGACCGTCGTCATCGCCCGCACCGATGCCGAGGCCGCCACCCTGATCACCTCCGACGTCGACGAGCGCGACCGTCCGTTCATCACCGGTGAGCGCACCGCCGAGGGCTTCTACCACGTCAAGAACGGCATCGAGCCCTGCATCGCGCGTGCCAAGGCCTACGCCCCCTACTCCGACCTGATCTGGATGGAGACCGGTATTCCGGACCTCGAGGTCGCGCGGAAGTTCGCCGAGGGCGTCAAGTCCGAGTTCCCGGACCAGCTGCTGGCCTACAACTGCTCGCCGTCGTTCAACTGGAAGGCGCACCTGGACGACGCCACCATCGCGAAGTTCCAGCGCGAGCTGGCCGCGATGGGCTTCAAGTTCCAGTTCATCACCCTGGCGGGCTTCCACTCGCTCAACTACGCGGCCTTCGACCTGGCCTACGGCTACGCCCGCGAGGGCATGACCGCCTTCGTCGACCTGCAGGAGCGCGAGTTCAAGGCCGCCGCCGAGCGTGGCTTCACCGCCATCAAGCACCAGCGTGAGGTCGGTGCCGGCTACTTCGACACCATCGCCACCACCGTGGACCCGAACACCTCGACGGCGGCCCTGAAGGGCTCCACCGAAGAGGGTCAGTTCCACTGAGGCTGGTCCGCCTCTCCGAGTCTTTTAGCCAGACTGGGAGCGGCGCCGGTCGTGTACGCGGCCGGCGGTGGGTATGGCCTCGAGTTTTGGCCGTACCCGGTGAGTTACCCATGTTCTTGCGAAATCGGTTGTCCGATTTCGCAAGAACCGGGTATTTCACCACCTGACATGGGCACTCCTGCAACGAGTGTCCGAAGCCCTTCCCGTCGAACAGCCCCGGCGGGGAGGGCTTTTCCCTATAACTGAAGTGACCGAAGGGTGCGAGTCCCTTCACCCAATCCACCGCCACACAACCAGCAGGAGCGGGACGTGAGCAGCGAAAAGATTCAGCGCGTCGGAATCATCGGCGCCGGACAGATGGGCGCCGGAATCGCCGAGGTCTGCGCCCGGGCGCATGTCGATGTGCTCGTGTTCGAACAGACCCGGGAACTGGCTGCCGCCGGCCGCGCCCGCATCCTGCGATCGCTGGATCGCGGTGTGAGCAGCGGAAAGATCACCGAGCGGGAGCGCGAACAGGCCGCCTGGCGGCTGCGGTTCACCTCCGACCTCGGTGACTTCGCCGACCGGCAACTGGTCGTCGAGGCCGTCGTCGAGAGCGAAGACGTCAAGACCGCGATCTTCAGTGAACTCGACAAGGTCGTCACCGACCCGGATGCCGTGCTGGCCTCCAACACATCCTCGATCCCGATCATGAAGATCGCCGTCGCCACCAACAACCCCGAGCGGGTCGTGGGCATGCACTTCTTCAACCCGGTGCCGGTGCTGCCGCTCATCGAACTCGTGACCACCCTCAAGACCAGCGAAGCGGTGTCCGCGCGCGCCGAAGCCTTCGCGGGTGAGGTCCTCGGCAAGCAGGTCGTGCGCTCCGCCGACCGCTCCGGCTTCGTCGTCAACGCGCTGCTCGTGCCGTACCTGCTCTCGGCCATCCGCATGGTCGAATCCGGTTTCGCCACCAAGGAAGACGTCGACAAGGCGATGGTGCTCGGCTGCGCCCACCCCATGGGTCCGCTCGCCCTGACCGACCTGGTGGGCCTCGACACGGTGAAGTCGATCGCCGACTCCATGTACGCCGAATTCAAGGAGCCGCTCTACTCAGCGCCGCCGCTGCTCATGCGCATGGTCGAGGCCGGGCTGCTGGGTAAGAAGACGGGAGCGGGCTTCTACCAGTACAACCGCTGACCGATCGGGCTCTCGACAGAGCTTCGCCCCGCAAGACTCGCCAACCGTTGACCGGAATCGTGCTTGTCGACTTCTCGGTCGGCACGGAGCGAGTCTTACGAGCGACCGTTCGCGGCCGGCTCGTCGTTCGGGTGCCGCTGCGTAGGCGACGAAGGAGCAAGCAGTGGTGCCCGAACGACGAGCCCTGGGGGCCGCGAACACGCCGGAGCGAAGCGGAGGCCGAAAAACACAGGCATAAGCTGCAGTAAGGTCCTCGACCGCAGCTCGAAAGGGAGTCCCGCTCATGGTCAACGTCACCGACGGTTTCGGATCGAGCATCCTGGGTTACCCGCGGATCGGTCCGCACCGGGAGCTCAAGCGCGCACTGGAGTCCTACTGGCACGGCACCCTGTCCCGCGAGGAGTTGCTCGCGGTCGGGCGCGACATCCAGGACACCCAGTTCTCCGAGCTGGCCGCGACCGGACTGACGCAGGTACCCGGTAACACCTTCTCCTTCTACGACCACATCCTCGACAACGCGCTGCTGTTCGGCGCGGTCCCGAAGCGGTTCGAGCCGTATCGCGAACAGCTGCACCCGCTCGACTTCTACTTCCTGATGGCACGCGGCCGGCCCGATCTGCCGCCGCTGGAGCTGGTCCGGCTGTTCGGCACCAACTACCACTACCGTCAGCCCGAACTCGACGCCGATACCGAATTCTCGCTGCATCCCGAGGCGTTGCTGGAGGAGTGGGATCGGGCGATGGACCGCGGTATCGAACTGCGGCCGGTGGTGCTGGGCCCGCTGTCGCTGCTGCTGCTGTCGAAGGCCGGGCAGGTGCCGGGTGAAACCGAATTCGACAAGCTGACCCTGCTGGACAAGCTGCTGCCGGTCTACGAACAGCTGCTCGAGATCCTGGCCAAGCGCGGTTCCACCTGTGTGCAGTTCGACGAGCCGTGCTTCACCAGTGAGCGCACCCCGGAGGAACTGGCCGCGTTCGAGCGAGCCTATCAGCGGCTGTCGACGTCCGCGCTGCGTCCGCGCATCCTCGTGACAGGCCAGTACGGCGATTTCGCCGAGGCCGTGCGGATTCTGGCGGGTACCGCGGTGGAGGCGATCGGGCTCGACCTGGCCAGCCACCGCACCCGGCCCGAGGAACTCGCCGAGATTCCCGGAATCCGGCGCAAGCGGCTCTACGCCGGCGTGATCAGTGGCACCAACGTCTGGCGTGCCGACCGGCTGGTCACCCTGGAATACCTCAACGCGCTGTCGAAGGTGTGCCCGGACCTCGTCGTGTCCACCGGGACCACATTGCTGCACGTGCCCTACGACCTGCTGGTCGAATACGACATCGAGGGCAATGTCGCCGACCGCCTCGCCTTCGCGAAACAGAAAGTGCTCGAGGTCGTTTCGCTGGCGAAGGCGCTGACGGAGGTGCATCGCGGCGGGGAAGGGGGCGAGACCGCGGCGAAGTGGGCCAAGCGGCCGACCTCGGTGCACTTCAAGCAGAAACATGCTGTGCGGCAACGGGTTTACGCGGTGACCCCGCAGATGCGGGAGCGCGAACCCTACGAGGTGCGCGCCGAGGCGCAGCGGGAGCGGCTGAATCTGCCACTGGTTCCGGCGACCACGCTCGGTTCCTTCCCGCAGACCGACGCGGTGCGCCAGGCCCGCTACGACCTGGGCGAAGGCCGGCTGTCCTACGAGGAGTACCGCAAGCGGATCGAGGCCGAGATCGAGTCGACCATCCGCCTGCAGGAGGACATCGGCCTCGATGTGTTCGTGCACGGTGAGCACGAACGCAACGACATGATCCAGTACTTCGCCGAACTGCTCGACGGTTTCGCCACCACCCACTTCGGCTGGGTGCAGGTCTACGGCTCGCGGTGTGTGCGGCCGCCGATCATCTACGGCGACGTGTCGCGGCCGAAGCCGATGTCGGTGGAGTGGATCACCTACGCGCAGTCGCTCACCGACAAACCGGTGAAGGGCATCGTGACCGGTCCGGTGACGATGGTGGCCCGCTCGTTCGTGCGCCAGGACCAGCCGCTGTACGAGACCGCCGATCAGGTGGCGCTCGCGATCCGCGACGAACTGGCCGATCTCGAGAAGGCCGGCGTGGCGATCATCCAGGTCGACGAACCGGCGGTCCGCGAGCTGCTGCCGCTGCGACCCGACGGGCGCACCGAATATCTGCGCTGGGCGGTCAACGCGTTCCGGCTGGCGACCTCCGGGGTGCGCCCCGACACTCAGATCCACACCCATATCGCGTACTCGGCCCGCTCCGAAATCGTGCGTGCCATCGAGGAACTCGACGCCGACGTCACCGCCATCGTCGCGACCCGCTCCCTGGAATGGGTGCTCAAGGCGCTGACCGAGGATGTGGAGGAGGGGCACGGCCTGAGCCACGGCGTGGGTCCCGGTGTGTACGAGAGCCGTTCGGCGCGCATTCCGGACATCGACGAGATCGACGAATTGCTCACCGCCGCAGCCGAAGCCGTGTCACCGCAGCGGCTGTGGGCGAATCCGGACGGCGGTTTGAAGACCCGCCACTATTGGCAGCTGGACCCGTCGCTGCGCAATATGGTCGCCGCGGCTCGCCGGGTGCGGCGCCGCGCCGAAGCGGCTGAATAGGCGTTAGCCTACGAATACTGTTTCGAGATCAGGAGAACCGCTCATGGGTATGTTCGACCAGCTCAAGGATGCCGCCGGTAAGGCAGCCGACCTGGCGGCCAAGAATGCCGACAAACTCGACCCGGTGATCGACAAGGTCGGCGATCTGGTCGACAAGCAGACCAGCGGCAAGTTCGAAAAGCAGGTCGACGCCGCGCAGCAGGCCGCGAAGAAGGCACTGCACGAGCAGACCGGGAAGTAGTCCACACAGGTCGTATACGGGCGAAGGCCACGCCCGGCTCCGCGCCGGACGTGGCCTTCGTGCTGTGTGAATCAGTGCCGGCCGAACAGCAGCGCCATCAGAGTGGCCATGGTGTCGTCGGCCTTCTGTGTGCGATCGAAGGTCGTCAGGGCGAGCAGCGAGGGGAAGCGCTGCCGCGCGACGGCGTGGGCGTAGGTGAATTCACGCAAGCCGTCGGGTCCGTGGATGCGGCCGAAGCCCGAGTCGCCGACACCGCCGAACGGCAGCGACGGAATCTGCGGGAAGGTGAAAACCGCGTTGACGCTGACCATCCCGGTGCGCAGCCGGTCGGCCAGTTCCCGCCCGCGTGCCTTCGAGAACACGGCCGCGGACAGCCCGTAGCGGCTGTCGTTGGCGCGGGCGATCGCGGTATCCATATCGGGCACCTTCGCGACGGTGAGGGTGGGCCCGAAGGTTTCCTCGGTGACGGCCGGGGCGTCCTCGGGCACGTCGACCAGTACGGTCGGCTGCACCACCTGCCCGACGATGGAGTCGGCGCCGCCGGTCAGCGCCCGTCCGCCCCGCGCGACGGCGTCCTCGATGTGTCGGCGGATCACCTCGAGCTGCTTCGGCATCGTGATGGGGCCGATCTTGGCGCCCGGATCATTGCCCGCGCGTTGCTGTTTCGCCTTCGTCACCAGGGTGTCGACGAAGCTGTCGTAGACGCGCTCGTGCACATAGACCCGTTCGGTGCCGATACAGGACTGGCCGGCATTGGCCATTCCGGCCCACAGCGCGGCGTCGGCCGCGGCGTCCAGATCGGCGTCGGCGTCGACGAGCAGCACATCCTTGCCACCGCATTCGGCGACCAGCGGCGTGAGGCTCTCGGCGCAGGCGGCCATCACCTTCTTGGCCGTCGCGGTGGAGCCGGTGAAGGCGATCTTGTCCACACCCGAGCGGCACAGCGCGGCACCGGTCGGCCCCTCGCCCGTGATCAGTTGCAGCACCGGCTGTTCCGGGACGACCTCGGCGAACATGTCGACCAGCCAGCGCCCGACGCCGGGGGAGTATTCGCTGGGTTTGAACACCACGGCGTTACCCGCCGCCAGCGCGTACACGATCGAACCCAGCGGCGTGAACACCGGATAGTTCCAGGGGCCGATCACGCCGATGACGCCGAGCGGCTTGTACTCCACCGATGCCGCCTGGTTGATCGTGAGCAGTCCCACCCGGGCGCTCTTGCGGCCCAACACCTTCGGAGCGTTGCGGCCCGCCCACTTCAGATGGTCGAGACTCAGCGCCACCTCGAGCGCGGCATCGGAATACGGCTTACCGGTCTCGTCGTGCATCACCGCGGCCAGCTGCCGCATCCGCCGGGCCAGCAGTCCGGCGAATCCGGCCAAGCGCCGGGCCCGTTCGGCGTAGTCGAGGCCGGACCACCAGTCGAATGCCGTGCGGGCTCGGGCCACCGCCGCCTCGACATCGGCCTCGGTGTGGATCGGGTAGGTGCCCACCACCTCGCCGGTACCGGGATCGTGCACGTCGAAGGTGGCGTGCGTGTCGAGCTCACGGATATCGTTCACTGTCGTCATCGGGTGGCCTCCTTCGTCGCGGTGCCGGTGGTGGCCGACGGGGTGCGGCCGCGGATCAGGTCGGCCGCCTTCTCACCGATCATGACGGTCGGCGCGTTGGTATTGCCGCGGACGATGCGGGGCATGACCGAGGCGTCGACCACGCGCAGTCCGCTCACGCCGTGGACGCGCAGTTCGGGGTCGACCACCGCGGTCTCGCCGGTGCCCATGGCGCACGTGCCGACGGGGTGGAACAGCGTCTGCGTCCAGCGGGCGATATGGGCCCGCCAGCCGTCCTCGTCGATCCGGTCGGCGTCTTCGGGCAGGTAGGAGCGGTCGAGGTGGGCAGCCAATGGCTGCTGCCGCGCGATCTCGAGCAGTTGCCGGCAGCCGGCGAGCAGGGCATCCGCATCGCGCGGGTCGGAGAAGTAGGCCGGATCTATCTCCGGCTTCCACAGCGGATCGGCCGACCGCAACCGCAACCGGCCGCGGCTGTGCACGTCGACCAGCGTCGGCCCGGCGGTGAACATCGGAGCGATGTTCTCGTGAAAACCGTTGTCGTAGAACGCCGTCGGCGCGACGTGGTACTGGATGTCGGGACCCTCGAGGCCCTCGCGGGTGCGCACGAATCCGCCGCCCTCGCCGACATTGGAGGTCAGCGGCCCACGACCGAGGGCCTGCCACTGCGCGAGCCGGAACGGGGTCTCGAAATCGGCGAGATCGGAGACGCCGCGGGTGCGCCACAGAATCGGGGTCACCGGGTGGTCGTGCAGGTTCTCGCCGACGCCGGGCAGGTCCACCACCACATCGATGCCCAGGTCACGCAGATGCGCCGCGGGCCCGATACCGGAAAGCATCAGCAACTGCGGCGAATTGACCGCACCGCCGGACAGCAGCACCTCGGCCTCGGCGTGCACCGTGTGCTCGCTGCCGTGGCGGCGATAGGTGACGCCGACCGCGCGGGTGCCGTCGAGTACCAGCGCGGTGGCGTGTGCCTCGGTCCGCACCGTCAGATTCGGCCGGTCCAGCGCCGGGCGCAGATAGCCGTCGGCGGTGGACCAGCGGCGGCCGTTGCGATGGGTGACCTGGTAGCGGCCCACACCCTCCTGCGTCGCGCCGTTGAAGTCGTCGGTGCGGGGCAGGCCCGCGGCCGCGGCGGCGGCGATCCAGGCATCGGTCAGCTCATGGGTGAAGCGGCGGTTCTCGACGTGCAGCGGGCCGTCGGTGCCGTGATAGGGCGAACGCAGGCCGGTGTTGGTCTCCGACCGCACGAAATAGGGCAGAACGTCCTCGTAGCTCCAGCCGACCGCGCCGAAGTCGCGCCGCCAGCCGTCGTAGTCGGCGCGATTGCCGCGGATGAAGATCATCGCGTTCATCGACGAGCAGCCGCCCAGCGCCTTCATCCGCGGCCAGTACGCGCGCTGGCCGCCGAGATGTTTCTGCGGCGTGGTCTCGTATCGCCAATCCCATTGGGTGCGAATCAATTTCCCCCACGCCGCCGGAATCTTGATCTCGTCGGCACGGTCGTCGGGACCGGCCTCCAGCAGCAGGACCGAGACCTGGGAATCCTCGGTGAGGCGATGGGCGAGGACGCAGCCCGCGCTCCCCGCTCCGATGATGATGTAGTCGAACGATTCACGGTCGGGCACGCGAGGACCTCCAGCACGGTTGCCGAACACCGACACGGATCCGGCCGGGCCGACCTGCGGTGACAGCCGTAGAGACCGTCCGGACCGGTTCCAGGGTCGACCTTACGCTGTGCGGGGCGGTCGGGAGCGGAGTTCGGTGCCGGCGAATCGGGGCGGGAGCCGGCGGGGTCGCGCGGGGCGCGGACGGTGGGTCGTAGCGCGTCGGAATATCAAGGTACACAGTCGCTTACAAGCCACGCGACGTATATGAGCCGGACTGCGGTCGACCGCGGCCTGCACCACCGTGTTGCGGCGGGCGGCTGTGCGGGTGTGGTCGGTGCGCCCGAGCCCGGGCGTCTCCGGACCGCGGCACGTAGGATTCTGCCGGACCCGCCGACCGGTCCGGGTGGCGTCGACGCCCGGGTGCGAAGGCGGTCGCACGGGTACGCAGGCGAGCGGCAGGAGGGCCGTGATGGGTGGTTCGTTCCCGTGGGCTGCACACTGCGGCCGGCGACGGATCTCTCGGCTCGGCCGGGCCGGTGCGAACCGCGTCGGACACGTCGTGGGTGTGGGTGTCCTCGCGACAGTGTGGGTGAGCGCCGCGGCCGTGCTTCCGGCCACGCTCGCCCCGGTGCACGCCGAGGCGCCCGGCTGTCGGGCCGCATCGGTGGAGCAGGTGCTGCCCGCCTCGGCTCCGCTGCTGGATTTCGCGGAGAACCTCGGCTACGACGCCCGAGGCGACCTCTGGGTCTCGCGGGTCTTCCGAAATGTGGTGCAGCGCTATGATTCCGCGGGCCACGTCACCGCGGAGGTGCCGGTGGACGCGCCCGGCGCCATCCGGCTCGGGCCCGACGGTTCGTTGTACGTAGTCTTCGGCGACTCGTCGGCCGGACTGCTACCCGGCGCGCACGACTCCGGCGTGGTGCGATTCGATCCCGGCGCCGACCATCCGGTGCCGCAGGTCTACGTCTCCGGTCTCGGCATGGCCAACGGCGCGACCTTCGACGGGGCGGGCGATCTGTATGTCGCCGATACCGCGCACGGCGTGGTGAAGGTGCGGCCCGGCGGCTCCGTCGACGCGGACTGGACCGCACGCGCGGCCGCCTCCGGCGTGAACGGCATTGTGTCGCAGGGTGATTCGCTCTACGCGACCCTTTATCAGAGCCTCGACGGCCGCATCGTCCGCATCCCCGTCGGCGCTCCGCAGGCGCAGACGACCGTCGCCTCGGTCACCGTCGGTGCTCTCCCGCTGACCGCCCTGCCCGACGATCTCACCGTGGGCCCGGACGGCATGCTGTACGTCGCGACCACGACCGCTCGCGTGGTCCGCGTCGACCCGGCCACCGGCGGGGTCTGCACGGTCGCCGACCTGGGCGTGCCGGCCACCTCGGTCTCGAGAATCCCCACCGACGACCGTGCGCTGCTGGTCACCACGGGAACGGGCAGTGTGCTTCGCGTGGTCCTCGGCGCGTGAGGTTCGTCGGTGCCGGTGCGCCGATGACCGTTTGCCGGCCCGCGTGACCGGCGCGATTCGTCGACGGTCGCTTCCTCCCCGGCGGCTACAGCATCGGGGCGAGGATGCGCAGACCGGCGACGAGCTGCTCGGCCGAGGGGGCGGACTTCGGGTCCAGCAACCACTGGACGAGCAGGCCGTCGAGTAGCGTCCAGAGCAGCACGCCGATCGGACCGCCGTCGTCGTCCGCGATATCCCTGGTGGGCAACAACATTCGAGTCAGTGCCGCTTTTCCCTCGCGCTGTTTGGCCGCGATGTCCGCCTTGACCTCACCGGAATGCAATGCCTGGGCGAGACTTTCGATATTCGCCGCCCACAGCGCCCGCTGGTCGGTGAAGGTGGCGATGAGACGCCTCAGGAAAGTGAGCAGCCGCTCGGCCGGATGCGGTTCGCTGCTTTCGGCGAGCGCGTCGAGGATCTGCTGCACGGCCTCGGCGGACGATTCGATCATGGCCTGGGTGAGCAGGGCGTCGCGGGTGCCGAAGTGGTAGTTGATCGCGGCGAGGTTGCTCCCCGAGGCGGCCACGATATCGCGCACCGTGGTCCGGGCGTAGCCGCGTTCGGCCAGGCAGTGTTTGGCGGCTGAGAGCAGATCCTCACGTGTTCCCACGTCGGCAGGGTAGCAAGTACTCGCTGACGCATGTTTCAAACAAATGTTTGTGACAAGTGTTTGAAACGGCTGTATGGTTCTCGGTATGGTCACGCAACGTCCGATATCGCCCTTCGAATCGGGTTACTTCCAGGAACACGCCACCTTCGGTTCCGTGCCGGTCGGCGGAATGGCGCTGTTCATCGGATCGGCCGTCGAGGGGGAATTCGACACCGAACTGCTACGCACGGTGCTCGCCGAACTGGCCGCCGGACATCCGCTGCTCAGCTGCCGCCGAGTCGACGACGGCGGGATGCTCGTGCTCCGCCACGTCGAGGGCTACCGTCCTCCGGTCACCGAAAGCCCGGGCGGCGACATCGAATACGTCGACTTCGTCAATCAGCCGCAACCGTGGGACGACGGTTTGTTCTTCGCGCGGGTGTTCCGCGAGGACGACCGGACCCGCATCGTGCTCGTCATTCACCACGGAATCACCGATGGCCGTTCGGCTTTCGCGCTGCTGGACGAGATGTGGCGGCGCTATACCGCCCACCGCCGTGGCGCGCCCATGCCGGTGCGCGCGAATCATGAACTGCCGCAAGCGGTCGATGAGCGCCTCACCGCCGTCGTCTCCGAAGCGGAAGTCGCCGAACTGCTCGCGGCGATGCGCACGATCATCGGTGAGCCGCCCGCGCGCCTGCCCCGCGACGGCACGGCCGGATCGGGACGCGGACTCTTCGTCGCCGAGCGGATCGAACTGGAACCGGAGGTGACCGCAGCCTTCGCCGCGGCGGCGCGCGCGGCCGGAATCGGGGTGAACGCCCTGTTGAGCGGGTGTGCGCTGGCCGCGGTGCGAGCCGAACTGGGCGGCGTCGGCGCACTGCCGATGGTCTGCGGTTATGCCGCCGATATGCGGGCGGCCCTGGATCCGTGGCTGCCCGACGAGACGGTGCTCAACTGCGCCTCCGGCTGGGGCACGCTCCTGGCGGTGGCCGAATCCGCCGATCCGTTCGACCTGGGGAAGGTGGTGCACGCCGATGTCCGCGCGGCGCTCGAGCGTCGCGACCCCGCGCGGGTGGCGTTGGCGGGCAGATACATTCGCGACGAGGCCACCGCCCGGATGCTCGCGGAACAGCCCAGTATCGCGCTGTCGAACATCGGCCGGGTGCCGGACCACATCGTCCCCGAAGGGGTCCGGCTGGTGCGCGACAACCTGCTCGCCATGGGGCCCGGGATGCCGCCCAAGCTGACCGCCTTCACCCTGGGCGAGCGGCTGACGGTGCAGGTCGAATACGACACCAACGATCACAGCCGGGCGCAGATGGGCCGGGTGCGCCGCAATCTCGCGGAGTTGCTGCACCGCACCGCCGCAGGTGCGGCAGCGTCATCGGCCGCAGGCGCGGCAGCGTCATCGGCCGACAGCGCGCCAGCATCACCGGTCGGCGGCACGGCAGTGTCGTCCGGCGACAGCGGGGCGCGATCCGCCGCCGGCTCGCTGCCGCCGACCGGCGAGGGCACGGTTTCGCCGTCCGGTGACGACGCCGAGCGCGCGGACGCCGGCGTCGCCTCGAAATTCACATGGTGGCGGCGTCGATGACGAACCGGTACCGCACGTCGCTGGCGACCACCCGCTCATAGGCCTCGTCGATGCGATCGGCGGAGATGACCTCGATCTCCGCACCGATGCCGTGTTCGGCGCAGAAGTTCAGCATCTCCTGGGTTTGCGGGATGCCGCCGATATTCGAACCGGCCAGCGACCGGCGGTTGCCGGTGAGAGTGAACGGCCGCACCGCGAGCGGCTGATCGGGCAGGCCGAGGATCACCATGGTGCCGTCGAGGTTCAGCAGGCGCATATAGGTGTCGATCGGCAGATCGGCCGAGACGGTGTTGATGATCAGGTCGAACCGGTTGCGCAGATCGCGGAAGATCTGGCGGTCGGTGGTGGCGTAGTAGTGGTGCGCGCCGAACCGCCGGCCGTCGTCCTCCTTGTTCAGCGAATGGCTCAGCACCGTCACCTCGGCGCCCATCGCGGCGGCGATCTTCACCCCGACATGGCCCAGGCCACCCATGCCGATGATGGCCACCTGCTTGCCGGGGCCGGCGTTCCAGTGCCGTAGCGGCGAATACAGCGTGATTCCCGCGCACAGCAGCGGCGCGGCCTCGTCGAGTCCGATGCCCTCCGGAATGCCCACCACGAAGCCGTCGGTCACCACCACCTGGGTCGAGTACCCACCCAGGGTGTAGCCGCCGGCCTGGGTCTCCTCCGGGACGGTGCCGTTGTAGGTCATGGTGGCGCCGCGCGCGCAGTACTGCTGCTCACCGGCCAAGCAGGGCTCGCACTGTCCGCACGAATCGACCATGCAGCCCACGCCGACCCGGTCGCCGATCGCGAACTCGGTCACCTCCGAGCCGACCGCTGCGACCAGGCCGGCGATCTCGTGACCCGGGACGCAGGGGTACCTGGTGCCGTGCCACTCGTTGCGCGCGGTGTGGATGTCGGAGTGGCAGATGCCGGCGTACTTGATATCGATCAGCACGTCGTGCGGGCCGAGTGCGCGGCGTTCGATGGTGGTCTTGGTGAACCGCCCGTCGGGCGCGGACACGGAATACGCGGCAGCTGTGGTCATGCGTTCATGCCTACCCCCGCATGGTTGCCTATGCAAACTATCCCCACCAGGCGACCCGCCGATCGGATGTGCTCGGCGGGCTCGCGCCGATATCGGATGCTGATTCGGTGGCGATCCTGCTGGCCCTGCTCTCGATGTGTTCGACGCTGGCAGGCGGGTTGGTGGCCGCGCGCATCGGCGAGCGCAAGCGGCTGATCCTCGGGCTGGCCGCCGGAATCATGCTCGGTGTGGTCGCCTTCGACCTGATTCCCGATGCGCTGGCCGAATCCGGTCAGCTCGTCGCGGGGGTGCCCGGGGTACTCGTGGCGGCGGTGATCGGCTTCTTCACCATTCACATCATCGAACGCGAGATGGCGATCCACGTCGGTCACGAACAGGATTTCGGCCGCCACACCCACGACTTTCCCCAGGTCGGCCTGGTCGCCACCGGAGGGTTGATCTTCCACAGCATGCTCGACGGCCTGAGCATCGGCGTCGGGTTCCAGACCGGGACGGCCCTGGGCGTCTCGGTCGCGATCGCGGTGATCTCGCACGATTTCGCCGACGGATTCAACGCCTTCACCATTCCCACGCTGTACGGCAACGCACGGCGGCGGGCGCTGACCCTGCTGGTCCTGGACGCGCTGGCGCCGGTGGCGGGTGCGGTCATCGGCACGGTGATCCGGGTGCCCGCCGACGTCGCGGGCCTGTATCTGGGATATTTCGCCGGATTCCTGCTGTATCTGGCAACGAGTGACATTCTGCCGGAAGCACATTCGGGCCGGCCGTCGCGGGCCGTGCTGTTCTGCACGATCGCGGGCGCCGCGCTGATGTTCGCGGTGGCGGCATTGCAGGAGTGATACCGGGCGCCCCGCCGATTTGGTACACATAAAAGCACAAACTCCGCCAGCCCACCCCGGGCATGCAGAATCGGGAGCGGCGATGGACGAGCAGCATTCGGGCCGGCAATCGCGTCCGGCTCGCGGCGGGTGGCTGTCGACGGTCGTCTTCGTGCTCGTCATGGCCCTGGTCGGCGCGGCGTTTCTGGGCTACCGCGGCGATCTGCCGCGCTGGGCGGTACCCGCCGGCCACTCCACCTCGGCGCTGTTCGGCCCGCCCGTGCCGCCGATGGACCCCGCGGCGGTGGCCTCGGCGGTCGAACCCGAACTGGTGAACATCAACGTGTCGATCCGGCCCAGCGGGATGGGCGCGGCCGGTTCGGGCATCGTGCTCAGTCCCGGCGGGGAGATCCTGACCAGCCACCATGTGGTGAAGGGGGCGGAGACCATCACCGTCGGCGATCTCGGCAACGGCGGGCACTATCCGGCGACGGTGCTCGGCTACGACTCCGACGCCGATATCGCCCTGCTGTCACTGACCGGCGCGGCGGCGCTGGCGGTGGCCCGCATCGGCAGCTCCGCCGGGGTCCGGGTCGGTGATCAGGCGCTGGCGATCGGCAATGCGGGCGGAACCGGTTCCCCGACCGCGACACCGGGCACGGTCACGGCGCTGGATGCCTCGATCGTCGCGCGCGATGCCGCCGATCTGTCGCGCAAGGCGTTGATCGGCATGATCGAGGTGGCCGCGCCGGTGGTTTCCGGGCAGTCCGGTGGCGCCCTGGTCGACCGGTCCGGGTCGGTGATCGGCGTGGTGACCGCCGCCTCGGGAGAACTGTCCCGCTCCGAGGGCCGGGCCAGCGGATACGCGGTGCCGATCGATCGGGCGTTGAGCGTGGTGCGCCAGATCCGCACCGGCATTCCCACCGATACCGTCCACGTCGGCCCGACCGCGACTCTCGGTGTGCTGACATCCGATGCCAAGCCCACCGGCGCCCGGGTGGACGTGGCGATCTACGGGCTGCCGGCCTTCGCGGCCGGGATGAATTCCGGCGAGGTGATCGTCGCGGTCGACGACACTCCGGTCACCTCGGCGCAGAGCCTCAAGGCCGCACTCAATGTGCGCCGGCCGGACGAGGTGATCCGGCTGGATCTGGTCGAGCCGGACGGCACTCACCGCGCGCTCGCGGTGACGCTGGCCGCCGGCCCGCCCAACTGATCAGAACAGCGAGAGCCAGTAGTCCTGGAAGCGCAGGAAGACCAGCAGCAGCACGATCGCGTAGTAGACCACCACGATCGTCCACCGCCACTGCGCGATGATGCCCATGATCCCGCGGGCCCCGCCCCACAGTTGATCGGTGACCACCGCCAGGCAGATCGGCGTGATCGTCCACACCACCATGCAGTACGGGCACAGTGCGCCGATGCGGTAGAGGCTCTGGAAGATCAGCCAGAAGACGAAGCCCATTCCGGCGATCAGCCCGATCCACAGCCCGCCCCAGAACCAGCGCGGCAGGGCGACACCGGCGACCGCGAGCACCGCGATGGTGACCGCCACCGAGAATCCCGTCACGCCGATGATCGGATTCGGGAATCCGAACACCGACGCCTGATGGGTCGCCATCACCGAACCGCAGGACAGGATCGGGTTGATGCTGCACGACGGCCGATAGGACGGATCCTTCAGCAGTTTGAAATCTTCGATCGTCAGTGTCACCGCGGCCAGCCAGCCCAGCAGAGTGCCGAGCAGGAGCAGCCACGCGGGGCGGGGCCGGGCGGTGATCACTTGGCCGCGGCCTCGATCACCGGGCGCAGACCGTCGGGCTGCATCAGCTGCTGCGAGCTGGTGATCTGCTTACCGTCGACGTACACCGTCGGCGTGGACTTGATGCCGCTGTTGAGCACGTCCTTGGTGGTCTTCTGCACGTACTTGTCGTACTTGTCCGACGTGATGCACTCGGCCACGGCCGGATCGGTGTATCCCGCGGCCTGGGCGATCTGCACCAGCTTCTCGTCGGGCAGGCCGGTGCCGCCCTCCGGAGGCTGCTGCTCGTACATGGTGGTCAGCCACGGCAGGAATTTGGTGGGGTCGGAGCCGGCCACGCAGTAGGCGGCGTTGGCCGCGCGCGAGGAGTAGCGGGTGCCGCCCGAGGACTGGTCCAGGAAGGCGATGATGTTGTAGCGAACGCTGGCCGTGCCGGCGTTCACCGCGTCCTCGATGGCCTTGGCGTTGGCGCTCTCGAACATCTTGCAGGCCGGGCACTGCAGGTCGGCGATGACGCGGATGTCGACCTTGGCGCCGGGCTTGCCGATCTTGATCTCGCCCTTGTCGGTGATCGATCCGGTGACCGCGTCGGGTGCGGCCGGCTGCGCGGCGACCGAGGGCACCGGCCCGGTGTCGTTCTTGTTGGACTGTTTGACGGCGATACTGATGCCGATGGCCGCGATGAGCGCGATCAGCACGGCCGCGACACCCACCTGAATCAGGATCGTGCGCGTGCGATCTCCGCCTCGCATCGCCGTCAGCGAGTTCTTCCCACGCGGATTCTTGCTCACCTCGGAGTTCACCACGCCTTTCCTGTGTTACGTGTATGTGTGCGACCTCGTGCGGCCGGGCGCCGCCTGCGATCGTACGGGCCGTCCTCCGCGCCGTCGCGGTGCCGCATGATCAGCGGGCCGCCGCGCCGGGCACACTCGGCACCACATGATTCCCGCTCAACCTGAGAGATCCCCGAGATTCCGATCGAAATCTTCCCGGCGGTGACCGGTGTCTCCATGCGGATCAGCTCGCCGCGAGCCGCGCCTTCTCGGTCTCGATGTCGAAGTGCGGCGCGGGCCAGGTCAGCTTCAGGCCGCTCAGTGCGTCGATGAGCAATTCGGTGATCGCCAGGCGGGCGAACCATTTCCGGTCGGCCGGGACGACGTACCACGGCGCGTGCTCGGTATCGGTGCGGTCCAGCACGTCCTGATATGCCTGCTGATATT